>JAGVGM010000277.1 GCA_020057065.1 Thermodesulfovibrionia bacterium
CTTCATTAGTGGCTCCTTTCTTTTTTGTTTTCCGTTCCGTGGATTATACCCCACGGGGGAGCCACTTATTATTTTCAACTAACTTTAGTTTAACCTCCTGTTATGTTATTATATAAAGTTATGCTTATGAAATAAATGTATTATTTTTTATAATTTATACTCTGACATGATAATGCTTCATTAAGGGAAAAATTTATGTCGCTTACAGTTAGTATTGTCTCAGATGAGAAGGAATTAAAAGAGATCTACAGGTTGAGGTATAAGATATATTGCCTGGAATTGGGTTTTGAAAAGCCGGAGCACTATGAAAACGGAATTTTAAAGGATATATATGATGACTCTGCGGTCAACTTCGCCGTAAAAGATTATTCAAATAAGATCGTTGGGGCTATAAGGTTGATACTTTATTCAGAGCATGGGTTTCCGATTGAGAAGTACTGTGATTTAGACTTCAATCAGGATGAAATTCCCCGGGGGGAAATAGCTGAGATATCAAGACTGGCAATCCACAGGGATTTCAGGAGAAGGGCTGAAGATAAATATATATATGGACCTGATGAGGAAAGGAGAAGCATCGGAAGTTTTAATTTCTCCAGTAATTATTCAAACAGCAGACGCTTTGAAGACAAGCACAGGTATAAGAATAACAGCTTGCGTACCGGGGCCTCTCAGATAGAAGGGCGTAAAAAACATGAAATAATCATCGAGTTGTATAAGGCTGTATATCAGGAAAGCAAGCGAAGGCAGTTAAGCAGCTGGTATGCTGTTATGACAAAGGGCATTGTAAGCCTCCTTGATAAATTTGGACTGAAGTTTAACGCAATAGGCGACCCGGTTGATTACCATGGTATTCGAACTCCATATTTTGGAGAAATAAATAAAATAGAGCAGGAGATGTCTAACATAGACCCGGAACTATATGAAGAATTTTCAAGAGATTTATAACCGCCTTATTTTAACCATAAGAAAAAAATGCAAACTGAAACATGATCAAATATAACAGGCAGTTGATCCAATAAACTTGACATTGCAAAGAACTCTGGTATTATTTGATAAGTGGGGCAGCGTATAGTGGTTTCGTCTACATCACTGACTTGTAGAACTGCATGATTCAAAAGATTTAAATATATGGTTTGTGATAGAAAATTAAACTAATAGAATTAACTGTTGGGAGGTACTATTGTTGCGAAAGATTTCTATTGTGTTGATTGTTTTGTTTGCTGCTGTATTTATTGGATGCAATAAAGATATAAGCAAGCACCAGTATTATGAGAAAGGCGTTCAGTATCTTAAAAGCGGAAATGCCAACGGGGCGATCATTGCTTTTAAGAAGGCGATAGAAAATGATCAAAATTATTTTGAAGCAAGGTATCAGCTCGGACTGGCGTATCTGGCACAGAAAAAATACGATTCCGCAGAAAAAGAATTTCTTAAAGTTTTAAGGTTAAACCCTTCTTTTCAAACAACTCATATTGCGTTAGCAAAAACTTATTTAAATAAATTGAAAGTAGATGATGCTATCAAAGAGGCCAAGCTGTATTTAGATAAAAACAGTGATAACCCGGAAGCATTTGAAGTTGCTGCATCTGCATATGCACTTAAAAATGATTTTCTGACCGCAGAAGAATATTTATACAAATCTCTTAAGTTTCACCCCGATAGAATAGATACGAAAATAATGCTTGCGGATGTTTATCTGACATCCGGGAAAATTACTGGATCAGAAGCTCTGATAAATGAAGTCATATCTTTGGAAGGAAAGAACAAGGATGCACTTTATGTGTTTGCCAGGATTAAGAAGTTGCAGGGCAGAACTGAAGATCTGATAAATATTTATCTGAAGATTATTGAGACGGATCCAAATGATATGAATGCGCACCTGGATCTGGGATTTACTTACCTGCAAGGTAAAAAAATTGGGCTGGCAGAAAGTATATCGGATAAGATGCAGAAAGCGCGCAAGGACAATGCGGAGGCTTTATATTTAAAGGGTGCAGTACGCTTAAACCAGGGGAAGATCGAAGAGGCCCTGGCTTTGCTTCAGAAATCTCTGAAGATCAAGGCATTGCCTGGAACATATTACTTTCTCGGGCTCTGCCGTTTTGAAAATGGAGATTTGGAACAGGCGACAGGTGATTTCCAGAAAGTGATAGACCTGAGACCGGATATGATACAGCCACGTTTGCTGCTGACTGCAATACATTTAAAGAAAGGGCGTCCTGAAGAAGCGGAAAAAGAAGCTAAAAAGGCATTAAGCATTGATGACAAAAATGCAGTTGCACATAATCTGCTTGGAAGTGTTTATCTGGCCCAGGGCAAAGGCGATATGGCAATGGAAGAATTTGACAGAGCCCTTGAGCTTAACCCTCAGCTTGTTGACGCCCACATCAAAAAAGGAACGATCAGTTTAGAGTCAGGAAATGATCAAATGGCTGAGACAGAGTTCTTAAATGCTGTAAAAATCGCGCCTGAGGTGCTTAACATCAGGATTATGCTTGCCAAATACTACATCAAGCGTGAAAAATTTCATGAGGCTGTCAATATACTAAAGCAGGGCTTGAAAGGCAATGAAAGTGATGCGGTTATTTACAATATTATTGGAGCAGCGTATCTTGGCGCCAAGGATATGGAAAACAGCAGGCAAAACTTTGAGAAAGCGATATCTGCTAATCCAAAAATATTTCTTCCGTATTATAATTTGGCCCTTCTGTATCTTAACAAGGGTGAGAAAGAAATGGCGGTAAAAGAATACAAGAAAATTCTTGATATTGATAAAAGAAATGTTGCTGCATTGCTTATGCTGGCAAAGGTTATGGATGCTGATAAGAAAGATAAAGAAGCTCTTTCTTTTTACATGAAAGCAAAAGAGACGGGAGAAGAGATCGCATATTTGTCGCTTGCCGGATATTATCAGGCAAAAAGTGATGATAAACAGGCGCTGAAAGTTCTTCATGAAGCATTAAGCTTCGACCCCAGATATAAACATGCCAAAGAGATGATCGGGCGTCTATTAATTAGCGAAAAGAACTATAAGGAAGCCATTTTGGTGTCTAAAGACTTAAAGGAATCATCCCCCGAAATGGGCGCTGAAATGACAGCGGATGTATATATGGCGATGGGAGAATATGATAAAGCCGTAAATGAAATGAAAGGTTTATTGATCAAGGATAACAAGAGGATAGATATCTTAGTGAAGATAGTTAACCTATACATAAAAAAGAAAGATTTTATAAATGCCGAGAAAACAGCAAGAGATATTATTTCTTCGAAACCTCAAGGCGATGCGGGTTATCTGATCCTGTCTTCAGTATATATGGAAAACCATCAGTTCAGGGAAGCTCTTGACGCTGTAAAAAAGGCACTGGAGCTGAATCCGGGGAATATAGAGACTCGGGCGGCTATCGGCAGGATCTATATATCTATGAAAGAGCTTCAGAAAGCGAGTGAGATTTTCGAAGAACTCGAAAGATCAACCCCAAAATATGTGCCGGCTTTTTTTTATCAGGCGCAGATTCTGGAGCAGAAGGGCCAAAAGAAAGATGCAGCAGAAAAATATAATGAATTATTGAAGTTATCTCCAAATTATGCACCTGCGCTCAATAATCTGGCATATTTATTTATAGAAGGATATGGTCCAATTGATAAGGCAGTAGAAATGTCTCAGAAAGCAAAAAAGTTAATGCCCGGTGACGGGGGTACAACAGATACTTTGGGATGGGCACTGTATCATGCCGGCAAATATGACGAAGCTTTAACATATTTGATAGAGGCCACATATTATCTGCCTGGTGAACCCGCGGTCAGGTATCATCTGGCGCTTGTGTATCTGAAAAAAGGCATACAGGACAAAGCTGAGGAACAATTGAAAAATTCAATTCGTTTGGGGCGGATTTCTCCTTTTTCTGAGTTGCAGGAGGCACAGGCAAATCTTTCAGGAATGAAAAAGAAATAAGTTTATGAAGAATCTATCTGCATCAAAAAGCATCTTGCTGATCGCCGGAGACATACTAATCTCCATGCTATCGGTTTATGCGGGAACATATTTAAGATTATATGTTTATCCTGTGGAACTGAATAGATATTTCCCATTAATGCCAAAGGCAGCATTATTCGCTTTTCTCGTAATAAGTATATATTTTTTCGTGGATCTTTATGATGTAGAGAAAAACGACGGGAAAAAAGAATTATTTTCAAAAATATTTCTTGCGAATCTTGTTGCTATTATGATAACCGGCGCATTTTATTATTTTATTCCTGATGTTCAGCTTGGGAGGGGTATCTTATTTTTATCCTTCAGCATTACCGTGATATTCAGCATATTCTGGCATATAGTTTATGGAAAAATCTTGAAACTTCCGGTTATTTCGAGCAGAGTTCTGGTACTCGGTACCGGCCAGATCGCACAAACGATGGGTAATCTAATGCTCAGGAATAATAACGGACTTACATTGGCTGGTTATGTCAACTGTTCCGGTGAAGCAGTTCATGTTCCCAGAGAGAATATAGTCGGTAATGGGAATGAATTGCTCGAATTAGCGACAAGGGAAAAAGCGCAGAAAATTGTTGTTTCTCTTTCTGAAAGAAGAGGTACATTCCCTGTCAGGGAAGTGCTTAACTGCAAATTGCAGGGAATAGATATTATCGATGGATTGTCTTTTTATGAACAGATAACCGGGAAATTACTTATTGAGAACATGAATCCAAGCCACCTGATCTTCTCTGATGGATTCAGAGTGACCGTTATCCGCCGTTATTTAAAACGTCTGTTTGACTTATTTTTTGCGATTACAGGCATTATTTTCTCAATACCCTTGTTGCTCATTATTCCTGTTTTGATAAAACTTGAATCAAAAGGCCCGGTCCTTTTCAGGCAGAGACGTGTTGGAGAAGGTGAGAAGAGTTTTGCGCTATATAAATTCAGGACCATGCTTGATGGAGCTGAGGAAAAAACAGGTCCTGTGTGGTCCAGGGAAGGCGATAACCGGATAACGAAAATAGGGAAATTCCTTCGACGGACGCGTTTTGATGAAATTCCCCAGTTGTTTAATGTTATTCTTGGTGTAATGAGTTTTGTCGGCCCAAGACCGGAAAGGCCTTTCTTTGTTGACTCATTAAAGAAACAAATACCCTATTACTCGGAAAGACATTGCATTAAGCCCGGGATTACAGGATGGGCACAGGTAAAATATGAATATGGCGACTCAATTGAAGATACTATTGAAAAACTGAGATATGACCTCTATTATATAAAATATCAGGCGTTTTCTCTTGACCTCCTTATAGTGCTGGATACAATTAAAGTTGTCTTTTTTGGCAAGGGAGGAAGATAGAAGTATATTATATTAAAGAATATTTCAATTTTATCCGAAATGAGAACAATTGGAGGGAATGTGAAGAAGAAGTTTATTTTCTATATTATAGTGTTTTTGTTGTTTTCAGTTAATGTTTTTGCGAAAGATTACGTAATTGGAGATGGGGACAAGCTTCAGATATCTGTTTGGGGCAATCCTGAGATCAGCGTTGAAGACGCTGTTGTCAGACCTGACGGAAAGATATCTATCCCGGCAATAGGTGATGTAAAAGCGTCCGGGTTGACGCCAATGGAGTTGACCGATGTGCTTTCAAGAGAAATAACCAAAGTGGTGAAAACTCCCATTGTTACCGTGATAGTAAAAGAAATGAAAAATTACAGGATATTTGTTTTGGGGAGAGGAGTCGTTGCAGGAGTTCAAACACTTACGAAGGAGACGACACTTCTTGAGTTTCTGTCACAATTGGGTTCTTTGGCAAATGCCGATCTGGGGAATGCATATCTTGTAAGAGACAAGAAGATGATAAAAAAAGATTTTTACAAGTTATACGAGAAGGTTGACTTTAGCCAGGATATAGTCCTTGAACCTAACGACATGCTGTTTATCCCGGACAATTTTGAGAATAGGATAATTGTTGTCGGTGAAATTAAACAACCTGCTGTTATCATTACTTATAGAGAGGGAACGACATTTTTAGATGTGATTTTAACAGTCGGAGGCTTCACCGAGTTTGCAGCCGAAAATGATGTGGAGATCTTAAGAAAAAAAGAAAATGGCGAGAGAACAAGGATAGTTATCAGGGCGAAAGATTTAATGAAAAAAGGAGATATAACTAAAAATATCCCGATGATGCCAGGTGACTATGTTGTTGTAAAAGAAAGTTTGTTTTAGCATTAGACTTTACAGTTCAGGAGATATTAAGACATGGAAGAAAAAGTAGAGCTGGATATAAAAAAATACTGGCGAATAATAGTCGGCAGAAGGCATATATTCATTGCAGTTGCGCTGAGCTGCATATCCGTTATAGTTTGGGGAAGCTTTTTTCTCCCCAAGATATACGAGGCTAAATCAACCGTTATGATTGAAAGAAACATTATCAACAGTCTGGTCAAGAATTTAGCTATACCGGTGACGCTGGATGAAAGACTGAATGTGCTTTCCAATATAATGACAAGCAGACAGATCATCTTAAAGGTGATAGATGATCTTGATCTTAATGTAAAGAGCGGGAAACAGACAGATATTGAAAACCTTGTACAGAATTTCCAAAATGAAACCAAGATCAAGATGACTAAATCCGTCACTAAAAAAGATTCGACGGACTGGTTTTCCGTCACTTACAAAGACAAAAACCCGAAGCTCGCAAGAGATTTTATCAACACGCTGGTCAGACGTTATGTTGAAGATAACCTGTCGGCAAAGAAAGAGGAATCTTTCGAGGCCAATAAATTTCTTATGGAGCAGAGGAACTTTTTTCAGGCGAAAATAGATGCCGCAGAGGTGAAGATACTTGAATTCAGAAGAAGCAGGGGCATTTTTATAGCCCTCGATGAAAAGGCAGTGGTTGGAGAGATAAAAGCAGCTGAGGAGAATATCGAGGCCATAGGACTTCAAAGGATGGAGCTGCAGGCCAGGAAGAACATGACGGAAAAACAGCTTAAAGAGGAGAAGCCATACACAGTGGCGATGCTTGGCAAGACAAAAGGGGAGTCTTTGAATGACAGACTGCTATCGCTTCAGAATAAGTTTAACGATCTGCTGGTAAGATACACAGAAAACTATCCCGAGGTTATTAAGGTGAAGGCGGAAATCGAAATATTGAAAAAACAGATACAGGCCAGCTCCTCACCGGAAGCAAGCTCGCAGGGGATGCAGGGCTCTGAGACTGAAATGACAACCCTGAATCCGTTTCACCAGAAACTTAAGGAAGAGCTTGCAAAGATTGACCTTGAGCTTGCGGCGCTTGCAGCGAAAGAAAAACATTTAATAGCCGCCATTGTTACGAAGAAGAGGTATCTGAGCGATATCCCCCTTGATAAGAAAAACCTTGCTGATCTTGAGAGAGAGAGGGACACATACAAGAAGATAGAGGACGAGCTTGTTGTGAAGCTCGGGCAGAGTGAAGTTTCCAAACAGATGGAGATAGAGGACAAGACGGAGACTTTTCGGGTAATAGATCCTGCTATTTTACCGACTAAGCCTGTAAGTCCCAACAGGGTTTTAATTATTCTTGCGGGTTTTTTGGGAGGAATTGCCGCAGGATTCGGAACGGTGCTTCTGCTTGATAACTTTGATAGTTCGATGAAAACGGTCGACCAACTCAAAAAGGATTTCAGAATGCCTGTTCTCGCCGTGATCCCGCAGATCGTTACCGACGAGGAGGTAAACAAAATGAGAAAAATGGACCGGAAGGTTTACGCCATTTCTTTGGCATACCTTTCAATAATAGGTATTCTTTTTCTAAAAGAAGCTATTGCTATGTTCCTGTAAGGAATATCGGGAGAGGAAATAAATGAGCAGGATTGAAGAAGCATTGGAAAAAGCAAAAAAAATAAGAGAGGTGGAACTTCGTGAAACAGCAAGTTCAAAAGATGTTTTCAGGAAGGTTGAATCCAGAAAGGTTGATAATCAGTATGTTATCACAATGACTAACCCTGACTCGCCTGTTGCAGAGGAATATAGAAGGCTGAAATCAATGCTTATCCGGGAGACAAAACCGGACTTTCTTAATACGGTCATGGTTACAAGTTCTATTGAAAGAGAAGGTAAAAGCATTACATCTTTAAATCTTGCGATAACGCTCGCACAGGAGATTGACCATACTATCCTTCTTATTGATGCGGATCTCAGAAGGCCAATGTTGCATGAGTATCTCGGGATCGAAGTTAAGTACGGACTTTCCGATTATTTAACTCAGGATATTGATATAGAAAAAGTATTAGTAAAGACAGGCATCGGCAATCTTATATTATTGCCTGCCGGGCATTCCGTTGAAAATCCGGCGGAACTGCTTTCTTCCCAGAAGATGAAAGATCTTGTGAACGAAGTTAAGCATCGTTACATGGACAGATATGTTATTATTGACACACCACCGATCTTGCAGTTTGCTGACGCTATTTCAATAGGGTCACTTGTCGATGGGGTTGTTTTTGTTGTAAAAGAAGCAACTGCACAAAAGAAGTCAATTGAGAATGCATTGAATTTAATAAAGGACTTGAAGATCTTAGGGATTGTATTTAACTGTGCAAGCGTAGACAATCTTGATGGTCATTACTCAAAATACTATTATTACAATAAAAAAAAGAAAAAAGGGGGGTAGGAATGAAAAATATCATATGTCTTTGTTCATTGGCAGTAGCGTTGTTTGCAAATGTTAGCTCTTCAATTGCTAAAGTTGATATAACCCCGAGTGTTACTTTAAGGGAAGAATATAACGATAATTTATTTCTGACAGAATCAGCTGAAGAATTTGATTATATAACAAAGATATCTCCTGGCATCTTAATTGAATATTCTCCAGGCAGTTCATTGGACCTCAGTCTTGATTATCGTCTCGACTTCAGATTTTACAGCCGGAACAGCAAGTATAATGATACGAGTCTAAAAGACACTCAAAACGTCAACTTTAAGGCACAGGCAAGACCGTTGAGCAGAGTTTTTATTGATGTATTTGATATCTACAAAAGAGTTCCGATTGATATTAGAAGAAAATATGCTTCCGGGAATGATTTCCAAAATATGACAGAAAGTAATGTATTTACAATTTCTCCTTATATAACAACCCCTTTGTCGTCTACTCTCTCAACAACCTTGGGATATACATATAACAATAATTGGTATGGCAGTAAGGAAAACACTGATTCGGAAAGCCATGCAGCTTTTTTAGAGCTTACCAATAGGTTTTCATCTAAATTGTCCGGAGAATTAAAGTATGACTTTTACAAATACCTTCCGGGTGAGCATAAAACTTCTAAGTTTATTGAAGATTATGGTAAACACAGCGGTTCCATAGGGTTAACCTATCAGATAGGACCAAGCTTAACAATAAATGGACAAGCAGGAAAATCATATTTTAATTTCGAGACCAGAGATAATAAGCAAGATAATTTCTGGAATATTAATGCTGATTACAATATTAAGAAGAGTACATCTTTAGGAGCAGGGTATAGCACCACTTTGAAAGATTCATCTACTTTGGGAGCATACAAAAGCCGTAGAATTGATATGTATTTTAAAACAGAAACACCAATAAAACTATCAATAAATCCGTATCATTCACGTGATGAATATTCAGGTAATGATAGAAAAGATACAATCACTGGAATTAATGCCAATATTGTATTCCCTTTGACCAAGAAAATAGACCTTTTATGCGACGGGCTATGGGAAAGACAGAAATTTCAGCCTAAAGATGAAAAGGTTAATAAATATTCAGCAGGGCTATCCCTGGATTACAAGTACAGGGAGAAATTAACAGCCAGTCTTGGTTATAAGTACGATGGCAGGGATTCAAATATAGATACAAATAGTTTTACCAATAACATCATCTTCTTACAGGCTAAAGTGGTTTTTTAGGCAACCAAGATGTATGAAAGACATTTTTCATTTAAACATAAACCGTTTGATTTAGTCCCTAATCCGGACTTTCTCTTTTTAAGCAGTACCCATCAGAAAGCTATTACTTACCTTGATTACGGTATAAAGGAAAAGATCGGTTTTATCCTGCTGACAGGCGAGATCGGTTCTGGCAAGACAACAATAATCCGGAATCTTATTAAGAGTCTGAACGGTTCATTTAAACTTTCAAGAATCCATAATACAAAAATATCCTCTGAGCAGCTTATATCAATGGTCAATGAAGATTTTGGCCTGAATATCGAGGGCAAAAATAAAACAAGATTGTTGAGCGAATTAAATGTGTTTCTTGTTGAGCAGTATTCAAGGAAATTTCAGACTATATTGCTGATTGACGAGGCGCAGAATCTTTCACCGGATTTATTGGAGGAAATAAGACTTCTTTCCAATCTTGAGACCGACAGGGCCAAACTTCTTCAGATAATACTCGTAGGACAGCCGGATTTAAAGAAGACCCTTATGCTTCCTGAATTAATGCAATTGCGGCAGCGCATTAACATCTCCTATCATATTGCGCCTCTGACAGTCGATGAGACAGCAAAATATATAAAGCATCGTCTTACTGTTGCCGGAAACCCTGAGGCTATAAAGTTTGATGAGGATATGCTGCCGCTTATCTATCAATTCAGTAGAGGTATTCCGAGACTGATAAATATCCTATGCGATTTTGCACTGCTTACCGCTTTTGTTGAGGGGAAAAAAGAAGTAACCGTTGACATTATGCGGGAAGTTGAAAAAGATCTTGAAAAGAACAATTACTGGAACGGATCTGAGGTTCAGGAGGCGGGAAAATTTAAGGAACAAGACCTGTTGAGCGTAATTGGGGATATTCCGCTAAGGATATACAAACTCGAAGATATTGTAAAAAATAATCTTCAGGAGATTTTTTCTGTAAAGGAAAAAATTATTCAATTAGATGGGTATATGTCCAGGTCAAGTAATGGTCGGAAGGATATTCAAATAAACGAACTTTATGAACGTATATCCAGGCTCGAGAGTATGTTTTCTGATATAACCTCAATGAAGGAAAGTGATGACTCCTTTACAGGAAATGATAAGACTGAAAAGTTAAACAATGTATCAGAACAGATTGAGATTTTAACAGATACAATCAGTAACTTGAACAAAAAAATAAAGAATCAGTAACAAAATTCATCTCTTGTCCTGTTAAATTTTAAAAATTTGACGCATTAACCAAATGAGAGAAGGTCTATTAATTGTCAAAATGTTACTGAGAAGGCGGAGCATTGCCAAATCACACAAAATAATATATCTGGTATAAGCTTATACACATTCTCATCTGCTGTTTAATGGTAGCTTTCGTTTAATTAATGCAACGTAAAAAGTTTTGTTACAGTTTCTAAAATCTCCCCTAACCCCTCTTTGTCAAAGAGGGGGATGAAGGGGGATTTTGTAATTTTATTTGTTACGTTTGTATTAGTTATATTTTTAGCTGCTGCAGAATTATCCCACAATATGGCAAATGATATATTAAATTATATGACGATAGATGTTGAAGATTATTATCATGTTTCTGCATTTGAACACGTCATAGGACCCGGGAAATGGGATAGTTACAACTCGAGGATCCTAGAGAATACAGCAGTTATCCTCGACTTGCTTGACAGGCAAAATGTCCATGCTACTTTTTTTGTGCTTGGGTGGATAGCAGAGAAGTTCCCTCGTTTACTCAAAGAGATATATAACAGGGGTCACGAAATAGGATGTCACAGTTATTTCCACCGTTTAATATACAAGCTCTCACCTGAAGAATTTAAAGAAGATACAAGAAAAGCCAAAGACGTTCTTGAGCAAATTACCGGAAGTCCTGTCATGGGTTATCGCGCGCCGAGTTACTCAGTTACGAAAAATACTTTATGGGCGCTTGATATTTTAGAGGAACTTGGCTTCAGATATGATTCGAGCATATTCCCGATCATTCATGACAGATACGGGATAGCGGGTTTCCCCCGTTTTATGTACAAATTCCCTGACAGGAGCATAATTGAATATCCGCTGACCACCTTCCTTCTGTTCGGGGTTAATCTGCCTGTTTCCGGAGGGGGATATTTTCGATTATTCCCTTATTTCTTTACAAGAATGTTCTTGAAAAAAATCAACAGGAATGAAAAACAACCTTTTGTTTTTTACCTCCATCCATGGGAAATAGATCCTGATCAGCCGGTAATAAAAGGATCTGGCGTTATGTCGAGATTCAGACATTACAATAATCTTAAAAAAACAACCGGCCGTTTTGAAAGATTGCTTAAGGATTTTAAATTCAGGCCGATCATCGACAACCGGGAAGAAAGAGTTAAGAGTCAGGAGTCAGGAGTCAGGAGTTAAGAAAAATAACATTCAACTTTTCATGAACATCAGAATTGCTGACAATAATGACAGAGACAAGTGGGACAGTTATGTGCATGGTCAGCCGGACGCTTCTGCTTATCATCTTTTTGCGTGGAAGCTGGCGATTGAAAAAGCTTATTGCCATAAAACATATTATCTTTTAGCTGAAGAGAATGGCAAAGTAACAGGCATTCTTCCCTTAGTCTGTATGAAGCTGCCGTTTATTCAGGGCGCGCTCGTTTCTCTGCCTTTTTGTGATGTCGGTGATGTACTGGCAGAAGAAGAGGGAATAAGGGAAGAACTTATACGGGAGGCTATAACTTTAGCCGGGAGATTGAAGATCAGATATATAGAATTGAGAGGGCATTACCGCCGATCATCCTTTCAATATATAGATTTGCCGGTGAATACACAGTCTCATAAAGTAAGGATGATGATGGACCTGCCAGGTTCCTCAGAGATGTTATGGGAAGGTTTCAGGGCGAAACTT
The DNA here is from genome assembly GCA_020057065.1 of Thermodesulfovibrionia bacterium. Classification (GTDB taxonomy): domain Bacteria; phylum Nitrospirota; class Thermodesulfovibrionia; order UBA6902; family UBA6902; genus SURF-23. The sequence continues at coordinate 12,787 of JAGVGM010000277.1, forward strand.
CGGAGTCAGATACGCAAGGCTGAGAAGAACGGGTTGAGATTTGAATGGGGAGGAAGTGAGGATATTAATGGTTATTATGCTGTTTTCAGCCGTAATATGAGAGATCTTGGCTCGCCGGTTCATTCTAAAGAATGGTTTGATGTGATCTTGCGTCATTATGATAAAAATGTCCGTATGGGATTAGTCTATCAGCATAAGCAGTTGATCGGAGCGGGATTTATGTTAAGTGCGAATAAGACTGTCTCAATACCATGGGCCTCGACATTGCTGGAGTATAATAAACTTTCTCCGAATATGATGCTTTATTGGAAGTTTTTAAAATACGCCGCTGATTCCGGGTTTACAAAATTTGATTTTGGCAGATCTACGCCGGATGAAGGGACTTACAGGTTCAAGGAACAGTGGGGCGCTGAACCTGTACCGTTATACTGGAGTTTTATCAGTATTGACTGTACTGAAACCAGACCGAAGGCCTCTGCCGGTTCTGCAAGAAATACGGCAGCCCGACTGTGGCAGAAACTGCCGCTTGGAGTCGCAAATTTTATAGGGCCTGTAATTAGAAAACATATCAGCTTATGATCAAGTTCTTTGAAGTAACAGCCATTGTAATGTCCCTTGTGATCTGCTATATTTATTTCGGATATCCACTTCTCTTATTATTTTTAAGATACATCCTGCCTGAAAAGAAGTTAAACAAGAAAGAAATTTTTCCGGAAGTCAGCCTGCTTATTTCCTGTTTTAATGAAGAGGATGTGATCCGTGAAAAGCTGGAAAATGCGTTGTCGATCGATTATCCAAAAGATAAACTGGAGATCGTCGTTATATCTGATGCCTCAACCGACCGGACGGATGATATCGTTCAGATGCACGCAGGAAAAGGCGTCCGGCTTATACGGCAGGCAGGAAGACTGGGAAAGACCTCCGGACTTAATCTTGCCATTCCTCAAACAAAAGGCGAAATAATAGTATTTTCCGATGCCAATGCCATGTATCAGCCGGATGCTATCATTAAACTGGTGCGTAACTTTAATGACAAAAAGATCGGTTATGTGGTAGGAGAAGCAAGATACAAAGATGTGGAACAGAGCCCGGCAGCGAAGAGTGAGTCGACTTACTGGAAGCTTGAGATAATGTTAAAGAAGATGGAAAGTCGTATACACTCTGTTGTCGGCGGCGACGGCGCGATCTATGCAATTCGCAGAGAGTTGTATGAGGAGCTGCTTGAGTCCGATATTAACGATTTTGTAAATCCACTGCAAATTATTCTGAAGGGATACCGCGGTGTGTATGAACCGGAAGCCATTTGCTGGGAGGAGACCGCAGGTAAATTTGAAAAAGAATACCAGAGAAAAATACGTATCATTAATCGAAGTTTCAGCGGGCTTTTGCGTGTAAGTTCCGTAATGAATCCATTTAAAACCGGATTTTTCAGTATCGAGATCGTTTCACATAAATTCCTCCGCTGGTTCGCTTCGTTCTTTATCATTCTTCTGTCAATATCATGTTTTATCCTTGCCTTGTCCGGAATAGTATTTTATCAATGGATCACTGCATTTATTGTTCTGTTCTTGTGGCTTTCCTATTTGGGGCATTTACTGGACGAGAACTATCATCTTAAGTTGTTTTATTATCCGTACTATTTTGTGCTCATGGGTATTGCTTCGATTGTGGGCTTGAGCAGGAGTTTAAGGGGTAAGATCCAAACGACATGGCTGCCGGTCAGAACGGTTTTAGAAGAAAGCAGGACAGACGGTGGGTTAGCAAAGGTACTTGTTCATGCATGTTTTTTAATATCATTATGGTTTTTTCTGTTTTTTACCGGAAGAACTTTTAATGTTCCCTTATTAGCTGATAAAGTGACTTATATTGGAGCTGTCTTTATAATATTCTATGTTTATTTAGGGTATCCCATAGTATTGAAATTTCTGTCAAGGAATTTCAATGAACCGATCCAAGGCGAAGAGATCCTGCCGCATGTAAAATTGCTTATATGCGCATATAACGAAGAAGAAGTGATCGAAAAAAAGATCATCAACAGTCTTGAAATAGATTATCCGTATGAGAGACTTAAAATAGCGATCGCATCAGATGGTTCAACAGACAGGACCAATGAGATCGTAAGGCGATACTGCAGTGACCGTCTGGCGCTGTTCGAATATCCCGAACGCAGGGGAAAAGTGTCGGCCATTAATGAGACTGTCTCAAAACTTCAGACTGAAATAATTGTCTTCTCGGATGCGAATACCATGTACAACAAAGATGCGATCAGGAAATTAGTGCGCCATTTCAATGACCCGTCTGTCGGGTCTGTAAGCGCTGATGTTATTCTCAGAAATGAAGAGACGATCTTCGGAAGCTCGGAGTCTTTATATTACCGGTATGAACGCTGGATACAGAAAAAAGAATCTGAGGTCGGCTCAATAATCGGCGCAGACGGAGGTATGTATGCTATAAGAAGGAGCCTGTTTGTGCCGCCTTCTCCTAATATAATCATCGATGATTTTGTTATTTCGATGAATGTGGCGGTCAATGGCTACCGCATCGTATATGATCAGGAAGCCATAGGATATGAGCGGAACACCAATTCATATAAAGAAGAGTTCTTGCGTAAATCAAGAGTCATAGCAGGGGCCATTCAGTCTATCATACAAAAAGAGGGCGTCCCTTCAATAAAACAGAAAAAACTTTTTTTCTGTTATCTGTCCCATAAATTTCTGCGCTGGATGATCCCTATAGTCCTGATTGTTTTATTAGTCGCAAATTTACGGCTGGTCATATTTTCGGAAGGACTGGTATATGATGTCAGTCTGTATTTGCAGAGCTTGTTTTATATCTTAGCGCTGATGCATCTTTTTCTTATTAATATAATCAAGAAAAGCAATATTAAACTATTTTCAATTCCATTTTATTTCTGTCTGGTCAATAGCGCTGCATTGTACGGTATATACAAAGGCTTGTTCAATAAACAGTCCGTGAAATGGCAGAAGTTTCAAAGGTAAATTGAAAAAGTTAAGAAGTATGTAAGCGATGAAACCAGGAAGTCAAAAAAGTGAAAAATAATTTTGCTATGCCGGCATTAAGCATAATAATCCCTATGAAAAATGAAGAGAATAATATCCGGTTGTGCCTGGAATCGATCCTGGCTAATTCTTTTCCGGGAGAAAAATATGAGATCATATGCGTTGATAATGGATCTTCCGACAGGACAATTGAAGTTGCAAGGGAATATACAAAGAATGTTTATCAACTGCCCGATAAGACGATCAGCGCATTGAGAAATTACGGGGCGCAGAAGGCTCAGGGAGAGTATCTGGCATTTGTAGATTCCGACTGTGTGGCGGATAGATCCTGGATTAATGCAGCTTCCATTTATTTTGGGAATGAGCATATTGTCTGTTTTGGATCCACTCCGGATATACCTGCAGATGCCACATGGGTGCAAAAGACATGGTATTTAAATAAGCAGATACGTGAGGATGTTCAACAGGTTGAATGGCTTGAGTCCATGAACCTTTTTGTGAAAAGAGATGTATTTCTTGAGCTTGGCGGCTTCAATGAGAAACTTGTAACGTGCGAAGACGTGGACCTATGCTACCGGATAGGACAGAAATATAAGATCATCTCTGATAAAAGGATAAGGGTGGTGCATCTTGGTGAGGCAAGGACGTTGAGAGAGTTTTTCAAAAAAGAGATGTGGCGGGGCCAGGGCAATTTAGCCGGGGTAAGGGAGCATGGTTTAAAGCTGAAAGAGATCCCAAGCATTGCATTGCCGGTATATTATGCTTTACTGCCACTTGTCTTTTTTGGAACTATTGCTGCGTATGATTTTCTGACAGCGATGATCTTACTGATCATTATAGCAGTAATTCCTTCTGCTCTAATTTCAATATATATTGCTGTTAAGGCATCAAAATACGATTATCTTTTTAAGGGAGCCGCCGTCTACCTGACATTCTTTATTGCAAGGGCGGTCTCCCTGGTCAGGTCAGCTATTTTCAATCAGAGCATTAATTCGCAGGAGAGAAGCAAGAAAGAAGAGATCCTTCTGAAGTAATTGACGTCTGCTGCCGATAAAATAATAAGGATCAATGAAATCAGCAAAGGATTTATACCTGATCATCAGCATAGACGTTGAAGAGGATATGCCTAACTGGAAGGTGGAAAAGACTTTGACGCTCAGAAATATCCGGGGCCTTCCGCGTCTTCAGGAGACTTTTGACAGATACGGAGTCCGTCCGACCTATCTGCTTGATTATCCATATGCCGTAAATGCGGAGGCGGTGGAATATTTCTGCGGCATTATGGATAAGTGTGAGATCGGAGCGCACCTGCATCCGTGGAATACCCCGCCGTTAACAGAAGATGAAGCAGGAGTAAATGAGTTCCCAAGCAATCTTACTTACGAGAGACAGTCTGCAAAACTGAAGACCGTTACGGACGAACTAACAAAGTCATTTGGGAAAGCCCCTACATCTTACCGCGCAGGCAGATTCGGTTTTAACAGGGATACAAACGATATCCTTGAGAAACTGGGTTATCTTGTTGATTCAAGCGTTACCCCGATGGTTTCATGGAAGAATATCAACGGCCCGGACTTCACCGGATATCCTTCAGCCCCTTTCTGGCTTGGCAGCGGAGAGAGCCGCCTGCTCGAAATTCCTGTGACGATCGGTTTAAACAGGAAAATACCCGCTGTTCTGGAAAAGGCATATCAGAGTATCCCGAAGTTTACGAGATTAAAAGGGTTGATGAGCAGGGACTATCTGAATCTCCTCGACATAATCTGGCTTTATCCCGTACTTTTTCAGGAGAATGACATGCTCTTTCTTGTAAATGCGATGCTGAGAAGATCCGAGAATGTCTTTAATGTTTTCTTTCATTCCAATGAGATAAGCGTCGGGGAGTCCATTTACACTAAAACAGAGAAGGACCTTGAAGAATTTTACAGGCGTCTTGAGTTTTTTCTTGATCATATGGTCAACGAAAAGAATGCGAAAAGCGTGACCCTTACAGAGTACCGTTTTTTACATAAAGAATCGACAATACATACCGTATAGGAGGAAACAGAGTGAATATTTTAGGCATTTCAGCGCTGGACACTGATGCTACAGCGGCATTGATCCAGGGAGACAGGATCACTTACAGCGCAGGAGAGGAACGATTTTCCCGTATAAAACAGCACACAGGTTTTCCAGCCGAGAGCGTCAGGTATGTCCTTGAGAGGGCGGGGCTCCGGCCCGGTGACATTGATATTGTGGCATATCCGTTTTATCCCTGGTACAAAGAGGCGCTGCTGATCTCAAAGGGATTCCTGATAAATAACGTGTACAATCTTTTCCAGAATGATAATCTGAGATCGAAATTTTATCACTTTGCATACTATGTCAGATTTTGCAAAAACGCCTTCAGTGATCACAATAAATATCACAACGAACTCCTTGATAATCTTGGCAAACTGGGGCTGACTAAAAAATTAAAAAGGGTCGAGCATCATCTCTCTCATGCCGCATCGGCCTTCTATACATCCGGTTTTGAAGAAGCATTGATTGTAACTCTCGACGCTTATGGAAGCGAGCTCGCCGGCAGTATCAGCCTTGGCTCCACTCAGGGGATAAGGAAAGTACTTGACATCAGGTATCCGCATTCACTGGGTCTTTTCTATTCACAGGTTACTGAGGCACTGGGATTTAAACCCACAAGGCATGAGGGTAAAATAGTCGGTCTTGCCGCTTTTGGGAACCCCTCTATTTTGTTTGACGAGATATATAAAAGGTTCAACAGTTCCTCTTCCGGCTTTGCTTATATTTCCGGCTTGAACATGAAATACGCCAGAGAGCTGGCGAAGAAGTATCCGAGGGAAGAAATTGCCGCAGCATATCAGGCGGTGCTTGAAAAGGTAGTGACCGACGTTGTTGCGGCATACGTCAGAAAATATAAACAGCAAAATGTTGTGCTGGCCGGCGGAGTGACCGCGAATGTTAAATTGAACCAGAGAGTTTTTGAGATAGACGGGGTAAAGAATATTTTTGTCTTTCCCAATATGGGTGATGGAGGAACAGGGGCCGGGGCCGCGTTATTCTGTGCTTCACAGGTCAATGGGAAGATGAGACCTTATAAATTGAAAGATGTTTATTTCGGTTCTTCATATACAGATGAAGAGATCAAATCGCAATTAGAAAAAGAAGGGCTCCGGTATGAATACTTTGATGAGATCGAAAAGGAAATAGCAGCGCGAATAGCCCAGGGAAAAGTTGTGGCGAGGTTTAACGGCGCGATGGAATATGGGCCGAGGGCGCTCGGCAACAGGTCTGTTTTATATCATGCCAAAGATCCGAGCGTAAATGAATGGCTGAACAAACGGCTTGAGCGCACCGAGTTTATGCCTTTTGCGCCTGCAACGCTATATGAATTTGCGGAGAAGTGTTATATAAACATAAAAGGTGCGGAGCATGCCGCAACATTTATGACCATCACTTTTGACTGTACGGAGTATATGAAAAAGACCTCCCCCGCAGCGGTTCACATAGACGGCACAGCAAGACCCCAACTGGTGCATAAAGACATCAATCCGAGTTTTTACAAAATTATAAGTGAATACCACAAGCTCACCGGAATTCCCAGCGTGATAAATACAAGTTTCAACATGCACGAAGAGCCGATCGTTTGTACCCCATATGACGCTATCAGAGCGTTCAAACTGGGCAGGCTTGAATATCTGGCGATCGGCAATTTCCTGGTGGAAGGCTAAAGGGACCCGGCGAATTGCAAGAAGATTTAGGCAGTAAGACAAAATCCAGTCTGATCTGGAGTTCTTCTTTAAAGCTGGTGTTTCAGGTATATAAGTTTGCCGTAGCCATAGTTATTGCAAGGATCCTTGAACCCAAAGACTTCGGCATAATGGGGATCGCTTCCATGATAGTATTCTATGCAAACAGTTTAACAAATTTTGGTTTTAGCCGAGCGTTGATCTACAAGAAAGAAATAAATAAAGCACATATTAATTCAGTTTTCACTATTAATATGGTTGTCTCATTGGTTTTAACAATAATAACTTTTCTATTGTCCGGTAAGGTTGCCGGTTTTTTCAAGGTGCCTGAATTGACAAGTGTATTGTTGTTGTTGTCCAGTGTCTATATTATAACGAGTTTTTCTACTATACCGATGACGCTCTTAAAAAGAGGGCTGGATTTTAAGATACTGGCTTTGAATGAATTATACAGGGGGATATTACAAACTATTGTAACGTTAGTCCTTGCACTTTTAGGTTTTCGTTATTGGGCTTTAATAACAGGACTTCTCTGTTCACAAGTATATGGGGTGATATATCTGCTTTACAAAGTGAGTTGGAAGCCGAAAATTGAGTTTGATCGTAATGCAATAAAAGAAATCTTTAATTTCGGTTTTTGGGACTTTGTACGAGCGCAGACATTTCAAGTTAATGAGTATGCAGACAAGTTTATTATAGGTAAATTTCTGGGTCCTGTACTTCTGGGATTTTATGATAAGGCATACTCAACTGTTGCTTTTCAAAAAAACAATTTTACTGCACAGGTCAATGCGGTCATGTTTTCTTCTTTTAGCAGGCTGGATCCGGAGACCAGCGGAAGGGTTAAAAAATATTTCAAAAAGGCCATATCGGCAACGGCCCTCGTTGTTTTCCCGGTTAATACGTATCTGGCTGTTCTATCCGCGCATTTTGTTGTTGTGCTGTTTGGCGATAAGTGGTCCCCCATGATAGTGCCGCTTGAGATCTTATCTGTTGCCTTTATGTTTAATTTTCTGAGCGGGCTGATTGCCAGTCTCAATATTGGAACAGGCAGTTATTTAAAGCAGATCAAGGTTGATATTTCCTGTAACATTTTACTTATCATTATCTGTTTGTTGGCAGTTCAGAGGGGGATTGAATTTGTTGCTTCAGGTATTTTACTGATCTACACCCTGATATTTTTCCTGACATTTCAAATAACAAAAAGGACGACTGATGTAGGCTGGCATGATCTGATCGAAAGCGTTGCACCTGCCGTAATAGGTTCATTAGTTATGGCTTTCTTCGTATTGATTTTCAGAACAATAGTTTTTCACGAAGTAAACATGATAAATTTTTTAGCTATGAGTGCCATAGGCGGATTATCATATGTTTTAGCGGTATTTGTCCCTGATTATGCCGCTATCAGAGAACCGCGTGAACAAATTATGACCAGTTTGAGAAATTATCTAACAGTTCTTAAACGATTCCTGATGAATAAGCGGGGTAAATTATAATGGCGCTTAAGGCTATGGCATTTATGCTTATTTACGGTTTGGGTGTTCTGTCAGCTTTTTTTCTGGATCCAGCGTATGGTGTCTATACTTACATGTTTGTATATTTTTTATATTCCAAGAATCGGTACTGGAGCAGTGATGTTCCGGCCCTACAGTATTCTCTTATTATATCGTTAGTTCTCGCAGCCTCGTACATGGTACGATACAAAACTTATTCAAAAAACAAAATATTTGATGCGCCTCAAACCAAATGGCTGCTACTGTTTGGAATAATAATGTTATTGACATGGCCAATTGCGGTTGATCATGCCGAACGTACAAAATGGATGGTGTTATATTGGAAATATATTTTGCTCTATATAATAATCGTTAAGACAATTGATTCTCCCTGGAAGTTTGAAGGGCTGATCGGCTCCTTTCTCATGGGCGCGTTTTATTGGGGATATTTATGCAAGTTTATCGGCAGAGATTCGGAGGGCCGTGTGGAAAATGTCGGAGGGTCTGACGGGAATGACGCAAATACGACCGCTGCTGTTATAGTAGCGGCTGTCCCGTTTTTGATGTACTATCTTCTCAGGGGCAAGATGTGGCAAAAACTATTGGCCCTGTTTGCACTGGCATTTGTTTTAAACGCATTAATTCTGATAAACAGCCGGGGGGCCTTTCTTGCTTTGGTTATATCGACATCCTATTATCTTTTCTTATTCATGAGAACAAAGACGGTGACAAAATTTATGAAGGCGGCCATCATGTTAATAGCCGCTTTTGTCTTTGGTTTGTTTATATTGTTATCCGATGATGTTTTTTGGGATCGTATGGGAACACTTGAAACATCTATTGATGCATCAGTAAGTCAAGAAGGTCATGTTGAGAGAACTTACTACTGGTTTAAGACTTTTGATGTGTTGCAGGACTATCCTTTGGGCGTCGGCCCAAGGGGATATGAATGGCTGAGCTCGCAGTATATACCAAAGGCGTTTTTGAGCCGGACAACAAATACAAGGGCTGTTCACTCAACATATTTCGAGGTGCTTAGTGAATATGGGGTGCATGGTTTATTTTTGTTTATCGGAATTATTGTTGCAACTTTCAGATATTCAGGAAGATTAAAGAAGGCGCTTCTTAAAGAAGGCCGGTACGAGCCTTATTTCATGGCCATATCCCTGGAATCCGCCCTGTTGGCGTTTCTTGTTGCCGCCGGATTTATTGACAGGTTATATGCCGAAGTGTTTTACTGGCTGATAGGTTTTATAGCGGTCTTCGGGAACTGCTATAACGCGGGATCCGGTGACGCGACGGAAATTAAGGCAGTATGAAAAATGTCTAAAAAGAATATCCTTCACGTTATCCATTCGCTGGATGTCGGTGGGGCTGAAAGGCTTGTTTGCGATATTGCAAAGGGAACGGTAAAGGATATTTTTAATGTCATGATCTGCTGTCTGGACCGGGTGGGCGCTTTAGGAGAGGAGCTTCAATTGGAAGGCTTCAGAGTGATGTCTCTCGAAAGAAAACCGGGCATTGACTGGAAGATGGTTTCCGAACTGAGAAAAATAATAGGAGAGTATGCAGTTGATATTGTTCATGCCCATCAATACACTTCGTTCTTTTACTCCTCTCTTGCAAGAAATATTAATGAAAGACCCCACATAATATTCACGGAGCACGGCAGATTTTTCCCGGACAGGAAGAGCACTAAGCGGTATATTTTCAATCCCATCCTGCAGAGGTTCGCATCGGAAATTATCGCCATCTCGGAAGCGACAAAAGAGGCGATGGTGAAAAATGATAATTTCCCGAAGAAGAGAATTAAAGTTCTCTATAACGGTGTCAAGTTCAATTCAAAGATCACGGACAGAAATCTAAAACGCCGCGAGCTAAATATATCGGAAGAGGACTTTGTAATAGCGACGGCAGCGAGGCTGGACTCCATAAAAAATTACAGCATGCTGATAAGGATGATGAAGAGACTCTCTGTATCTGCCTCTGATATAAAACTGCTCATTGCGGGCAGCGGTTCAGAGTATGAAAAACTTGCCGGGGAAATAGACGCATTTAATCTTTCAGGACATGTGCGCTTATTAGGGCATCGCCGTGACGTGCCTGATATATTTCAGGCTTCGGACCTGTTTGTGCTCAGTTCTCTTAGCGAGGGCACATCGGTTACTTTACTGGAAGCTATGTACTCCGGCCTGCCAGCGGTTGTCACCAATGTCGGCGGCAATCCGGAGGTTGTTGAAAACGGGGTCACGGGTTTGCTTGTAAATAGCGATGATGATGAGGATATGGCTGAAAAGGCGCTCATTTTCTACAATGACAGGTCGAAGTTAAAAGGCTTCGGAGAGGCTGCAAGAATGAGGGCTCAAAGATTATTTTCTTTTGAGACAATGATGAAAAATTATGAAGACCTGTATTTGAAATATGCCAACTGATATAAAAAAAATCGCCAAGTCCATATTCAATTTAATCGTCAGGATTTTAATGCTGCCTCTCTATCTGATATATCTTATTTTGAGGATATTCATAGAAAAGGACAGCGTGTTTCATGGCTTTTCCCAGTTGTTCAGCCTCTTCCCGGGCATACCGGGCAACTATATGAGAAAAGAGTTTTACAGGATGACTCTGAAACATTGTGACAGCGAATGCGCCATATGTTTCGGGACCGTAATTTCGCACACAGATTCTGAAATAGGCAAGGGTGTTTATATAGGCCCCAATTGCAATCTCGGCACGGTAAAGCTGGAAGATAACGTTACTCTTGGAAGCAATGTCCATATCCTTAGCGGTAAGCGACAGCATAACTTTTCTGATATAACAATTCCTGTACAGGATCAGCGCGGTATTTATGAGAAAGTCAGTATAGGGTCCGATACCTGGATCGGGAACTCTTCGGTGATCATGGCTAATATTGGCAAAAAATGTATTATCGGCGCTGGAAGCGTAGTCACAAAGGAAATAGAAGATTATTCGATAGCAGCAGGCAATCCTGCAAGGGTTATCAGGAAGAGAGTTTGACCTGTATAATGCAGACATTGTTCGGTTGGTCTGGAAAGAATGTAGATAAGATATTATGAGTCAGGACAGCCTTAATGTTGCCCCCCCCTTTAGAAAAGGGGGGTAGGGGGGATTTGAAGACTTGTCAGGCAACTATGCTTACTTACAATAAAAGATTAAAACCATTATCGAGAAGCCTAAGAAGCAATATGACTGATGCAGAGAGATTGCTGTGGTCAAAAATAAGAAGAAAGCAATTAAAAGGATTTCAATTTTACCGGCAGAAGGTTATTGGCAATTATATTGCTGATTTCTACTGCCCCGAATTAAAGCTGGTCATTGAAGTTGACGGCGGCCAACATTACAGTGCTGAAGGTAGGGAGAATGATCGTATGAGAGATGCTTACATGTCAGGAGCAGGGATAACTGTTGTAAGGTTTTCAGATAGAGATGTATTGAAGGATCTCAAAGCTGTCCTGGAAGAAATATGGAAAAAATTATAATTATAAAATCCCCCTTCATCCCCCTTTTTCAAAGTGGGAGACAGAAATTAACCCTCACTTTTATGCGAAGCCCCAATAACTAATTATGTGCGGAATAACCGGAATATACAACTGTGGCAGTAAAGCGCCGGTAAGCGAAACTCTCTTAAGAGAAATGACAGGTGTTCTATCACATCGTGGTCCGGACGGTGAGGGTTTTTATTTTAATGGCAATATTGGTATGGGGCATAGAAGGTTGAGCATTATCGATCTGGAAGGCGGCTCGCAGCCGATTTATAATGAGAAAAAAGATATCGTTATAGTCTTCAATGGGGAAATTTACAATTTTCCTGAACTTAGAAAAGAACTCGTAAACAAGGGGCATGTTTTCTATACAAATACCGATACAGAGGCCATAGTCCACCTCTATGAAGATATGGGAGAGCGGTGTGTTGAAAAATTGCGCGGCATGTTTGCATTTGCATTGTGGGACAGCAGGAAGAAGAAGATGTTTCTTGCAAGGGACCGGGTCGGGAAGAAGCCTCTGTATTATTACTACGACAGAGAGAGGTTGGTCTTTGCATCAGAGCTGAAATCAATATTAATAGACAAAACTATCAAGAGAGAAATCTCGAACGAGGCTTTAACGGACTATCTCGTTTTTCTGTGTGTCATCGCTCCGAAAACCATTTTCAAGAACGTATATAAACTGAATGCAGGAAATATTCTGACCTGCGATCCAAATGGAATAAACATAAAAGAATACTGGGACCTTCATCCGCAGATCAATGCATCGCTTGATGAAAATGCATATGCCGGGAGGCTTTTTGATATTTTAAAAGATGCTGTACAATGCCGTTTGATAAGTGACGTCTCTCTCGGTGCATTCCTGAGCGGGGGCATGGATTCAAGCACAGTCACCTGCCTGATGAGCGAGATCAAAAAGGATAAAGTGATAACCACATCCATTGGATTCAGGGAGAAGGATTTTGACGAGTCCCATTATGCCCGGCTTGCGGCAAGGCATTTCTCTACCGAGCATCATGAAGAGATCGTTGAATCCAATGCAGTGGACCAGATAGATGAGATCATCTGGTTCTTGGACGAGCCTTTTGCCGATGCCTCGGCGATCCCTACATATGATCTTTCAAGGGCGGCAAGGAAACATGTAAAAGTTGCCTTAAGCGGAGACGGAGGGGATGAGATATTCGCCGGGTACAGGAGGTATTATTATGACAACCTTGAGAATAGGGTCAGGCATTTTATCCCTGCGATCATCCGCGCCACCCTGCTCAGGGGCGCAGCGGACATTTACCCGAAGGCTGAGTGGGTTCCGAGAATATTAAGGGCCAAGACCTTTCTTCAGAATTTAAGCTCAACGCAGGAGAGGAGCCATTTTAATTCGGTCTCAGCTTATAACGATCTTGAGAGAAATAGTATACTGAATCAAGATATGTTGCTGGCATTGAACGGTTACCATCCTTTTTCCGTCATGGAGGGATATTACAATAAGACAGGCGATGTGGATGATCTGACAAAAATATTGTATGTTGATTTCAAAACATATCTGCCTGACCGCATGCTCGTAAAGGTTGACAGGATGAGCATGGCAAATTCACTTGAGGTCAGGTGTCCTTTTCTGGATCACAAACTGCTTGAATTCGCCGCACAGATGCCGTCCGCTCTGAAACTGAAGGGCAGGCAGGGAAAATATATCCTGAAAAAAACTATGGAGTCGAGGCTGCCCGGAGAGATAATTAACAGGTCCAAGAAAGGCTTTGACATACCTTTGGACCTCTGGTTCCGTACTGACTTAAAAAATAAGGCATATGACTGTATCTTCAGCCGTAATGCCTTTCTGAAAAATTATTTTAATTATGATTTTATCACCGGCATGTGGGACCAGCACCAGAAAGGGCAGAGAAACTGGGGACAGCATCTCTGGAGTTTGTACGTGCTTGAATTGTGGTCTAAGAGATTTCTGGATTGATTAATACGGTTTGTTCATAATCTATCTAAAGCAAAAAGAGACCATATGAAAAATAAATTCATTTTTATCGGGGGGCTGCACAGAAGCGGCACATCCGTATTTTTTCAATGCCTGCGGGATCATCCCATGATCAGCGGATTCCGGGACACGGGAGCATGGGAAGATGAAGGACAGCACCTGCAATCCGTTTATCAGCCTGCGAAGTTTTATGGAGGGCCGGGGAGGTTCGGATTAAGAAAAGAGGCTCATCTGACGGAAGAGTCTAAATTGGTTTCCGATGAGAACAGGATAAGACTGTTCTCTGACTGGCAAAAGCACTGGGATATCAATAAGCCCTTCCTGCTTGAGAAATCCCCGCCGAACTTAATAATGACAAGATTTTTACAGGAAATGTTCCCTGACTCATATTTTCTTATAATAACAAGACACCCTGTTGCGGTCTCGTTTGCGACACAGAAGTTTGTAGGGGGCAGGGCCTCAATTCATTCCATGCTCAGACACTGGCTGGTCTGTCATGAGATCTTCTGGAGAGACAGTCGGCATTTGAAGAATTTATATATACTTAGATACGAGGATTTTGTTAAGGACCCGTCCTTGTACCTGCAGAACATTTACTCATTTTTAGGAATAGACGGCTATAACACCGATCTGGAAGTCCGCGCCAATATCAATGACAGGTATTTTAAGAAATGGGAACAGTACAATAATAGCGTGATCAAAAAACCCTATACCAATTTCCTGAAATTGAAATTTGAGAGATCGGTTAACCGCTTTGGTTACAGCTTACATGACCTGAAAACCACAAAAGCGGAAAATGCATATTTCTAATTTTGACTGTATCAGATTTTAATCCGTAACTACTTCAAGTGAAAACATAAAAGATATGCAAAAAGAAGATCGCACAATTGAACAACTTGAAAGGCATTATGTAATTGAAAAAGCTCTTGCCGATAAACTAAAAAAAGCGAGCCTTGAAGAAAGGAGATATCTCTATTCCGTCTTATATAGTGAACTTTTCAATAAAGTCCCTGATCATCCACAACTCACGCGAAAAGTTAATGAAAGCATGCGGTCAAAGCATGTTTCTTCTCAAATAAAAAAACTAATTCCATTATTAAGCGAAAAAATGACTTTTTTAGAATTGGGGGCAGGAGACTGTAGTTTGTCTTATGAGGTATCTAAATATGTTAAGAAGGTGATCGCGGTAGATGTATCAGCTGATATAGCTAAATCAGATTTATTGCCATCAAATTTCGAGTTGATCATTTCTGATGGGTCGTCCGTCAATGTTCAACCAAATACTGTCGACATCGCTTATAGTAACCAACTTATGGAGCATCTGCATCCTGATGATGCTTTGATGCAATTGAAAAACATATACAAGACGCTTGTATCGGGTGGTATCTATATATGCATTACACCTCATCGATTTTTAGGGCCGCATGATATATCTGAGCATTTTGATAAAGTTGCCACCGGATTTCATCTCAAAGAGTATACATATTCAGAATTATACAAAATGTTTAAAAGTGCTGGTTTCTATAGAATCTATCCTGTCTTTAGTTTCAAAGGGAGGCACTTTAAATTACCTTTATGGCCTCATGTGATTTTGGAGAAAATGCTATATGTTTTGTTAATGTTTGTTTCTAGAAACATGAAAAGATCTCTTTCTCAAATGCGACTTTTTGGGATTGAAATAATTGCAATAAAGCGATGAATTGATGGATAACTTCAGTAAAATAGTGATCACCACTGAAGAAAGTGCCGGAATGGAACGTATCATGGAGCCTGTAACTTTTGGGATTCCCTTTCCAAAGGGATATTTGAAGGAAAAAACACATTTAGGTATTTATGACTCAAAAGGCAATACGATCCCATTTCAAATAAAAATATTGTCTAACTGGCAAGAACAGAGTGTGAAATGGGCCTTGTTGGATATTCTTGTGAATTGTGAACCTAAATCAGCGGTTAATTATTACCTTATTTTAAAAGATCAGCCATTTTTGGAAGAAGGACAACATTATGACTCGATAAAAATTGAAGAAAGTAATTCATCTATTACCATCGACACTGAAAAAGCAATATTTATTATTGACAAGAAGACCTTTATGCCCTTTAGACAGGTAAATATTTCAGGAGTTAACGTTATTGACCAATCAAATTCCTGTATGATGCTCAAAGACGAATTTAATAGAGAATATACCCCGAAAATTAAAAATATTAGCATTGAAACAAGAGGATTAATCAGAAGCACGGTCAAAGCGCAAGGTCAATTCGTATATAAGGATGGATCCGTATTTTCTGATTTTCTTGCGAGAGCATCTTTTTATGCCGGGAAGAGATTCGCAAAAATAGACTTTACAATTAGAAATTCTAAAGCGTCTAAACACCCCGGTGGCTTATGGGACTTGGGAGATGAAGGGTCTATCTACTTTAAAGACCTGTCATTTAACTTTGCCCTGACTGAGAAAAAAGATATTTCCATATTCTGGAAAACTGAAATTAATGAAAAAGAAAGGCGTCTGAACAACGATAAAATAGAAATTTATCAGGATTCAAGTGGTGGAGTAAAATGGGACAGTCTGAACCATGTTAATAAGAACGGGAAAGTTATGAACTCTTTCAGAGGGTACAAGGTTTACTCAGTTGACTTACTGGAACAAGGATTCAGGGCTACTCCAACAATAGTCGTTCAGTCGCAAAACAGAAAGATGGCGGCTACCCTGCAAAAATTCTGGCAAAACTCTCCTAAAGCAATAGAGGCTGAAAACAATTTATTAACTTTAAGATTATTTCCACACCAGTACAACGACGTCTATGAACTTCAGGGCGGAGAACAAAAAACGCATACAATATTCCTGGTCTTTGGACATGATAACAATGAAGATATAAATATAGACTGGGTACATGCCCCTCTTGTTGCAAAGGCGTCTCCTAATTGGTATGCAAAAACCGGTGCACATGGATATTTAGCTTCTGCTGCAGATAATAAAAATCCTGATTACCAGGCGTTGATTGAGCATGCTATTTTAGGGGACAAAAATTTCTTTGATCTGCGTGAGGAAGTAGATGAGTACGGATGGCGTAATTTTGGAGAAGTATATGCAGATCATGAGATCGTTAACTATAAAGGAGGCCGTTTTCCTTTTATATCACACTATAATAATCAGTATGATGTTATCAATGGCTGTATCTTGCAATATTTACGCTCGGGAGATATTAGATGGTATGATTTAATGACCGATCTTACAAAACATGTTATAGATATTGACATTTATCACACAACTAAGGACAGGAATGCATTTAATAATGGCACGTTCTGGCATACAAATCATTTTATGCATGCTGAAACTTCTACTCATAGATCATTTTCTTGCAAGCATCAAAACAACGAAAAAACTTATTCTTATGGAGGAGGGCCTTCACCGGAAAACTGTTATTCTACAGGCCTTCTTAATTATTATTATCTTACCGGTGAGGAGTTGGCCAAAGAAACAATTTTGGAGTTGTCTAAGTGGATATTAAGCCAGGACAAAATGGACAATAATCTTATTGGAATTATACGAGGAATTAAAAAAAGAATATCATCATCATTAAATGAATTCTCAGGTTCTCCAACAAGAAGTCAGGCTAATATGCTTAATACATTGTTAGATGCTTTTGAACTAACTAATGATAGGGAATATCTTTCAAAAGCAGAAAAGCTTATTAAAAAATTTATAAGTCCGGTTGATGATATTAACAGGTTTAATGAAAATGAAGTAATAAAATTCGGACACATTCTCTTTCTGCAATCATTAGGAAAATATCTTGACGTCAAAGAAGGTATGGATGAAAAAGACGACATGTATAATTATACTAAGAAAAGCTTCTTGTATCATGCAATGTGGATGTTAGATAATGAAGTGCCCTATAAGAAAATATTCCATAAACTTGATATCCCCAGTTCCACTTGGCCGGCACATGATGTGCGAAAAAGTGCTATCTTTAATTTTGCATATAAATATGCTGACGGACCTCTTAAGCATAAATTCAAGGCTAAGGCTGAATTTTTCTTTAATACAGCTATCAAAGATGTTTTATCTTTTAGTGATGAGTCGATGTACTTTGTCCGCCCCTTGGCTGTTCTTATGCATTACGGTGTTATGCATATATATTAAGTGAAGTGTGCTTTATTATCTAACATTATTAAATTAATAATAAGAGAAAATTCAAAGAAGGGAAGGTCATATTTGAACGAAAAACTGATTTATTGTTGATTTTTCCTACATCCAATTTCAATTATGATGAAGAAATATATTATTTCATTATCCTTAATGGGACTAAGTATATTAATAATTTTTTGCTCTGGCGAAGTTATGCTTAGATTGTTTGGATATTATGGTGAAGCATCCTTGAGAATTTCCAATGCATATCCAGTTGATGATCCTATTATAAATTATCGATATAAACCTGGAAGTGTATATTCTATTGGAAACATTAAATATAAAATCAATAGTAATGGACTGCGAGACAATAATCATCATTTTCAGAAAGCAAATAATGTTTATCGTATTATGATGTTGGGAGATTCTGTTGCCGAAGGATATGGTGTAAATTTTGAGGAAACTGTTGGTAACCAGTTAGAAAAAATGATGAATTATAGAATCATGAGCCGTAAAGTTGAAGTTGTTAATATCGCTATGTCCGGCTTAAATACCTATCAGGAAGCGCATCTTCTCCAGACAATAGGTATTAAGTATGCGCCTGATTTGATAATCCTTTGTTATGTTATGAATGATGCTGGAGAAAGTATTCGTTTTAAGAAAAATGAAAAAAGAAAGAAGTATTCTAAAATTAATTTGGTCAACTTAAGAATTCCAATATCGATTAAACATACATTGAAAAAATCAGCACTTATTTATTTTATCAAGAATAAAATTGATGCATTATTGTGGCAATTTAATATCAACGATTCTGATGATCCTTTCAATAGTATAAAGACAGATTATTTCCAAAGTATTTACAGTGATGATAAAAAGTGGCATCAGGTACTGGAAGGATTTTCGACTATTTCTCAGATTGCAAAAGAACTGCATAGCGATATAATAATGGTTATATTCCCAATAATGTATAACTTTGATAATTATGATTGGGCTAATATACACTCAAGAGTAAGACAAAGTGGAGAAGAACAAGGTTTTTATGTTCTAGATCTTCTATCTGAATATTCAAAATATTCAGTTAAAAGCCTGCGCTTAGAGAGAGGTGATTTTATCCATCCCAATAAAGAAGGACATCAAATTGCTGCAACAGAACTACTTAAGTATATCAAAGAATATAATTTAATGAAAAATATTCATAGTGATTGATTCTGCTATGTATATTAAGGACGTTTATACAAAAAAGGATGCTGCTCTTTAATAATAATATAAATCATGGTCTTTAAACTATTGTTGATGGTTGCTATTATAATTTATCTGAATGATATGAGAAAAAACAGATAGCATGATGCCTTGTATTCTACTATGAGCAAAATCAGGGTATTGCAGTTTGGCAGCAGTAATGAACTATTCGGGGCGGAACGATGGATATTAGCACTTGTCAGATATTGCAATCACAGCGAGGTTGAGAATACTATTTTCACGGTCAAAGATTCACCAACTGCGCGTATTGATCTGATAGACAGGGCCAAACAGATGGGCTTTAGTACGGATTTGGTGCATGCCAGAGGCCCTTTTGATCCGCGAGTTATCTTTCGTACTGCCGGGCTAATTAGAAAGCATAAGGCTGATATTATGCACACCCACGGTTATAAATCGGATATTATCGGATATCTTGCCGCAAAGCTAACAGGCATCCCGGTTATCAGCACACCTCATGGTTCTGAATTGTCAAATAATAGTAAAGCAAATTTATATCATAAACTTGACGATAAATTTCTAAAATGGGTAAATATGGTTGTACCTGTTTCCGAAGGATTGAAGGACGAATATCTCGTCAAAAAGCTAAAGCCGGAGAAAATTCAAGTAATAAAAAACAGCGTCGATATTTTAGAAGTGGAAGAGACTAAGCCTGACCGGAGTTTATTATCAATGAAGAATGAAGGGAACATAAAGATCGTAGGTTATGTCGGGCAGTTGATCGAGAGAAAGGGCTTGCCGAATTTAATAAAGGCAATGGTAACCGTTGTTAAAACTCACAGCGTCAAGTTGATCTTTGTCGGGGAAGGCCCTATGAGAGATAAACTGGTAAATATGGCTGCGGAGTACGGTCTTTCCGGCAGCGTTGAATTTCTTGGGTTCCGTCCGGATCGAATTGCGCTTATGAAGTGTTTTGATGTTTTTGTTCTTCCATCATATATTGAGGGTATTCCAAGAGTTATAATGGAAGCTATGGCCGCAAGAGTTCCCGTGATCGCTTCAGACATCCCCGGGATTCGTGAGATCGTGCATCACGACAAGACAGGCTGTTTGGTTTCCGTAGATTCACCTAACCTGCTGGCTAACTGCATTCTGCAAGTTATGAACGATACTCAAAAAGCCGAGCGTTTGAGCAATAGTGCCTTTGAGCATGTAAGACGTAATCATTCTGCTGAGAGAATGGCACAGGAATATACAGAATTATATAGAAATATATTATGTTCTTAAATAAAAAGGTATAATTAAACAGGAGTAATTATGTTGAATGTATTACTAATTACAATTGATTCTTTAAGGCCGGATTTTCTTGGGTGTTACGGCAATGCGGAGAAATTGTCTCCCACTATAGACCTGCTGGCTGAAGAAGGGGTATTGTTTAAGTCGGTTATTTCCCAAGGACCGCGGACTCCTGAATCCTTCCCGGCACTGTTGTCAGGCCAATATACAAACAGGCACCTCGATCAATTTGAAAAACTTTCAGGAAAGAGAACAATGATATCAGAAATCTTGAAGGACAACGGTTATACCACGGCTGCGTTCCATTCGAGTCCATATGTTTCCAGGATAAAAGGTTTTGACAGGGGGTTTGATTATTTTAAAGATAATATTTTCATATTCAAGAAGACCATGAAAATGTATTGGATCAAAAAGGTGCTTACCCGTATTAAAACGATCTTTACAATTCCCTATGTGCTTGGCAGTGTCATCAATAAACAGGTAGAGCGCTGGATTGCCGAAAACTCGAAGCCGCATTTTTTGTGGGTTCATTATATGGATGTGCACGGACCTTATATTTCAAGAAAAGGATGGTATTTAAAAAACAGGCTCAAGGCTGGGATGCTCTGGCGAATATCCACTACTTATCCGAATCGTTTAAAGGAAGACCAAAAGCAATATCTAGTTCGATGCTATAAGGAAGAAATAACTCATGCTGATTCTTGCATTAAAGAACTGTTAGACCATGTAAACCTCGATAACACGATTGTAATCTTAATGGCGGATCACGGCGAATTTATGGGAGAGCACGGTTTTTTTGGCCACCCCCCCTATTACTTGTATGATACGCTTTTAAAGATTCCGCTTATTATCAAATTTCCTGAAAGCATGAAGATAGGAAAGAAAAATATCGACAGGACGGTGCGGTCACTCGATGTTGTGCCTACGATTCTGGACATTTTAAATATCAAACCCGAAGTGGGGATGGATGGCGAAAGCTTGCTGCCGCTTATGAAGGGAGATATGGATTCGTACGAATGTGACGTATTTGTCAGCGAAATATGGACCAATCATCTCGCAATAAGAAAAGACAACTGGAAACTTATTTATTGGATGAAGGACGGCGTTAAGATTCTTAGGTTGTTTGATCTTTCCAAAGATCCCAAGGAATTGGTAAATTTGGCCGAAGAGAGACCGGATATTGTGAGAAAAATGGAGCAGCTTATTGCTAAGCATTTAAATAATATCAATGCGCCTTCAAAGGATTTGGCGTCATTAAACTTTGAAACAGACAATGAAGAAGTTAAAGCAAAACTTAAAGCCTTAGGATATTTATAAGTTCATATAAAAAACAAGATGACAGAAAAAGATTTTCTTAAACCACTATCAGAAGTTAAACCCATTTTTGTAGTAGGATGCGGTCGCTCCGGCACTTCAATGCTTCTTAAAATTCTTAATCAGCACTCTTCAATAGCTATCCCCTCGGAATCTCATTTCCTGATTGATTATATGAAAAAACACGATAAGTATGAGACACTTGAGGATGATAGGGTTATCGAAAAGCTGTTCAGAGACATCTTAAATGAACCATTTGTAAAAGAGTTTAAAGCTAAATATAACATTCAGCAACTTGTTAAATCTGTAAAATCACGCACTTATGCCGGGGTGGTTAACGCCATTTATGACACCTACAGGCTCCAGCATAACAAAGCTAGATGGGGGGATAAAACACCACCTTATGTTCATTACATAAATGAAATTCTGAGGATATTCCCTGAATCCCAATTCATACATATTATAAGAGACGGCCGTGATTGTGCACTGTCTGTCATTGAACAACCCTGGGGGCCGAAAAATATTTTTAGATCTGCTCTTATGTGGAAACGTGCTGTAACAGACGGTATGGAGCAGGGGAGAAAACTGCCTCCGTCGCAATACATCGAAATTAGGTATGAGAAAATACTCACATCTCCAGCAGATGAGCTGGGGAGACTTTTTTTATTTCTTGATGAACCGTTAGGCAGTGACAAACTTAAGGCTATGGATTTTAAGAAGGGTAATTATTATAAATGGAAACATAGAATGTCCGACAGAGATAAAAAAATATTTGAGAAAATAGCCGGGGATTTACTGGAAGAATTGGGCTATGAGAGAATTTATAATCCTGTAAATCCCTTGAATGCGTTCGAAAAGGCTTATTACAGTATTGATAATCGTGTTAGAACCGCTAAGAACATTATTTTTGACATACAAAGGGCTTGGAAACTCAAATTTCATACGCCGAGAAACGTAGAATAATCTGACGACTGATGAGGTATTGAAATGAAAAACAAAAAAGTTTTTATCATTGGTCTTGACGGACTGTCGTTCGAAATTCTTGATCAGGTAAGGCATAAATTTAACCTGATCAATATAAACCATATACTGGAGAGTGGGGCGTCAGGACATATGAAGTCGGTATTGCCGTATTCATCCGCGCCTAATTGGGCTTCTTTAAGCACCGGGGTCAATCCGGGGAAGCATGGATTTTACAGTTTTTACTTCCCCAGGGAAAATGCTTATGAGCATCAATTCCCTAATTCTACTCACATAAAATACAAGCGTGTCTGGGACCTGGTTGGAGAGTCGGGAAGAAAAGCGCTGGTAATTAATGTTCCCGGCACATATCCGCCCGATAAAATTAACGGTCATATGATTACGTGCATGCTGACGCCCGGGATAAACAGTGATTTCGGCTATCCTAATAACTTAGCCGATGAGATCAGAGAAAAGTTCCCTGACTATTCATTTGACATAAACTGGAAAGAATTTAAGGATGACAGAAAAGATCAGTTGGTGGATGCGCTCATCGGTTCGGCAAAAACAAGGAGGGATCTAATCAGGTATATGCTGGAAAAATACCCGGCGGATTTTAACATGATTGTCTTCACCGAGACAGACAGGCTTTTCCATTCAGCATTAAATTTGATCGATAAGAGACATCCGCTTTTTGATAAGGATGCTTCAGAAAAGAATATGGAAGGTATAGAAGAAATATTCAGGACTATAGATTCATTCATAGGGGAAGTTCTTACAAAGTACGCTGATAACTGTACTATTATCCTTATCTCAGATCACGGTTTTTCGCCGGCTTATAAAAAGGTCTACTTAAACAACTGGCTCTCGGAGCGCGGCCTTTTATCGATAAGGACAGAGGAAGCAGATAAGACGAAATTTTTTTTAAAGGCGGCTGTAAAAACTGTTTTTGGATTGTTTGGCATTACAGGTGAGAGAAGGATAAAGCTGCAGGACAAGTTGCTGCTCTTTCTGAGAGAGAGGAAAGGAATACCGATACTGGATAGTATCTCCAGGCCTCTTGCTAATATAGCAGATTCTATGTCAAGGACCAACTGGGTGAAAACGAAAGCCTATTATTTGCAAGAGTGGGGGATCAGGATAAACTTGAAAGGCAGGGAGCCGCAGGGTATTGTTGAGGAGAATGAGTATGAGCACCTTAGAGAAGAGATCATTCAGTCGATCATGAAGCTTGAAGACCCCGACAGTGGGAAGAGAATCATCAAGGAGGCTTTAAGGAGAGAAGATGTTTGTTCCGGCGAAGAATTTGCAAATGCGCCTGATATATTTTTGATCACTGAAGACTCACCCGGGTATGAGTTGACCTCCGCACTGTCCTCAAAAAATATTTTTGACAAAATAGAAGGGAAGACAGGCGAGCACTCCTTGTACGGAATGTTTGCAATGAAAGGTGATAATGTTCAAAAAGGGTCGGTGGATAATATCTCAACGATCGACATCGTCCCCACTGTTTTATACGCATTTGGATTGCCGATACCTGATTATATCGACGGCAAGGTCATAACACAGACCTTTACTGAAGAATTCCGGAAAAAGAATCAGGTGACCTATGGCGCTGATACTTCAAAAAAGGATGTTACTGAAGAAGAATTCAGCTCAGAGGATGAAGAAGCAATAAAAGACCGGCTAAAAGGGTTGGGATATTATTAGGAAAAAATTATTCAGATAACCGAGAGGGTAAATCCCTCCCTTTAAAAAAGGGGAGGTGAGGGGGGGATTTGAATCTATGATTAGACAAAATCTCCCCTTGCCACTCAAAAGCAAAAAAACTTTCGGAAATGACGGCAAATCTAGAAGGTTTAGTTGATTGAACGGATCTGTTATATTTTAGGAAAAGCTCAACAAAAATATAGGGTCTTCTTCAGTAGTTTCTTATAGCGGCAGGGATAAAACATAGTAAAGCCGAGTTGCAGACAACCTGGCTGTGCTACGAACGATGGGAATATGACAAATTGAAAAGGCAGAAGACTTTCAATTTGTTTACTGTTATGATAACTTTTTGTAAATACTGCTTTTGCATTAGAATGCCAGATTATAGATCTTGCTCCACTCGGGAGTAACAATAGTTGGGTTAATGGAATTAAAAACCGTGGTCAGGTTGTTAGAGTGTATGAAACCAGTACCAGCAATTGGAAATCTCAACATGCCTTTTTATTGAGTAATGGAGTGATGACGGACCTTATTAAACTTGAAGGTAATAATGATTGGAATGATAATTGTAATGGATAGATCGTAGGGAGATCTATGAACGCAAACGGTGATGTACATGTAGTCATATGTTAGCCAACTGTTGTGCCAGAACCGATAAACTCTATATTTTTTGCTATTGGCGGAACACTCTTGGCAGACAGAAGGTTACTGAAGTGCAGAAGTAAAAAAAGCATAATCGGTTACGTGAAAATATTAATAATGCCTCTCTATTTTCTTATCAGATAAAAATTGTTTAGAGACAACGTACAAATTATATGAAAGAAACTCTGGGGGGTAAAGTAGTCGTTTCTTTCGTAATACCTGCTTTTAACGAGGAAGGTTTTATCAGAGAGGCCATCCAGTCAATTAAGTTGTATTCCCCGAATTATAAGTACCAGATTGTTGTTGTAGACAATGGTTCAACTGACAAAACATCTGATAAGGCTGAGGCAGAGAACGTTATCCTTATTAAACAAGCAAGAACTACCATCGCATCAGCAAGAAACAGGGGAGCCCGGATGTTTGAAGGAGAAGTACTCGTTTTTTTAGATGCTGATGTAGCTGTGACGTCCACGTGGCAAAAGGAAATAGATAAAACCGTAGAACAGATTTTAAAAGAACCGCTTATTGTTACCGGTTCCAGATGTGGTGTTAAAAATGAAAAGAACTGGATTGCGCGTTTCTGGTTTCTCAGGATGGTGAATAATAAATTTAACTACATAAATTCCGGTCATTTGATCACCTCTCGAAAGCTGTTTGATCATGTCGGAGGATTTAGTGAGGAGCTTCATACTGCGGAGGATTATGACTTTTGCGTAAAAGCGAAACAGGCTGGAGCTGAAATTATCAATAACCAAAAACTTTATGTTATACACTACGGGTATCCTGAAACAATAAAAGATTTCATTGTTCGGGAAAGATGGCATGGTTCGGAGGATTTTAAAAATTTACATAATATAATGAAATCTAAAACAGCTTTGATCGCAATTATAAATATTATCTTGATGATCAGTTTTATTGTTATAGCGGTTTCAAAGGGCAGTATCTTTTATTTTTTGCCTTATTTGGGGGCAATATATATTTTGTCCGGGTCGTCAACTCTTATTAAATTTGGGTTTGGGAACCTTATTATATTTTCGATTACTTCTCTAATCTATACTTTCTACTACCTTGGTAGATCATTAGCTTTTATTGATAGGATTACGAAACCATTAGCACTGAAATAGTCGATAAAAAATACTACGTAGGAGAGATAATACCCCTTTGTAATATAAATCACATTCTTTCAGAGAAAATTGTTATATTCTATAAATGAAGGAGTAAAACAATAGGAAGTAGAAGGATAGCATTATTGAGATATTGAAGCTAATCTGATAAAACCGCGCTGTTATTTGAAGGAGGCACGAAAATGATAGTAAGACTTATAAACAATCTGAACAGACTAAATAAAAACTGGATGACAAATTCTTTCATCATGGGCATTATCAGTCTCTTTGTTTTATCTGCCAATCCACTCACTGCTGGGGTAATTTTTGAGGATGATTTCAATGCTTGGAGTGATTATACTTTCACACAAACAGTCACCTCTGAAAGTTGTTCAAGTCCATGTAGTAGTATCCCCGCAAAATGGTGGGGTGTCCGTAGTCAAGGCACGGTTTTAGATCCAAATACAAAAAATACAATATATATTGAGTCAACTAATGCAAGAAGTGGTAAGTGTTTTACACATTGGCAGGAAGCTAATATAAATTCAGGAGGTTGGCAATCAGGCGGGACATTAAGTACAGTATTTAATTATCAATCGGAAGTTTATGCAAGGGCATATTACAAGTTTCAGCCTGACTGGCGTTGGTGGCAGAATGGGGGCAATTCTCCTATGTTAAAGATGTTGAGAATTGTAAACTATGAATCTGATGATGCAGCTCCTTGGTCTGATGCTACAGGAAGCTTTGAAACTCTGACAAGGCCAAGAATAATTTTGCAATTAGTTAGGTGGAATAAGGGACTAAGTCCGGTTGGCTTCAATTTTTCTATCAAGTATTCAGATGACACTAACGGTTCTGGCGATTGGACAGAGAACATACAGAACCCAAAGGGAGGAGGCGACTGTATATGGTCTGAACCCGGTTGCCCGGGCGATGGTAATTGGCACAGTTGGGAGCTTTATGTCAAACTGAATAATCCGGCAGGTGTGGCGAATGGTGAGTTGAAATTTTGGTATGATGGTATTCTTGTTTCAACAAAGAAGAATCTTAACTGGATAACCTCTGGTAGTATTACGGATACCACAAGTATGTGGAATTCTGTATCAATAGGTGGCAATGATTTTAATCCATATTCTGACAATGCGGAGCAGTGGTATGCAATAGATGATCTCGTTATCAGTACTACCTACATCGGCCCTGACGGTTTTTCGGATAAAATACCACCGGATAAACCATTCTTAAAGCCATAACTATAACAAAATTTGGAAGGACTGGCTTAATTAGCAGGTTGCCAAGAAGATTTTCTGGCAACCTGCTAAGTTGTTGTTAAATATATCCCACTTTTAAATAGTCCAGTATATTTGGATATTTTCTATAAACAAGTTGCCTCTGATAATACAACTCATTTTTCTCTTCATCTTCTTCCCAATAGTTGTTCCTGGTACATACGCTGAAACCGCAAAATTCCCTGTAACCCGCGACGTATGGCTCTCAGCATATCCCGGTGAAGAGAACTTCAATATGGGCGCTTCGCCGAAGCTGAAGCTCAAGGGGATTCAGGAGATGGCGATACTGGATTTTGATCTGTCCCAACTAAAAGGTAAAAAGATCGAGAGCGCGAGATTATATATGTGTAACGCAAGCAAAAACAATAAACTGAGAAGGATCGGGATATCCACTGTTAGAGTAGCTAACTTTATAGAAGATCATATCTTACCAATCAAAAATAATTACGCAAATAAAATAATCCCTGTTATACTATAATTCATGGAATTTGAATGGGATCAAGGCAAGGCAATAAAGAATATAAAAAAACATGGTGTCTCATTCTATGAAGCTGCAACGGTTTTTGGTGACTCTTTATCTGCTACATTTCCTGATCCTGATCATTCAACTCAGGAAAACAGATATATCATTATAGGATTGTCAAACTTGAGAAGATTACTTGTTGTCGCTCATACATATAAAAAGGAGCGTGCACGTATTATAAGTGCGAGAAAGGCAACACGCCATGAAAGGAAATATTATGAAGAAGAAATCTGAAACAAAAGTGGATGATGACCTGCGAGCAGAATATGACTTCAATAAGTTAAAAGGCGGGGTCAGGGGGAAATATGCAAAGCAGTATCATGCCGGCACTAATTTGGTGCTGTTGGAGCCGGACATAGCTAAAGTTTTTCCCAATGATGAAGCAGTTAATGAAGCGCTAAGACAGTTAATTAGAATAGCCAAAGCACGAGTAGGTCATGCGAATTAAGTGAAACTCCCTTTGCCTTGAGGTGAGTTGTTTCACTGTCTTAAAAACATAAATGAAGCGTAACCCCTCAGTTATGGGGGGATTGGACTGTCCCCCTCTTTGAAAAAGAGGGGGGTAATAACCACCCGTAACTGAAGGGTTATAATGCAGTTTCATTTTTTAGAGTTTTTTACACCTTCCTAAATAAAGCAATTCAAGTTTATTCTCCCTGTAATTATTTTATATGACATCCAAAATAGCTAAATTCTTTCTTTTTATTATTCTTGCATCTGCGACTTATACATACGCGGAAACCGTAAAGCTCAATGTGACCAGAGACGTATGGCTCTCAGCATATCCAGGTGAAGAGAACTTCAATATGGGCGTTTCGCCGAAGCTGAAGCTCAAGGGTATTCAGGAGATGGCGATACTGGATTTTGATCTTTCACAACTGAAAGGGAAGAAGATAGAAAGTGCCAGACTGTATATTTGTAATGCAGCCAAAAACAATAAGCTGAGAAGGATCGGGATATCTACGGTTGCTTCCGACTGGGTTGAAGGCAGTTCAAGAGATTATTCAATTGACAAAATCGGCAAAGGCGCTGCATTCCTTTACTCAAGCTATAAAGAAAAAAGATGGGCTGGAGAGGGTTCTGATCTGACCGATGTGACGATGGGCAGCGGAAACACCCGGCAGCATCATACAGAGTTGCGAAGGGAAAACGGCATGTGGTGGTCTGTTGACATTGACCCGGAATTGCTTTACGCCCTGATATTAAACAAGTCCCATGGGCTTCTTGTGATGGATGAATCAGGTCAGACAATGGTCAATAATTTTATATATTCAAAAGAATCAAAAGACTCATTGCCATATCTTGAGGTCGCCTATTCAAAGGCCGGGACAAAGAAGCCGCAGAAGCTTGACGCCAAATTATTACCGTCGCCTGAAAATGCTCATATGGAGTCCGGCGCTTTGGTATTGAGGGTTCCGATTAAAGAGGATATCTTTGCCTTTGATGTATTCATTAATGATAAGGAAGCTCCTCTATGGAGGATCCCAAAACCGGGTCCGGTCAATTCCGTTCAGGAAATAATAATAGACTGGCTCCCGCCTGAGAAAAAAACAGATATCAAAATAATGGCCGTAAATGAACTTGGTCAAAGATCAGAACCGGTGTCTGTGAGTGGTTATGCGTCAAAGGCATTGTCGAGGATTGCTATTCACAACACCCCCACCCCCCTTGATAGGGGGGAAGATTTAAGAAAGGCCACGCTTCTAAGGGTGTGGGCATTGCCTGATATTGTCAAGATAGACCCTGTCAGCGGTAATGTGTTGTCAGAGACAGTATCTTCAGGATTTGATCATGCAAATACGATATGGACCGAGAGTAAAAAAGAGATAAATCTCGTTGCGTTAAGGGGAGAGGTCATAGGATTTCAGTTATGTATTGAATCGGGCAATAAACTATTTGATGAACTGGAAATTAAAATGCCGGAATTGGCAAGTAATAATAAAAAGCTGATATCTGCGAAGCAGTTTTCCATGTATCAGGTGCATTACCTGAAGGTAAAAGAAAAATGGTATCCGGAGATAGCCATTCCCATGAAGGACGGCAAAATAATCATGAAGGCAGAACAAAGACCTGTAAAAGATCAAAAGAATCAATTGATATACATTGATCTTTCCATTCCTTCCCAGACAGATGCAGGGCTTTACAAAGGGGATATTCTTGTTCTAGGAAATGGG
Source organism: Thermodesulfovibrionia bacterium (assembly GCA_020057065.1). Classification (GTDB taxonomy): domain Bacteria; phylum Nitrospirota; class Thermodesulfovibrionia; order UBA6902; family UBA6902; genus SURF-23. Next base: position 42,862 of record JAGVGM010000277.1, read on the forward strand.
ATCGTTGAGGAGACGCTTCATATTGATCTGAAGGTGGCTGATGTATTAATGCCCAAAAAACTTTCATTTGTTCCCGAATTAAATATGTATAACGGACCGGATAAAGCCGGAACAGAGAGGTTTTATCAGGCACACCAAATAGCGCGCGAACATCGGACCGTTATTAACAGGGTCCCGTATAATCAGAACGGGACGGTTCACAATGATATGATCCCGAAGATCTCATATTCAAATGACGGAAAGGTTGAGATCGACTGGACAGATTATGATCGAAGATTAGGTCCTTTATTTGACGGCTCGGTATTTTCTGCCGGGGAAAGAAGAGGGATGCCTGTTGAAAAGTTCTATCTCCCTTTTTTTGAGAACTGGCCGGCTCAGTTAGCGCCGAATTATAATTATGGATATGAAGGAGCAAAAACTAAGGAAGCAATTTCAAAACATGCAATGGATGCCCCGCCGGTGAATGATGCATTCACGTCAAAGTACAGGGAAAATTTCATTGAAGTAGTTAAGAAATTTAAGAAACATTTTGAAGATAAAGGCTGGGATCAGCCCGAATTTCAATTCTATCTTAATAATAAGCCGCGCTGGAAAGGCTCCTCTTCATGGTGGGATCTGGATGAGCCTGTGTCGTATGATGACTGGATGGCCTTAAAGTTCTACGGATCTCTCTTTAAACAGGCAACAGTGGATACACCTTTAAAGTTTATTTTCAGAGCGGATATCTCAAGGCCCCGGTGGCAGCATGACTGGCTGAACGGGCTGTTGGACAGGATGTATGTGCAGGACGAGGCGTTTTATAATTACACGGACAAAGTGCGTCAAATGAAAAAGACGGGGAAGATCAATTATTCCGTCTACGGCTCACTTAATAACATTGAATCATCAAATCAAAATACCGTATTCTGGTGCGTCAGGTCTTTTGCAGAAGGCGCTGATGGAGTGTTGCCCTGGCAGAGCCTGGGCGGGGCAAAGGCCTTTACAATACCCGACAGGAACGCCCTGATCATTGATGCAAGGGAACAGCTGGATATTGACTGGGTTGTCAGCCTCCGTGTGAAGGCTTTGCGAAGAGGTCAGCAGGATGCAGAGCTGCTGGGCCTGATAGAGAAGAAGTACGGTTATAACCGGGAGCAGATCCGTGATCTTGTTAACAGGTATTTTGAGACAGTTAAGCTTTCAGGGAATAATGACGACATGAATACAACAATAGATACTGCCAGAATGGATAATTTCAGAAAGATCCTGATTGAAATGCTGGAACATGAAAGAAACAGATAAAATAAACATTACTTCAACAATATTATTCCTGTGTGCCATGGGATTCCTGTACTGGAAAACTGTCCTTGGAATGGTCCACGACTGGTATATAGATGAGAACTACTCTCACGGATTCCTTATACCGGTAATATCGGGCTATTTTTACTGGCAGATGAGGGATAGAGTAAGATCTATTGAAAAAACCCGGTCCGTTTCCGGTCTCTTTATATTGCTTTTCGGGATGAGCATATTTCTTGTCGGTTATCTTGCAGGTGAACAGTTTACAATGAGGTTTTCGATGCTTATTGTAGCGGCCGGCGCCATAGTATTTGCTTACGGAATGGAAATTTTTAAAGCAATATCGTTCCCTTTACTCTACCTCATATTTATGATCCCTCTGCCATATATACTTTATGATTCGGTAGCATTTCCTTTAAAACTTCTTGTATCAAAAGTCTCGGTAGAGTTTTTATCATTTATAGGGATCCTTGTTATGCGGGAAGGCAATATTATACATCTTGCCAGTACAACGCTTGAGGTGGCGGATGCATGCAGCGGCATCAGATCTATTATATCCCTGCTTGCGTTATCAACAGCCATTGCTTATTTAACCCAAAAAGGATGGATCAAAAGAGTAATACTTATTGTTCTTGCGGTTCCAATCGCTGTATTCGTGAATTCTATCAGGGTCATTGTCACCGGTATTCTTGCAGAAAAATATGGCGCAGCGGCGGCAGAGGGTTTCTTTCATGAGTTTGCGGGCCTTGTGATATTTGGCATTGCGATAGTAATGCTGATTTCATCGGCGGTCATTATGGGAAAGATGAATAGAAAATAAATAGTTAAGGAGTTGCGAGTTAAGGAGTTAAGGAGTTCTGAAGTTATAGGAGTTATAATAAAAGAGAGGTGTTTAATTGACTCCATAACTCTACAACTCCTAAACTCCTGAACTAATTAATCATGAATAAAAGAATACTGATAGCAGCGGGCATCATATTGTTGTTTGCAATATATATAAGGACAGGCTCTTTCCATGAAGTGGTTCCTTTAAAGAAAGCACTGGATGACTTTCCGCTTGTATGGAAAGGATGGGAGGGCAATAAAAACTTTTTTGATGCGATTATACTTGACAGATTAAGGGCTGACGAATATATGTCGAGAGAATACGTTAAGGGAGCTGACAGGATTCAGCTGTATGTCGGTTATTACAGCTCACAAAAAGAAGGGGCCCAGATCCATTCCCCCAAGCATTGTTTGCCGGGAAGCGGGTGGTTTAAGGTTTATGAGAAAAATAAAATATTGGACATTGAAAATACAGATAAAATAAATTATATTGAAGCGTTATATCAAAAAGGCTCTGAAAAAAAGCTTTTCATATATTGGTATAAAATGAAGGACGTTTATATTACTAATGATTATATTTTAAAGTTGTATATGATCATCAACTCTTTAAAATACAGGAGGAACGATGCCGCTTTTTTAAGGTTTTCAACGCCGGTCACTAAAAATGTTGAAGATGCTGAGAATGTGATTGAAAGCGCCATGAGAGATCTTCTTCCGTTACTTAAGGACCATTTGCCGGAATGAATTAATTATTTATAAGGAAAAAACATGAAAGAAAATAATGTTATATGGGATGACAGGTATGTAAAGAGGGAGGAACGAAACCGTCTGAACAATCATAAAAGCGGTTTTGTCTTGCTCACCGGACTTTCAGCATCCGGAAAATCTACGATTGCCCATCACGTAGAGAGAGAACTTTTTGATGATGGTATTCATGCATATGTCCTTGACGGTGACAATATAAGACATGGCCTGAACAGTAATTTGACCTTTAGCAGGGAAGACAGAAAAGAAAACCTTAGAAGGATAGTTGAAGTGTCCAAACTTTTTGTAGATGCCGGGATTATCGTCTTCGGCGCTTTTATCTTCCCGTACTCAGAGGATAGAGAATATATAAAAAAGCGTTTTGAAGGTGATAACTTTCTTGAAATATATGTAAAGTGTTCTATTGAATTATGTGAAAAGCGTGATCCTAAGGGTCAATATCAAAAAGCAAGAGCAGGAATTATAAAGAACTATACAGGTATTTCTTCTCCCTACGAAGAACCCCAAAACCCTGATCTTGTTATAGATACGGAAGTAGCCGATATTGAGAATTCAGTCCGGATGATTACATATCTTCTTACAAAGAAAAAAATATTAGCTGTTGATAAAATTTAAGACTGTAAAAAAACCCCCCTATCAAAATGAGCTTAATGCCCCATTAGATAGGGGTTTTTACTATTTATTTCTTGATCTTGACAGACATTACATCATAGTAATATGTTTCAGGGTCTATCGAGCCGTTCTTATTTGTATCAACCCCAAAGTAAAGGTTATATAAACCCTTTGGTAATCCTTTCATTTTCAGCGTCTCAACACTGACCGTATTAACAAGTGGTTTCTGATCATACTGTAAAATGCCAAGCCGCCATCTTTCAGACAGAGTGTCATAGTAGTACCAGTTATTTTTTCTTTCTAACAGCACCCACCATTCGGCATCAATCCCCTCATAACTTTCAGGATTAAGCTGTAATTCTATTTCAGCCGTTTTACCTTTTCTCAATTTAATAAAATCATCTGAACCGTTAACCTTAATTTCAGGTGCGGGATTTATAATATCAGTGCCGGGCCCTGTTAGGGGAATAGTAAATGCTGGGGTATTTGGATCATTGGAGTTAATTAAAAGATCTGCGCTCTTTGACCCCTCTGCAGCAGGCTGGAAAACTATATCAAGCATACACGACTCCGCAGGTTGTAGTGTTTGATTGGTGCAACTATTGGTGTTTAATGTGAAACTGCCAGCATCTGCCCCAATAACACTAATGGCATTTATGGATAGCTCTTGCACGCCTGTATTTGAGATCAAAATTGTTTGTTTTGAGGATGGCTCCATTATTGTACTTGAAAACTCAAGTTGAGTTGGTTGACAGGTTACCCAGACATTATCAAGTGCCCAGAACTCATTGGTTGAATTGCCCGTATAACTGAATCTTATCTTTGCGTTATCAGTATCTGCAGCATCGCTTATATCAATGGTTTTCCAGTTCGGGTCCGGATACCCATCTCTTAACGGCATGTTGACAGTATTTGTCCAGTTAGATCCTCCGTCATCACTGATATTGATTTCGACATTGCCGTTTATCAGATGACGCTGGTTGCTGAATGCAAGTTCAACGCTATTACAGGATGTGGTATCCAATACCGGGGTTATCAGTTCATCGGTCCCTGTCATTGTGCAGGATGAATCTGCTATTGCGAACGGTGCAACAAATGGAGAACTTATGGTCTTTTCACAAGGATTATCTGTATTCCAGTTACCAGCTTTTTCCCAGGTGTTTGGTATTCCACCTGAGAAATCCTCACTTAACAGCACTTTGCTTACACTAATGGCAGATGTGCATCCTTCGTCAACCTGACCATTACAGTTGTTGTCTGATCCGTCACATACTTCAGCGGTTGGCGTATAGGGATTGCAAGTATTAATTAGTTGACCACTTGTACATTGCTGAGTCCCTGTGGAGGAGCAAGCCCCTACACCGCAGATAGTAGTTGATGGTACAAACCCCTCATCAACCTGGCCGTTGCAGTTATCATCTGTTCCATTACAAATGGTATCCGGAGCGCCGGGGTTAATAATAGCGTTGTTATCATTACAGTCATTGCCTGCTGTTGTCTGGCATCCTGCCGGTTGACAGCCTGTTCCGGTACAGGTGCCGTCAGTTGATGAACTTATGTAACCATCATTGTCTTTATCGCAGTAGTAACTTATTGCAGTAATAGTTGTACTTATTTCATTGGAAGCAATGCTTTGATTGCCGCTCGTATCATATGCAGTTATAGCAAAATAGTATGAAGATCCGGCTGAAAGATCTGTGATTGTGTAGCTTGTTACATTGCCGGCATCATTACTTTGAGTATAATTTCCTGAGATTAGGCCATAGTAGACTCTATAGCCTGCCAGGTCTCTCAAAGGCGTACCGTCAGCATTTGTGGTTGGGGGGGTCCAGGAAAGGGTTATATTTGTTGCGAATAGAACGGAAGCGCTAAAAAGGCTTATCAGAAAAAATATGAACCCGAAATATACTCTTTTATGTTTTGTGTATGTTTTTGACATGGCCCTTGCCCTCCGTCACTTTTTCCGAGCCAGGAAACAGGCCGATAACCATGTCAAGCGCTGTTTCTTCGGCAGCCTGGCCATCCCAATACTGCGGGATCCGCGGCTTTGTGCCCCCCGGTTACCCGGGGTTTACCGTTTCGGAAACATATTTTTATGTACTCTTATTAATAGAATAATTGAAAAAGCCTTTTACAGCAGTGATCCATATCACGAAATATGTCGATTTTTTTTACTACCGCAGGAAAGGTTTACAATTTAGTCCTTAAGTGAAAAATCTTATAAAATTAAGAGGTTAAGGTATTTACAGTGTGTGTTATTATTTTTTTATAGAAGAATTATGTCGAATTAATTTACATAATAATAAAAAATACAATAAGGACAAAAAAACGGGCAAAGCTAAATAAACTAATATTATCAGCATGTTATGGTAATATTTGAGAATTGGCATATATATTGCTTTAAACAAATATAGAAAACAAAAAAAATAATTCAATATAAAATTGAAAATTAAAAAAGGAGGATGTAACAATGAATAAAATAGTAAAAATCTTATTAGTCTTAGTAGCTGTAATAGGTATAATGGGAGTTCAGCCAGCTAATGCTGTTCCTACCCTTACATTAACAAGTGGTGCATTTTCATTCACAATTACTGATGAAGGAATTGGGGATTTGACCACTGGTGCGGGTGCTATGACTTTTAGTGGCGCAGTTGGCGACTTTATTGTTAACGTATCAACAGGCATCACAAAGCCGGTTCTGGGTTCTGCGAGCATGCCTTGGATGGATCTTAATTCAGTTAATGTATCATCAAAAGCTGCCACATTAGAAATTTGGTTCGATGATTCAGGATTTACCTATAACGGTGGTTTGATAATGAACGTAGGCGGTACATTCCAGAACACAGCAACATTCGAAACCCGTGTTAATGGAACAACGATCAGTTCCCTTATTTTAGGTCCTGGACCAGCTGCTGGTACAACTGGCGGTGCTGCGTCACTGACGTCCTCTGACACGCTGACTTTATACACTAATATCAATCATTTAAAAGCTGGCGCTACAAGCTTTGACCAGGAAGTTGTAACACCTGAACCAAGTACATTATTGCTCCTGGGTTCGGGTCTGGTAGGCGCTGCATTCTACGCAAGACGCAGAAAAGTAAAATAGCTCATAAGTTAACAATATAAAAAAGGCGGTTGCAAATTTTTGCAACCGCCTTTTTTTTGGTGCACCCGGCACTGGCGGCAACTTGGCGATGGAATATTATAGTATAGACTTGGTAGAGAGAACCATCAGCTGAAGGCAAGCGTGTGTTCATTGTTTTTTTCAAAAGATTGAAGGCCTGAACCTGTCAGTGGGCAGGAACCGATATTATTTCAGAATTTAGCAGCTACATCGAGAGACGCCCTTTTAGTAGGAAAAAGTTTACAGTTAGTGTCGTAATAATTTACATAAATTAAGAAACAAAAAACTGTAAAAATAAAATAATGTTCTTTATCAATATGTTATTGTGTCTTATTGGGGTGGCATGTAAATTGCATTTACATATAAACAGTAAAGCAAATAAAAATTCAATTATGAAATTGATAAATAAACAGGAGGATTAAAAAATGAAAAATATAAGCAAGATTCTAATTATTGCGTTCGCACTATCTATACTGATTGGTATTCAATCTGTGTACGCAATCCCGACTCTTCAATTGAAGAGTGGTGCAACTACAAAGACGATTGCTGATGGGAGCATTTTAGACGCTAATTCTGAAGCAGGTGTAGTTACTTACATTGGTGCGGTTGGCATTTTCAATCTTAATGTAACAACAGGAGTTACCAAGCCAGCGCTTGGTTCTGCTACATTACCAGATTTGGATCTGAATTCAGTAGACCTAAACTCAAGTGGAGCCGGAACTCTTAAGATATTATTTACTGACGACAATTTCGGTCCGTATACCGGTGGATTTCTATTCAATGTAGGCGGCACTACCAATAATAATACTGTTGGGTTCAAGGCTTATGTTGATTCTGTACAAATTGTAGATTTAGGGACATTTGGTGGCAGTGGCTCACAGGCATTTAGTGGCAGTGGTTCTGGCGGTAATGGAGTCTATTTAAATCCATTTACATTAACCACTGAAGCTACGATCACAACTACTGGTAGATCCAATGTCAGTTTTGATGCAGAACTTGTTACACCGGAACCGAGCACAATAATGCTCTTAGGCTCAGGTTTAATTGGCGCTGCTATTTACGCAAGACGCAGAAAAATAAAATAGCTTATTAGACATATAATAATAAAAAAGGCTTTTGCAGAATTTTGCAAAAGCCTTTTTTTCTTCATCTAACAGGATGTTTCAGCATACTGTTAACGCTTTACTTACTACAATTTAATATTTAGATCTTTTTGCAGAAAAGCCGGATTCAGGCGGATAAATTTGTTCTTTTGAATGGTTATTTCTCCGGAATTTTTCCATTTATCCAAAATCCTTGTAACGGACTCCCGGGTCATTCCTGTCATTTCGGCAATATCCTGATGAGTAAGTTTGATGTTTAATGTTATCCCCTCTGAGGATTTTTTCCCATATTCATCTGAAAGCATAAGAAGCAGCATTTTTGTCCGTTGTGAAGCGTTATTGAAATTTAATAACTGTATTGTGTCCCAGGACTTACGCAGACGGGTACAAAATATTTTCAGCAAGCTTATCATTACTTTGTTTTGAGCTGATAAAATTGAATAGAAATCTTTTTTAGAAATGATGGCGACAAGGGAATCCTCTGTAGCTATTACAGAGGCCGGGGTTGTTTTGCCGTCGATCAATGACATCTCCCCAAAGAACTCACCCGCTTGATGTACTGCAAGAATTATCTCTTTGCCGTCTTCTGTCATACGCACGGCTTTTACTTTGCCGAACAAAATAATATACATGAATTCATTGGTATCTTCCTCGTAGAGGATTGTTTCGTGCTTTTTAAATTTTTTGACAATTAATTTTGTTATGAGATGTTCTATTTCCTTATCAGACAATGATGAGAAAAGCTGAATTTTCTTAAGAAATTCATTTTTATTATTAAAATTGTTTTGCACTAGCTTTTCCCCTTAAGTTTTTCTGGTATTAAATAGAACCTTTTTATAAAGTCAGATCAAGTGTTCTTCCTGCTTCTGTTTTCCGAAATAAACTGCCGGACATATATAACATGCACAAAATAGGTCATGTAAAAAGATGATAACATAGCTTTTGAAAAATCAAAAGGGATTTTATTTGCAATCTTCGTTTCATTTTCGTGAAGGATGGTAGCTGCCTTCTCTTTATTAGATAGGGTAACGCTAATTCCCCCTTTGAAAAAGGGGCTGGGCTCCCGTTGCTGCGAAGCATTGCAACGGGAAGCAGGGGGATTTTGTAATAAAAATATTCATCAAAAAATCTCCCCTAACCCCTGCTTAAGGCACCTACTGTTGGTCTTTTTCAAAGAGGGGAATTAAATACGCCACCCTTCACTGAAGGGTTACACGACAACTATAAGACTGGAGGAGAAATACTAAAAAGCTATAAAAAGGTTATAATTTTATATTAAGCGATGATAACATTTATATTTTCAATAATTACAGCTATTGTTGCAATTGTCATAGCTTTTGTAGTTTTTCTTAAGAGATACAACCGTCTTTCTCATATAGCGTTTTTTGTAAGCATGCTTTCGACAGCATTTGTGATCTTTGGGGATTCAATGTGCATGCTTAATCCTGAATCTATAATTCTCTGGAAGAGATTTGTATTTATAGTTGAGGCGTTGATGGCCACTTCATGGCTTTTATTTGCCATGAGTTTTGCTCGTGCTGATTATTGGCATGTTGTTAGCAAGTTCTCCAAGCTTCTATTAATGTTATCCCCTCTTTTTGCATATTTTTTTATTGCTATACCGATTGAAAATTTCTTTCTTTCTCCCGATTCCGAGTTCAGGAATGAAAAGATTCTTTTCTTGGGGAACACTGGATATGTATTCAACCTTCTGCTTCTTCTCTATTCTGTTGTATCAATTATTAATTTAGAGACAACGTTGAGAAGTTCTTCTGGAGTTAACAAGTGGCAAATTAAATATACTGTTATGGGGGCAGGCGGCATTATTGCATTTAATATTTTTTATTATAGCTACGCTCTCCTTTATCGTTCAATTAACATGGACTTATTACCGGTAAGGGATGGAATTGTTCTTGTTTCAAATATGGTTATAGGATTTTCAATTCTCAGGCACAAGGCGATGGATGTTGAAGTTGCTATATCACGAAATATATTGTTCAGATCGCTAAGTATTTTTATTGTAGGATTTTACCTGCTTGGACTTGGGTTAATAGGCGAAGGGATGAGGTATTTGGGTCCGAGAGCTGGTACGAATATTACGATCTTTCTGGGTTTCATTGGCGCTATCGTGGTCCTGACAATTATTCTTTCAGAACAATTGCGAAGGAAAGCAATAGTTTTTATTCACAAGAATTTTTATAGTTACAAGTATGATTACAGGGAACAGTGGCTGAGTTTTACACAGCGTATTTCTTTAAAAAACGATTTTGATGAATTATTGGGATCGATAGCTGAAGGTTTTAAGGAAGCAATAGGTTCAACAGGAGCGGCAATATGGTTGAAGGGCAGGGATAATAAGGAATATGTATGTGTTAAGGTTTTGGAAACAAATATTGTTAAGGCTGCTCCGGGCAGCAGGCTTATAGAATTTCTTCAGAATAAAAAATGGATCTTAAATGTCCATGATAATGAATGTAAAACAGTTGTGTCTGACAATAAGGAATTTATCGAAAAGACCGGAGCATCTCTTATAGTTCCTCTTATTCATATTGACAGGCTTATTGGTTTTATTATTCTCAGGGAGAGCCTTGCCGAGAATGAATATAATTATGAGGACTTTGATTTGCTTAAGACGCTGGCCAAACAGGCGTCCCTGGCAATTGTGAATACACAGCTTGCTGATGAGCTGATAGAGGCAAAAGAAATGGAGGCGATGGGAAGATTATCATCGTTCATAATACATGATCTCAAGAATTCAGCCTCTATGCTTTCAATGATAGCACAAAATTCAGAAGAGCATATTGATAATCCGGATTTCCAGAGAGATGCGATGCGGGCGGTATCTAATACCTCAGAAAAAATCAGGGGTATTATAGATAAATTGAAAAACCTGCCGATTAAAGCAGAACTGCACCTCAAATATTATGATCTGTGTGAGTGCGTTAAGTCAGCTATTGCTCAGGTTGGTTTAAATGGAAAAGCGAATTTGTCTTATAAAGAAATTGAAAACGTAAGTACAAAATTCGATAATGAAGAACTTTCAAAGGTTATTATTAATCTCATAATGAATGCATTTGATGCAACCGGGATGAAGGGCGAAATAAAAATATCCACCGGCACTGAAAATGGCGCTGCTTTCATCAGAGTTTCTGATAATGGATGCGGGATGTCAACTGATTTTATAGATAGAAATTTATTCAGGCCGTTCCAAACTACAAAGAAAAAAGGGCTTGGAATAGGTCTTTATCAATGTAAGACAATTATAGAGGCCCATTCTGGTAGAATGTTAGTAGAGAGTCAAGAGGGTAGGGGAACTGAATTTATAATTTACTTGCCCATAATTTCGCATTGATCAAAATGCAGAAAGTGTAAAATATCATATAAAGTATTTTAAGGCTTCTACCGAATAATGACTAATGGTAAAAGCAAAAACAACTATTGATCAAGAGAGGCTTTTGCAAAAGTCTTAGTTTGTCATTCCCGAGGTCTTTATCGGGAATCCAGTATTCTTTAAAAACAGTGCCTTCTGGATTCCCGTTTTCACGGGAATGACAGATAAGCTATACTTTTGCAAGAGCCTCAAGTTTGAATAAAATTTATTATTTACCAATAACCAACCAACAAAAAAGGAGAAACAATGGATATAAAAGATAGAGAAATGCTAATGGCGATGAACATTGAAGACAAGATCACTCAGTCCAAGAAGGTCATAAAAGAGGCTATAGAGAAATTCGGGACGGAGAAATTAGCGGTAGCATGGACCGGAGGCAAGGACAGCACAACAATGACATGGTTGTTTAGAGAGGCATGTAAGGATCTGGGAGCGCCGATGCCTAAAATTATGTTCATTGATGAGGGATATGTATTTGAAGAGATCTGGGATATTGTAAATAAACTGAAAAAAGAATGGGATCTTAATGTGGTAATTTCAAAGAATACGGATGTAAGTGATAAGGCAAAGAATATCGGGGACATGATCAAGGTAAACAGTCTTGATGAGCGCAACAGAAGTGAAATTGTTAAGCTTGGTTTTGAAGGAGAGGAATTTCCGTTTGAGCCTGAATCTTTTGTCGGCAATCATTTAATGAAGACTGTTGCAATGAATGTCTTTCTGGAGGATAATGATATACAGGCCCTTGCAACCGCTATCAGATGGGATGAACAGACAGCACGCATTGCCGAAACATATTTCAGCCCGAGAAGCAACCCGCCGCATACAAGGATACAGCCCATTTTACATTTTAAGGAGAGGGATATCTGGAACTTTATTTTTGAATATAAGGTTCCTTTCTGTGTTTTATACAACGAGGGGTACCGGTCGCTCGGTGCAAAAGGTTCTACAGTTAAATTGTCTGACATCCCGGCATGGGAGCAGGATCTCGAAAATACGACTGAAAGGGCCGGACGCGGACAAAATAAGGAAGAAGTCATGGGTAAGCTGAGAGATTTGGGTTATATGTAATGTTTAATTTTCTCAAAAAAAAATTAAAAGAGAGCAAAGTTATTGTGCTCGGCATTGACGGGGTGCCCTGCAGTTTGTTGAAACGGTTTATCAGGCAAGGGCTGATGCCGAATCTTGAGAGCCTTGTTCAAAAGGGTACGCTTACTGACATGACTGCATCGATTCCTGATGTTTCATCCACTTCATGGACAACGTTTATGACAGGTGTAAATCCGGGAAGGCACGGTATATATGGCTTTATGGAACTGGAAAAGGGAACATATCAGTGGCGGTTTCCAAATTCTAATGATGTTAAAAGCGAGACCTTATGGGAGATAGCCGGCAAATACAATAAAAAAAGTATAGTGATTAACGTGCCGTCTACTTACCCTGCAAAGGCATTAAACGGAATACTCACAGCAGGTTTTGTTGCGCTGGATCTGAAAAAAGCAACTTATCCTGAATCGGCTTATGAATATCTGAAAAGCATTGGATACAGGATGGATGTCGATACAAAAAAGGCTCAGCAATCATTAGAAGCCCTGGCTGCGGACATTGAAGAGACGTTTGTTATAAGGAAGAACGCTATACTGCATTTTCTGGACAAGCAGGAGTGGGATCTTTTTATCGGGGTTATAACTGAGACCGATCGTTTACACCACTATCTTTGGATCGCCCTTGAAGACGAGAGACATCCATTGCATAATTTCTTTCTTGATTTTTACAGAAAATTGGATATATTTATTGGTGAGATTTATAAGAGAGCTAGTGATGATATTTCACTCGTTATGTTGTCTGACCATGGCGCCACAGCAATAAAACAGGAAATATATTTAAATGCCTGGCTAAAGGAGAAAGGATATCTGAAATTCAAAAAAGAAAATCCGGATACATTTGATGATATGCATGATGAAAGTAAAGTCTTTGTTCTTGATCCTGCAAGATTCTATATTCATTCCAGGAGAAAGTATCCTCGGGGCAATGTTGATGAAAATGAGTATGATGTCATAAGGCAAAAGCTCAAAGAAGATCTTTTGTCTTTGACCGTTCAGGGGGAAAAAGTCATAAAGACCGTATTGTTTAAAGAGGAGTTGTATCATGGTAATTTATACGATGAGGCCCCTGACCTTGTTGCAGTATCCTTTGAAGGTTATGATTTAAAGGGTTCGATCAATAAGTCTCAAATATCAGGTAAGGGTTTTCTTACAGGTGGACATACAAGAGAAGATGCTTTCTTATATATTAACAGGAAGATAAATTCAACAAATATTAATATAGTAGATATTGGCCCTACTATAATGTCGTTTCTTAAAATTGAAGAAAGCACTTTTGACGGAAAAATATTAATTTAATATTCTGATTTAAGAAATATTATCAAAATATATAAAATGAAACCATTATTGATGATCGAAGACAACCCTGACATACAGACACAGATGAAGTGGGGCTTTAACAAAGAGTATGATATTGTCCTGGCTTCAGACAGAATTACAGCCCTTAAGTTATTTAAAAAGAAACATATTCCTGTTGTCACACTCGATTTAGGACTTCCCCCTGATGAGAATGATGCCAGCGAGGGGCTGTTATGTCTTCGTGAAATATTACTTGAGGCTCCACAGACCAAGGTAATTATAGTAACAGGTAATGATGACAGGGAGAACGCCCTTAAGGCTATTCATTTAGGCGCCTATGATTACTATCTAAAACCTGTAAAAATCGCTGAACTTAATGCAATTATTCAACGGGCTTACTATCTTTATGAGATAGAAAATGAAAATAGTAAATTGCATATAATGTTAGAGCATGAGGTCGGATACGCAGGTATGATAGGTCAGAGTCAGGAAATGCAGAAAATATTTGATACTATTCATAAGGTCGCTTCGACCGATGCAACAATATTAATTACCGGAGAAAGCGGTACGGGCAAAGAACTGGTTGCACAGGCTATTCATGAGAAGAGCTTAAGAAAAAAGGGTCCGTTTATAGCGATTAATTGCGGTGCGATACCTGAGACCCTTCTCGAATCTGAGCTTTTTGGTCATGAAAAGGGCGCCTTTACAGGCGCCTATGCCCAGCAGAATGGCAAATTTGAATATGCGGACAAAGGAACCCTTTTTCTTGATGAGATTGCTGAAATGTCTCCGAGTCTTCAGGCCAAACTTTTAAGATTCCTGCAGGAAAGAAAGATTCAGCGGGTCGGCGGCAGAAATGATATAGAAATTAATACACGGGTTATTGCTGCGACAAATATTGACTTGACCGCTGCAATGAAAGAAGGTGGATTTCGTGAAGATCTTTTTTACAGGATAAGTGTTATTTCAATTAATGTACCGCCTTTAAAAGAAAGAGGGAATGATATACGCCTGCTTGCTAATGCATTTCTTGAAAGATATAAGGTAATGTTCAAAAAGAAGATCAAGGGATTCAGCAATAAAGCGCTTGAAGCAATTGAGAACTATGCCTGGCCCGGCAATGTACGGGAACTTGAAAACAAACTGCAGAAAGCAGTCATTACAGCAGACTCTAACATAATAGAACCCTACCATTTGGGTTTGGAAGAACAATCGGAGATAGACAGAGAGAATCTGAAGAAAAGATATGAGGGTGTCACTTTAAAAGAGGCCCGTAAAAAACTTGAAAAGGATCTGATCGCAAGTGTGGTTAAAAGGCACAATGGGAATATAAAAAGGGCATCCGAAGAATTGGGTGTCAGCAGGCCAACATTGTATGATCTGATCGACAAATATAAACTTCCTATTAAGGACGAATTGAAGGATTAGAACTGGCTTGAGGATCAATTTAAAAAAGAATCTATATTTTCCGCTTATTTATACTAAATACTAACAAATCTGTTGCGATTATGTATAATACTAAAGTTCAAAAGTATAGAAATCCTTTTGCATTATAAATCCATGCCGGAGTGGCGGAATTGGTAGACGCAAGGGACTTAAAATCCCTCGTCAGCAATGGCGTACCGGTTCGAGTCCGGTCTTCGGTACCATAAATAATTAGAAATTAAAAATTATGAACGAGTAATTAAGGAAATTATCTCCTCAATGGGTCTTTATAATTACTCATTGTTCATTATTAATCGTCAGGTGCTTTCCTTGAAGACGGAAATATAAGGCAGATTCCTGAACTTGTTATCATAATCAAGCCCGTATCCTACAATATAAAAATCGGGGATCTCGAAACCTATATAATCCAGTTTAAGCTCAGTTTTTCTCCGTGATTTCTTGTCAAGGAAAGTGCAGGTTCTTAAAGAAGCGGGATTTCTTGCAAGAAGCATCTCCTGGATGTACTTTAAAGTAAGACCCGAATCTACTATATCTTCTATGAGCAGCACATGTTTTGCTTTAATATCTTCTCTCAGGTCTGCATGGATTTTAATATCCCCGGAAGTTTGTATTTTTATATAACTTGACGCTATGATGAAATCAATATTCATCGGCACCTGGATGTGCCTGACGAGATCTGAGAAAAATATAAAAGCACCCCTTAGTATACCTACGGCTAAAATTTCTTTGCCTTCGTAATCCTCTGATATTATTGCTGCGAGTTCTTTTACTTTCTTCTGGATCTGTTCAACGGTCAGGAGCGGTTTGCCAATTACCATGTATTATTCCTTTCTATTAGTCAGGAGCAGTTTTGAAATATTATATATCTTAATGCATAAGATTTCATTAATTTTATCATTTAAGACGAGGTGGCAGCAAGGCAATTTATTTACGGAATGCACAGAATAACCGTTGGATTTTAAAAACGATTTAGTGCTATACTACCACTTAATTTTTTTTTGCAAGGAGACGTTGTTGAATAAAGCCTTCTCGTTTGTGGATCAACCGCTAAAAACTCTAAATAAATGTTGCGAATTGATCATATTGTCTTTATTAATAGTGACCTTTCCGCTGTATGCTTTCGCTGAGTCCGGTCCGTCAATTAAGTCCATCGAGATACAGGGGAACAGGAAAGTCAGCAGTGAGGCAATATATTCAAAATTGAAAAGCAAAGTAGGAGATAACTTTTCAGAAAATCTTGTTCAGGACGATATACAGAAATTATACAGCATTGGATATTTTGATGACATCAGTGTTGACATTGATTCGTTTGAAGGAGGGGTCAAGCTTGTCTATTTTTTCAAAGAAAAACCAACTATTACCAGTATAGATTTTCAGGGTAATAAAGAATTTGAAGCCAAGGACCTGAAGGAAAAGATAACGTTGACGTCAGGGGCCGTTGCCAATTTGCCTCTCATTCAGGATAACGCACAAAAAGTCATTTCTTTCTATCAGTCGGAAGGATACTGGCTTGTCAGCGTGCTGCCGGTAATCAGGGAAACCTCAAAAGATGCCGTAGCCCTGACTTTTCAGATTGATGAGGGGCCCAAGGTTGTGATCAAGGATATAGTGATCGAAGGCAATAAGATCGTTCCTGAAAAGGACATCAAAAAAGCTATGGAGACAAAGGAGAGATGGCTGTTCTCATTTATCACCGGATCGGGACTGTATAAAAAAGATCAGATCAGAGGAGATATTGAAAGGATCAAGGAACTTTATCTTAATAAGGGCTTCCTTCATATTGCGGTCTCAGAACCTGAGATTTCCCTTAGTCAGGACAAGGAAGAGCTTTCTATTAAAATATCAGTATCTGAAGGGGATCAATATAAGGTCGGCAGTCTGAACGTTAAAGGCAATTCCGTATTTACTGATTCAGAACTTCTTCAGAAATTAAAAATTGCTTCCGGGCAGATTTTCAGCCGGAGCGTATTAAGAACAGACATAGACAATATTCTGGACCTCTATATGGAAAAGGGTTACGCGCTTTGTGACGTCAATCCGCTGGTTGATGTCAATGAACTTGAAAAAATCGCAAATATTACCTTTTCTGTTACTGAAGGGGATATATTCAGGATAGGAATGATCGAGATCTCCGGAAATGCAAAAACCCGCGATAAAGTCATCAGGAGGGAAATAAGACTGGACGAAGGCGACATATTTAACAAGAAACTTCTAACGAGGAGTTTTCAGAGAATAAATAACCTCAATTTTTTCGAGAACGTTGATATTGCGCCGTCTCCGCGTCCGGCAGAGAAACTTGTCGATCTTAAAGTCAACGTAAAGGAAAAAATGACCGGTATGTTAAGTATCGGCGGCGGATACAGTTCAGTTGATAAATTTATGGTAATGGGAGAAGTTACCCAGGCGAACCTTTTCGGTAAGGGCCTGTATCTTAAATTTAAAGCTGACTTTAGTGCGATAAGGACCAATTATAATATTTCACTCAGGGATCCATGGTTTATGGATAAACCTGTCTCTGCATCGATCGGTCTTTATAATGATACTTTTCAATATCCGGATTATGATAAGAAAGCGACGGGAGGGTCCGTAGGATTTGGGAAAGAGCTGTCTGAATATGTTCAGGGTAATATTACATATGACCTTGAAAGGGTTAGTATTACGAACATATCAAGAAATGCCTCAGATATTATTCAAGAGCAGGAAGGCATAAGGGTCACAAGCAGCATAAGTCCCTCAATCTCGAAAGATACACGTGATAATTATCTGGATCCCTCAAGCGGGTACAGAAACTCCCTTTACTTAACTATCGCAGGTCTTGGAGGTGACAACTATTTTGTAAAGGAGGTCCTTGATTCTGTAGGATATTTTCCTTTCAAATGGGATACCACCTTCAGTTTACGCGGACGCCTTGGTCTGGCAGCCGGCTATGCCGGCAAAAAACTTCCTCTTTATGAAAGATTCTATGTCGGCGGTATTAATACTGTCAGGGGGCTTAGCTTTGGTGAAGCCGGCCCAAAGGATGAAAATGGCGACGAGATAGGTGGAAATGTGGAAGCGATATTTAACGCTGAATTTATATTCCCGTTAGTATCAGATGTTAAGCTGAAAGGGCTTACATTCTTTGATTATGGCGCTTCCTTTGATAAGGATGTTACGAAGTATTCCCTGAAAGATATGAGGCCGACAGCCGGTTTCGGCTTCAGATGGTTGTCGCCATTTGGGCCGATAAGACTTGAGTGGGGATTTAATCTGGATCCGAGGGAGAATGAAAGCAAAAGTAAACTCGAATTCTCAATAGGAGGATTATTTTAATATTTAGCTGACAGCTGTCAGCCATTAGCTAATTTTATAGGGAGGTTTTATGAAAAGAGCAGTTTTAATGGCGGTTGTATTATTGTTTATGTTTGCATTAGGAGCACAGGCGGCGGATCTGAAGATTGGTTATGTGGATTTAAACAAGGCGCTGAATGAATCGGATGCAGGTAAAAAGGCGGTGAAAACGTTAGAAGAAATATTCAAGACCAAGCAGGCTGTAATAGATGAAAAACAGAAGGAAATCAGGAAGCTTGATGAAGAACTGGCGAAACAGACCTCTATACTTAACCCTGATGCCTTGAAAGGAAAACGTGAAGATTTCGAAAGGCTCAAAAGAGATTTTCAGAGAATGATAAAAGATTCTGAAGAAGAGGTCGAAAAAAAGCGGGCTGATTTTATGGATCGCATAATTAAAGAACTCAGTGAAACCATCAGGAAAACCGGTGAAGAGGAAGGTTATGCAGTGATCCTTGAAAAAAATGAAGCCGGCTTGATTTATTCTTCTGAAAAATTGGATCTAACGGACAAGATTGTTAAGAAGTACAATGAAGCATCGAAGGCTGAAAAGAAGAGTGATAAGTAGTAAAAAGATTTTTATGGCTCTCATATGAAACTCAAAGAATTAGCATACCTCATTGGCGGCAAGGTTTCAGGCAGTCAGGAAATTGAGATCACGGGCGCAGCCGGGATAACTGATGCAAAACATGGAGACATTACCTTCCTTGCCGGCAAAAAACATTTAGGGGATATTTTAAATACAAAGGCCTCGGCCGTAATTGCAAAAGAGGAGATAGAAGGATTGTCAGCGAGTATCCTTGTCTCTGACAACCCCTATTTTACATTTGCCCGTGCATTGGAAGTTTTTCACGTAAAACCTTTTAAACCCATAGGGATCAGCGATAAGGCAACTGTTTGTACCGGTGCAAGTATTGGCAAAGACGTTTCAATTTATCCGAATGTTTATATAAGCAGCAATGCTGTTATAGGCTTAAGGGTCATATTATATCCAGGGGTATTTATTGGTGAGGGGACATCGATCAGCGATGACTCAATTATCTATCCTAACGCAACTATAAGAGAGAATGTGAAGATAGGCAGGAAAGTAATAGTACATGCAGGCGCTGTTATAGGCGCTGATGGTTTTGGATACATATTTGAAAAGGGAACGCACTATAAAATACCGCAAGTCGGCGGAGTGATAATTGGAGACAATGTGGAGATAGGTGCAAATGTTACCATAGATAGAGCAACAACCGGGAATACAGTTATAGGTTCAGGGACAAAGATAGACAACCTGGTTCAGATCGGTCATAACGTTAACATAGGCAAAAATTGTCTAATGCTCGGGCAGGCGGGTATATCCGGCAGTGTGGAGATGGGTAATGGGGTTATTCTCGCGGGGCAGGTCGGAGTGAGAGACCATGTAAAAATAGGCAATGGCGTTATGGTAGGCTCTCAATCAGGCATAGCCGGTGATATAGCAGATAACCAGATATATTCCGGAAGTCCCGCTATTCCGCATAAAACATGGCTTAGGGCGCAAAGTATTTATTCAAAACTGCCTGAGTATATTAAACGCTTGCATGAAATTGAGAGGAAGATTGATAAATAATATATGTAGGGGCGGGTTTTAAACCCGCCCCTACAAGTTGAAACAAGGAGGGATATTAACATGTTGGACTGTCTTGAAATTCAAAAGATACTGCCGCACAGATTTCCCTTTCTTCTGGTCGACAGGATTATTGACTTGCAGCCAGGGGAAAAAGCTGTCGGCATTAAAAACGTGACGATCAATGAACCTTTTTTTCAGGGCCACTTCCCTAATTATCCGATCATGCCCGGCGTTCTGATCGTGGAGGGCATGGCCCAGGTAGCCGGGATTCTCGCTTTTCATTCAGGCACAAAAGGCAATATGGTGTACTTCATGAGTATTGAAAAGGCTAAATTCAGAAAACCTGTGGTTCCGGGGGATCAATTACGTTTTGAGGTCCGGATGCTTCAGCATAGAAACAATGTTTGGAAATTCTCTGCTGAGGCCTTTGTTGAAGAAAAACTTGTTGCGGAGGCGGAATTTACTGCAATGGTATCAGGAGAGGGGTTGACAAATGGCTAAAACCAGGATTCACCCAACAGCAATTGTAGCTCCAGATGCAAAACTTTCAGACGGTGTGGAGATTGGTCCTTATTGTATTATTGGCGATAATGTGAAGATCGGCAAGAACACCACGCTTGCCGCACACGTTGTCATTGAAGAGGCGGAAATCGGTCAAAACTGCAATGTGTATCCATTCACCTCAATAGGTCTTCCACCGCAGGACAGCAGATATAAGGGGGAGAAAACAAAAGTCAAGATCGGCGATGACAATATCATAAGAGAATACATAACAATACATCGCGCCTCTGTCAGTGGAGACGGAGTCACAAGAATAGGAAATAATAATTTTTTAATGGCTTATGTGCATATAGCCCATGATTGCCACGTTGGAAACAATATTATTATGGCAAATGCAACTACGCTTGCGGGACATGTAGTGGTGGAGGACTTTGCATTTATCGGCGGACACGTAGCAGTTCACCAGTTTGCACGGATAGGGGCGCATTCAATGATAGGCGGTTTCAGCGCTATACCGCAGGACATCCCTCCATATACAACAGCCGCCGGTGAGAGGGCCAAGCTTTACGGGTTGAATACTGTTGGGCTTAAAAGGCGTAATTTTTCTGATGCAACGATCAGCGACCTGAAAAAGGCATATAAAATATTGTTCCGCAGCAAGCATACCCTGAAAGAAGCGATAGACAAGGTCAAACATGATTTGGGTCAGTCGGAGGAAGTTAAAAACTTCATCAAGTTCATAGAAAAAAATAAAAGAGGTATATGCCGGTAAAGACAGGGGACAGGGGACAGGAGTCAGGGTTTACTTTAGGGCTCATTGCCGGAATGGGCGGGCTGCCAAGAGCGATAGCTTCGGAGGCGAGAAGGATGGGCTGCAGAGTCGTTGGAATTGCGCTTCAACCTCTTGCCGATGAATCTCTGAAGCCCTTTGTAGATGATTTTTATAAAATAAATATCGGGCGTTTAGGGGGATTGATCTCCCTGCTGAAAAAGCTCTCGATCACAAATGCAGTTATGGCAGGAAAAGTACCAAAGGAAATTTTATATAAACACAAAACCAGCATCATCCCGGACATAAAAGCCGTTAAACTTTTTTTTTCATTAAAGAACCGCTCAGACGACACTATTATGAGTGCGGTTGTGCATGAGCTCGAAAAGAACGGTATCAAACTCCGTAACACTACGGAATTCACAAAAGATCTTTTGGCCTCTGCAGGAGTGTTGACTAAGAAAAAACCAACAAAAGATGAATTAAGGGATATCGAATTCGGCTTTGAAATAGCCAAAGAAATAGGTCGGCAGGACATCGGGCAGACAGTGGTTGTGAAGGACCTGGCCGTAATGGCGGTCGAAGCGATAGAAGGTACGGATGAAGCTATAAAACGGGGCGGAAGCCTCGCAAAAAAAGATGCTGTTGTTGTAAAGGTCAGCAAGCCGAAGCAGGACCTGCGTTTTGACGTCCCTGTTGTCGGCACGGATACACTTCGCTCCATGAAAGCAGCTTCAGCAAAGATTTTAGCGCTTGAAGCAGAGAAATGCATCATTATTGACAAAGAGATGTTTATTAAAGAGGCTGATAAAGAGGGGATGGTCGTTGTTGGCATTAAGTTTGAATAATTACATTAGAAGTTTTAAGGAGGAGAAATATAATGGCGGATGAACATTCGTTCGATGTTGTAAGTAAAGTCGATCTGCAGGAGGTCTCCAATGCCGTTCAGCAGGCATTAAAGGAAATGGGACAGCGGTTTGATTTCAGGGGGAGCAAAAGCAATATTGAACTCGACAAAACAAAAAATGAAATTCTTCTCACATCCGATGATGAATACAGGCTGAAAAGCGTTATTGATATGCTGCAGAGCAAACTTATAAAAAGGCAGGTGCCTTTGAAGGCATTGAGCTATGGAAAAGTTGAGCCCGCGGCGTCAAACACCGTGAAGCAGATCATAACCCTTCAACAGGGCATTCCAACCGAAAAAGCCAAAGAGATCGTGAAGATCATCAAGGATACAAAGCTCAAGGTCCAGTCTGAAATACAGAAGGACCAGTTACGCATCAGGGCCAAGAAGATAGATGACCTCCAGGCAGTAATGAAGATTTTGAAGGAGAAAGATATGGAAGTTCATATTGATTTTGTGAATTACAGGTAAAATAGCTGTCAGCTATCAGCAGCTTAGATTAATTGATTATGTTGTTTTTGAAAATTAACTGAAAGCTGATCGCTGATTGCTGATAGCTCTTTCTCATTTCATGAGATGGCGTCCCATACGGGCTTCTCGATAAATCGGGAAAGTGTTTGGGCGTCTTCACGCAGTTTACTCTCATTGCCGTGATCAACTACATTGATGCGCTTGCCGTCCTTCAGAATGAGATTTAACTCATAGCTGCGATAAGTATCATTGTCACTGCGGCAATTCTCAGCAACAAGCTGAAGCGCATGAATTTCCTCAAGCCTGGCAAAATACTTCATCGTATTATTGTTAAAGTCCTTGTCCGGGTCTGTTCTGCCTTTCCAGAAGGATGCCTTTCTCTTGTCAAAAACAATGGGTGCAGTGAAATAGTAAAACAAGCCGCCTCCTATGGCGATAAAGACGATCCCGAACATCAGCGGGGCAACAGTATCGAGACTGATCGTGAACGTCCCGTGTGAAAAATGAAAAAAAGAAAAACCAAATATGATCCCTATTCCCATAAGGGAAAAAATTATGGAGAAAACTTTGGCTCCTCCTGACGCCCGAAACTCGATCCTGTAAGTACTGACCTTTGTTATCGTGTGAGTAGCAAAGCTTGATCCGCCTCCTTTTGCGGGTGACCAGTCGGTTTGCGCTGCAACGGGGTCATCAAACCTGGACGGATCAATGTCTTGCGTATATATTTTTTGGATAAGCTTCCTTGCAAGTTCATCGCGCTTTGTCGGGTCGATATCCTTGAGTGCTTTGTCGAGTACAGTTTTTGTTTGTTTAACCGCTTTTATAATAATAAGCACAATAGATCCGATTATTATGGCAAGAGTAATATTAAACCAATTAAACATACGTGCGTCCTCCTTATGCGTTCTCCTTGAATATCGGCAAAACCGATGCGAATCTTGAGGAATAACAGCATCCTCTCTGTTGAGAGACAACAAGAAAATGCTGAATGCAAAATAGTCATTGTTTCTCTATGGATTTGTGTAACTACGGCACTACGGTTCATTGGAACTGTGGAACTGCTGTTAATATTAAGCTGAAAGATGATGACTCAATTTGTCTCGAAGGCTTACCAGGATACCACTAACAAAATACATAAAATGTACAATGCAGGTTGCCCTCAACTCCCTGGCATTTCCTGAAGTATACAGTAAATTTATGAATAATCCGGGGTAGTGTCAACAGCGGCCGGCATGTCGACACATAAGATTATGTAAGTGATTTCATGCTTCAGGCGGGAAGACAATCGATGCTAATCAGGTTATGTATTACACTAAGGATGAAGATGAATGAAGTGTTTCTGTATGTATTGAAAGCAGCAAAAAAAACTATTACTGACTTGTCATTCAATAATCCATAAAGCGCACCGCTTTTCCGAATGAAGAAGTTTATTTGTCGTACTGCCGAATAAAAATTCTTCTTTTCTCGATAAGGTCCGACGCCCTACAACTACCGTACAGCATCCCAGTTCCTTCTGTTCATCAAGAATTGATTCCGCAATAGAACTACACTGTTTAACACTTACGCGGCTTACCACTTTATCTTTCTGAAACCCCGCCTGTATCAGTATGGAACGATACTTTTCCAGCATCTGTTTTGCCTTGTAGAATTCATCTTCTGTCCATAATACACGTTCTTTATCTGTCTCAAAGAAGTCTTTAGAAGGTTTAGGAAAAACCCTTAACAATGTCACACGATATCCCCGGTAGCCGCCGAGAAAATCCGCAACGTATAAAAGAGCTCTTTTGGCATTTTCCGAATTATCCAGGGCAATAAGGATATGCCTGTCTTTGTTTTTTTTACTGCCTCTCTGAATATGCGCTGCCTTTTCATTTGTTTTCAAAATATCCCCCCTTTCGCTTCACCAAGGTCCTGTATAATCTGTGAAGCATTATCATAATAAATGTTTGCTCCTGAAGAAAAATGCATGAGTATGAAATTCAAAACATCAGGAATATACGGATAGATCTTCTTCAGATTTGCAACCCTGTTCTGAAAGATAATATTGAGGTCATCATGAGAAAGCTGATCAGACAGCGCCTGATTGTTTTTCCTGAGATCGTGGATAATTACATCCCCCCTGCCCGCAAGATAAATAAGAACATTCCCCAATCCAAAAAGATCATAATTTGCAATACTCTCTCCTTGCCAATAGGTATAATCAAAATCTATCCATTTGTAATTCCCGTTATGGCTGTCCTTTAAAATGTGATCTCTTCTTATGTCTCCGTGATGCTCACCATTTTCATGAAGAAATCCAATCGCCTTAATCAGCTCCATGAAATCATCCAGAACTGATGGAAAATAATTCCAGAAATAGTCTTCATGGTTTTTGCCGAGATCCGTTACAGACTCAATTGTATTTCCGGGGATATTGTCGATAACCCTGATAATATTACCTGCAGAGTCTTTAACGCCAAAACCCTGCATGAATTTTGGATGCCCTTTTACCAGCGAGAGTATTCTAGCTTCTTTTCTTGGACTGCGGAAAAAATTAAATGTCAGGTCACCTATTCTGGCTTTGAATTTCTCATGGAATACCATTTTAATAATCTTTCTATTTCCGGTAATAAGGTCTATTGCAGATTTAACCCAGAATTTCGGTTGATCGCTTATTCCAAAACGACCCTCCATCTTGCAATTTCTGATGAGATACGGCCGGTCTTCAAGGATAATCACATCATCGTAATCAACTTTGTAAAAGTTTGAGGTGTCAGTAATGATATTAATGTTATCAGGCACACGTGAAGATTTAACGCAAACAGCTATCATTTCCTCTATTGTTTTGCGGGTATACTTTTCAGCAGCTAACTTACCGGATGATATCACCTATATTCTAACCTGTCCCAACGAGAATTTCTCATATAACCTGCGTTATATCTACATGTTCTTATCGGCAATATAGGACAGGGACTTTAAAAAAGCAACCTGGTTATTTTACTTATCGAAAGCAGGGTGTTACAGTTTTTGGCTGTTTTTTTCTGCCTTGAACAACTCCTCAAGGACAGCTTCCATCTCCTCAATTGACATCAGTCCCTTTTCCACCAAGATTCTGCCCAGCAATCTGTGGGGTCTGCGGGATAGATCATCATTAAACTGTTCGTTCAGGGCCTCTTTGATATCTTCTGCTGTTACAAATCCCATTTCAACAGCAATTGTCCCAAAACGGCGGGAATATTTCACAGAAAGGTCATTATTGTTATTGTCCATTATTCTACTTTTTCTCCAGATATCACAATAACTTGTTAAAAACAAATATACCACATAATAAATGATCCGTAAAGGTCGTTTAGGACTAATATAGATCGTTTAAACAGAAAGCATAGTTTTTTCTCTAAATCGTTCATGTCTGACATTATAATTTACTTTTCTTAAGCTGAAAGCTGACCGCTGATTGCTGAAGGCTGAAGATCCCTGATTTTCCTAAGCGGGCTGCGAATTCATGATCGATTCCAGAAGCTCCCACCGGTCATAAGATTCAGTAATCTCTTTTTCGAGTTCCCCGATCCTCGTTTTTGTCTCGGGTATCCTGCTTCCCTCCTGCCGGTAGAATTCAGGACTTGCAAACACTCCCAAAAGCCCGTCGCGCTCGGCTTCGAGTGATTCGATCAGCGCAGGCAATATCTCAAGTTCTTTTTTTTCTTTAAATGTGAGGATGCGAGGACGCTCCTGTTTGGGCCTGGGCCTTGCCGGCTTCGCGGTCTTTTCCGTTCGTGCCGGGGCTGCCTGTCTGCGCTGACGCAGCCAGTCGTCATAGCCGCCCACATATTCTTCAAGCCTTCCGTCATCCTCAAAGACTATCGTGCTTATTACGATGTTATTGAGAAAAGCCCTGTCATGGCTTACGAGGAGGACGGTGCCCTCGTACTCCATCAGCATCTCCTCGAGGAGTTCGAGGGTATCGGTGTCAAGGTCATTGGTGGGTTCGTCCATTACAAGTACGTTCGACGGTTTGGTAAAAAGCCTTGCCAGCAGCGCACGGTTCCGCTCACCACCTGACAGGACCTTTACCGGCGAGCGTGCTCTTTCCGGAGGGAAGAGAAAATCCTCAAGATATCCGATTACGTGTCTTGTCTTTCCGTTCACTGTCACGTACCCGGAGCCGTCCGCTACATTGTCCATGACGGATCTGTTGTCATCCAGTTGCTCACGATGCTGGTCGAAATACGCGGCCTCGATCCTGGTCCCCATGCGTACAGAGCCGCTGTGGGGTTCCATTAAACCAAGCAGCATCTTTATCAGTGTGGTTTTTCCTGAGCCGTTAGGTCCTATAATGCCGATCTTGTCACCGCGGGTGATGGTCGTGGAGAAATCGCGAAATAGGTAACGGCCTTCATAAAGACAACCGATTCCCTCAGCTTCGATAACCAGTTTGCCCGATCTCTCAGCCTCGTTTAGCACCATCCTGGCGCTCCCGGTCTGTGTACGCCTCGAAAGGCGTTCCTTCCTCATATCCTTTAATGCGGTTACACGTCCTTCATTACGGGTACGCCGGGCCCTGATGCCCTGGCGTATCCACGCCTCTTCCCGTGAGAGCTTTTTGTCAAAGAGCGCGTTGTGTACAGCCTCTGCATCGAGTTCAGCCTGCCTTCTTGTCAGATATGTTGAGTAATCACAGCGCCAGTCGGTGAGACAGCCGCGGTCCAGTTCTATAATGCGTGTTGCCAGGGACTGGAGGAACTTCCGGTCATGGGTTATGAAGAGTATGGAGCCCCGGTATTCGATAAGGAATTCCTCAAGCCAGCTGATCGAGGTGATATCGAGATGGTTCGTGGGTTCATCGAGAAGCAGGAGGTCCGGTTCGTTTACGAGCGCCCTTGCAAGCAGTACCCTCCTTTGTAACCTCCGGAGAGGTCGGCTGCCTGGGCGTCTGGGTCCAGGCCGAGGCGTGAGAGGACGGTCTCGACCCTTTGCTGGATCTGCCAGCCGCCGGAGGATTCGATCAGGTGCTGTATCCGTTCAAGTTCAACTATTGCTCCTGCGTCTCCATGGGAGAGGCGATGGCTTACAGAGTGGTATTCCGTGAGCAGGCTGACCATATTGCCGACACCCGCTGCCACTATCTCAAACGCCGTACCGGACAGGTCCTGCGGGACTTCCTGTTCAAGCGAGGCAATTCGCAGACCCTGCTCGCGTATGACCTCTCCCGCGTCATGAGTGATCTCATCGCTGATGATCTTCATAAGGGTGGATTTGCCTGCCCCGTTCCTGCCGACCAGGCAGACTCGCTCCCTGCGTTCGATCTGCAGAGACACCCCGTCGATCAGCTCAGGACCGCCGAACGCAAGCCTCACATCTTTCAAACTTATCAATGCCATATATCACTCCGGGTTTATAAAGATAACTGTTCCAGCGACTCAAGCGGTCCAAACGATCCTTATATATTGCTGGACATGTTTTAGTTTAACACGGGATGGGATTTCTGTTGGAAGTGTGAAGGGTGAAGTCTCTGTTACTCTGTGGATCTGAGGAACTATAGAATTTTGGAACTGCTACACTTTTTTGTCTTGAAATTCCAGGTTTGTGTAGATTATGATATTTCTAACAAATCGGGCTCTTAAAAAAATCAAACAGCAGCTTGAACCGCGTGAACAGCTGAGCGGTTATTTCAGAAAGGGGACAATTATGAATGAAATCATTCCTGTTGAGTTAATCCAGCAAAAAATATTTCTGATTCGAGGGCATAAGGTTATGCTCGACAGTGGCCTTGCGGAGCTTTATGGAGTTGAGACATCTAATCTTAACAAAGCCATAAAAAGAAATAGTGAGCGTTTTCCTGAAGATTTCATGTTTCAGCTTACCAGAGAGGAAACTGATTCTTTAAGATTCCAGTTTGGAATCTTAGAAACAGGGGAACAGGCAAAGTCACAATCCGTGGAAACCAAGCGTGGCCGTGGACAACATCGAAAGTATCTCCCATATGTCTTCACCGAACAGGGCGTGGCAATGCTTTCCAGCGTTTTGCATAGTAAACGGGCTATTCAGGTTAATATCGCCATCATGAGGGCTTTCGTTAAATTGAAAGCAATGCTCTCAACAAACAAAGAACTTGCTCACAAGCTGGCAGAACTTGAGAATAAAATAGAAAAGCATGATGGTGAAATTAAACTGATTTTCGATGCTATCCGCCAGATGATGGCTCCGCCGGAAAAGATGCGTCCGAAGATAGGATTTAGGAGGGAAGGAGGGATTGAATAGTTCCATGGCACCACAGAGGAAAAGTACTGCAGTACAACAGTGCCGCCCCGCTGTTATTTCGAACTAAGAGAAAGAGCTTTTCTTGCGCTGATGTATGATTGTTGACGGCTGAGAATATGAGGTGTGGAGTTTGTCTGGAAACTCACTTTATCTGTCATTCCGGCAGTCTTTGAACCGGAATCTGTTTCTTTCAACGCATTCTGGATGTCCGATTAAATATCTCGGATATGACAAAAATAAAAAATGGCAGTTTTTAGATAAGCTCTGTGTCACTCTATTGCACTGATAATTTCCTGTTATTGATGGGCAACTTGTCAAAATGAAAATTGCTTTTACCTGCGTATGAATAACCTTTGGAGAAAGTGAAATTGATGATTACGGGTATCGAGAAGCCTGAGAAGCAAAATGACTGATGCAGAGAGATTGCTATGGTCAATAATCAGAAGAAAGCAATTAAAAGAACTTCAATTTTACCGGCAGA
>JAGVGM010000071.1 GCA_020057065.1 Thermodesulfovibrionia bacterium
AATGAAGTAAAACATAATAAAGCGCGGGAGTTGAGTCTTTAAAACTTATAGCATGTATGAAATTCTGCTGGCTGTGATATATAGAGCCGGCTTCGTCCAGCCATATGCTCTGGGAGGACAACTTATATATTCTCAGAAGAAATCCTGCAACAAGTATAAGTCCTAAAATGAAATAAGTGGATTTTGTATTATCGTTGTGGATTGGCGGAGACAGCAGGCCCTGATTGCGTTTGAAACCACGCAATACACTCAGAAGGAAGCTGAAGAGCCGGCCCAACACCCAGACATTTTGTTGTTTCTGCACTCTCAATGAAGAATTCCTGTAATCTTCAATACTCCCTGGCATGATGACCTTTTATTATGAAGGTAAATTGTGTACTAAGATGGTTTTGTATCTCCTTAATGAGAATATTACCGTGTTTTCCTCATGCCTGCAACTTTTTTATTTTACAGATGTTAGCTGAACAGATGGCCGGTGATGCATTGATTACTGAAGCTGCCCTGATTCAACAGAATATAATTCTAAAATCAAAAGACATCTGTATGTTAGCGTTTGCCAAAGAGCTGAAAAAGTTGTAAGTATATAATGAAATGTTAATAGATTCTGATCGTTATACCAAATACGGAGACAAGGAATAATTCAAAGTATTACTTTTACCATGTGAAAGGCAGAAAGAAATCTTTGCCCTCTGTGCCCGGGGTGATCCGCAGGAATGAAAGCGAATATTAAAAAGGGACTTTTTATACTTGGCGGCAGTGCGGTGGCCCTTGTCCTTGCAGCAGTCATTTTCGTCCTCACCTTCAAAATAAATTCCTACAAGCCCCGCATCGAAACCGCTGTCTCCGTTGCCACGGGGATGAAGGTCCGCATTAACGGCACAATGAAGCTCACGCTCTTTCCGCGTGCAAGCGTATTGATTGAAGACATTCTAATACAAAACAGGGATACGGATGTCGCTTCAATAATAAAGGTGGAGGCGGAAATAAGACTGCTGTCTCTTCTCCGGCGGGAAGTACACGTACAGCAGGTCAGACTCATCACCCCCGCATTTTTCATCACTAAAGACAAAAGCGGGCATTTCAACATCGAAACACCTGAGAAGAAACCTGCCCAGAAAGAGCTACCTTTAGGATCTTTTGAGGCAAGAAAAATCTTTATCAAGAAAGGGCGTCTCCTGTACGTGGACGAAACATCGGGTCGAAAGACCGAAGTAAACGAGTGCGACGTTGCGATCAACAATTTATCCGCAGGTGAAGAAGCGTTTCCTGTCTCCCTCTCCTTCGATGGAGATTTGTCATGCGTGGAGGTGAAGGCAGAAGAATTGAGGATATCAGATATCCGCGTTGTCATAAAGGCCCGCCAAGGGAAGTTTGAGGTTGACCCTATCACTATGAAGATCTTTGGCGGGAACGGTAAAGGCAGCATCAAGGGTATGATGACTGGTGAAAACCCTGAGTACTCAGTTGATTTTGCGATCACAAAATTACGTTTTGATGAAGTGCTTGCGACATATAAACAGAAAATATCCACACGCGGCGAGCTGGACCTGAAATCGCATCTCACGATGAAAGGCAAAAACGCGGATGAGATTATAAGGACGGTTCAGGGAGATATCTCGCTTCGGGGGCATGACCTCGTTCACGAAAGCGTCGACCTCGACCTCATGTTAAAGAAGTACGAAAGGAGCCAGAACTTCAACCTGATAGATGTGGGGTCTTTCTTTATCGTGGGACCTCTGGGCCCGTTGCTGACAAAGGGCTACACCTTCGGGAGTGCATACGAGGAATCCCTGGGAGGGAAAAGCACCATACTAAAACTCGTCTCAGACTGGAAGATAAAAAACGGCATTGCAGAGGCGGAAGACGTGGCCCTTTCGACGAAACAGAGCAGGGTCGCCATGAAGGGGAGACTCGATCTTGTCAACGAGCAGTTCGACAATGTGACGGTGGCGGTAGTGGATGAAAAAGGGTGCGTGAGGTTCAGTCAGAAAATGCACGGTCCTTTCCGTCATCCCCGTGTCGAAAAGGAAGGCCCCTTGAGATCGATTTCGGGGCCCATACTTAATCTGTACTTGAAAACGAAGAAGCTGCTTCAAGGCGGCAAATGCGAGGTTTTTTATAACGGCTCTGTGCAGCAACCTCACTGATGACCCGTCCCGAACCGCCGTTGAAGTATCAGCTGGTTCGTATGCTCCTTTGTCTTGAATGTGAGGTACTCCTTTTTGTCCAGGTCGAAGAGCTGCTTTCTGTATCTGTTTGTAAGATCATACCACTCGCTGATTCTCATGCTGAAACGACTTTCTTCGGGATAGCGCAGCGTATTCATAAAGGCCTGGATCGCGAAATAGTACCGGACAGCGTTGCGCTCGATCGCGCCGCGAGGCCCGCCGATATAGACGGGTTTGCCGTTTCTGTCTGCTCCGGTCACCGTGAACCCTACCTTGCCCCAACCGAGTGTCGCAAAGTAGGCCTTTTCCGCGAGGCGAAGCGCAACACTGTTGTTGTATGAATAACTGACGTGGACAAAAGTCCTTCCCCCGTCAAGGGGCAGGGCCTCGAACCTCATCCTGTGGTCCTTTGTGCCGAAAGGGCCTTCATCGGCACTGAGAATGATATCCAGATATCTCTGATGCTGACCAATGTTCCGGTAACGATAAATGACTTGACGCGTGTCTTCAGGAGGTTGATAGACTTTGCGGCCTATGTAAAAGGTCAGCAACCAGACACCGGTCAGTTCCTTGTAGGTACACACCTTGACATTAGGATGGAGGGACACGATATCGCACCAGTTTGCCGGAACCTTGAGCACGTTGACAACGCTGCTGAAGGGATAATCGAAGATCCCATAGACATCCACATTCACTCTGTCGTCTTGCTCAAAAGACTCCAGAAAGAGAGGGAAGCCGAAGCTGTTTCTCTCCAATTTGGCCATGTTCCTGTGATAGGTGTCGAGCAGTATGTCGCCGCCCTGCCGCGGCTTTTCGACAGATGACACGGAACCGGCAGAAAAAAGAATTGCAGCTGCGACCGTGAACAGGAAGAATTTCGAAAGGTTTCTGATCTTATACATCTGATTCACATGATCCACTTTTATTGTAATAAACCGATCTTCGGCGATGTGTTACAGCCAAGGGGCAAACAAATTCACAAACCACTCCATGATCCTTGACAATAAAGGTCTTTTTTCCCACTCATCCCATTGAATTTGCCTGGAATCCGCAAGGTCCCTGACAAACATCTTCTCCATTTCGATGGCAAACTCGCGGTTCAGGATAACCGCATTCACCTCGTCATTATTTAATAAGCTCAAGAAGTCCATGTTGGTTGAGCCGACTGTTGACCAGACCTTGTCAACCACCGCGGTTTTCGCGTGCAACAGGGAAGTACTGTGCTCGTATAACTTCACTCCCG
>JAGVGM010000323.1 GCA_020057065.1 Thermodesulfovibrionia bacterium
AACCTTGTTATTAAAAAATAAGGTTATGACAATAAATAAAACAATAAACAACATTTAAAAAGGAGGATAAAAATGAAGAAAATAGTATGGGCAGTAATGGCAGGAGTTTTACTTATTGCAGCAAATCTTTTTGCAGCGGATGGAGACCTTATTGTGGAGGGAAATGTCGGGATCGGGACG
Source organism: Thermodesulfovibrionia bacterium (assembly GCA_020057065.1). Lineage (GTDB taxonomy): Bacteria > Nitrospirota > Thermodesulfovibrionia > UBA6902 > UBA6902 > SURF-23. The sequence goes on from JAGVGM010000323.1 coordinate 181, forward strand.
ACGACGCCTACAGCGCCGTTGGATGTTAATGGCAGTATTGTAGTTAAAAAAGCAAACTGGGAAGGGATATATTTTGGTAATAAGGCTGGACTTATATGGAGACTTTATGGTGGTGGAACCCCTGCTATTAATTCTAAAAGTTTAGTGGTTGGGAATGACGATTTTATTACAGAAATTTATTGGGATACTATTTGGGATGGTGCGTGGGCATATTGTGAAGGGATAACTGGATCAGGCAACTCTGTAAATTGTGCAGATTATGCCGGGATAATGGATTCAAATGATTTTTACTGGGTATGGAAACATGGATACCCAACTGCTGCGGACACTTGGTGCACCGGCGATTGTCAGACACGCAGGAGAGATTTAAAGTTTGTATTTGACGGAGAGAGTAATGATGGTGTTATGGGCTATATGGAGGATGAAGATGCTTTCTTTTTTGATCAGAAAGTCGGCATTGGGACGAGAACTCCAACACATCCATTAGAAATGGTTAGCGGAGCCTATGTAACAACAGGTGGGGTCTGGACAAATGCGTCCAGCAGAGAGTATAAAGAAAATATCAGCGATCTTTCTGCTGATAAAGCGTTACAAGCCTTGAAAGATATTAATCCTGTTCAATTTAATTACAAAGCTAATGTAGATGAGAAACACCTTGGTTTTATTGCTGAAGATGTTCCTGAGATTGTAGCTACTAAGGATCGGAAAGGATTGAGTCCGATGGACATTGCTGCAGTGTTGACACGTGTTGTTCAGGAACAGCAAAAAATTATTGACAGCCAACAGAAGGCTATGCAAGAGCAGAAGAAAGAGATGGAGGAACTAAAAGTAAAGGTTCAGAGATTGGAAACAAAGGATTTTGTGGCAAAAGCTCAGTAAGGAAAACAATAAATATAGCAGTTGAGCTTTTTGCAAATATATCGAGGAAATCGCTTTTGCAGTCTTTGGTTTTAATGACGAACAAAGGCTTTTGCAAGCGGCTCAATCGAAAAAAGAAATCGACTGGCATATTGCGGAAGAATGAGGTAGAATGAGAGAAGGTTGGAATCGGGAAAGAAACATAAAAAGATGATTTTTAAAATATTTTAAAAAATATCCTCTTCCCCTATTGACAAAAAACATTCCCCCTGATAAACTTTTAAGGTTTTTCCATAGCAGACAAAATTATTATATAAATTAAATATATTTTAGTATTAATGGAGGAAAGTTGCCGACAGTAGCTCAGCTTGTAAAAAACAAGAGGACGCAGTTGCCTAACAGGACCAAGAGTCCTGCACTTATGAGCTGTCCGCAAAGAAGAGGTGTGTGTACAAGGGTATATACTACTACTCCGAAGAAACCAAATTCTGCATTAAGAAAAGTTGCAAGGATAAGATTGACAAATAAAATGGAAGTTACTGCCTATATCCCCGGAGTTGGTCATAACCTCCAGGAGCATTCAATTGTTCTTATTAGAGGTGGAAAGGTTAAGGACCTGCCAGGCGTAAGATACCACATTGTTAGAGGCGCCCTTGATACCCTCGGCGTGGCTGATCGCAGAAGAGGGCGTTCAAAATATGGCGCCAAGAAACCAAAATAGTATAGTAAAAGGTAAAAACGTATGCCAAGAAGAAGAGTAGTCGTAAACAGAGAGATTTTACCCGATCCTATTTATAACAGTAAAGTCGTAAGCAAATTTATCAGTGCAATAATGAAAGACGGGAAAAAATCTACTGCAGCAAGAATATGCTATGGAGCATTTGATGTTATCAAGCAGAAGACTGGTAATGACCCGTTAAAGATTTTCAAGACCGCCATGGAGAATGTGAAACCTGTTATCGAGGTTAAATCAAGACGTGTCGGCGGCGCTACTTATCAAGTGCCTGTTGATATCAGACCGCAGAGAAAGATGGCTCTGGCGTTCAGATGGCTTATTAATTATTCTCAGGCCCGCGGAGAGCGGACCATGAGTGAAAAGCTTGCTGCTGAATTAATGGATGCAGCCAATAACACAGGGACCTCAATAAAGAAAAAGGAAGATACCCATAGGATGGCCGAGGCAAACAAGGCTTTCGCACATTACAGATGGTAATCAAAGAGGTAGAAATAGTGTCAGAAGTTTCACTACAAAAAACAAGGAATATTGGCATAATGGCTCACATTGATGCCGGGAAAACTACGGTTACGGAGCGTATCCTGTATTACACGGGAGTAACATACAAGATAGGGGAAGTTCATGAAGGCACTGCTGTTATGGACTGGATGCCGCAAGAACAGGAAAGGGGCATAACCATTACTTCTGCTGCTACTACGTGTTTCTGGAAGGATTACAAGATAAATATTATTGATACCCCCGGACACGTTGACTTTACTATTGAGGTCGAACGGTCGTTAAGGGTTCTTGACGGGGCAGTTGCACTTTTTGATGCCGTTGCCGGGGTTGAGCCGCAATCGGAGACAGTCTGGAGACAGGCTGAAAAGTATAAAGTTCCGAGAATCGCTTTTATAAATAAGATGGACAGGATGGGAGCAGACTTTTTTATGTGTGTTAAATCCATGATAGAGCGGCTCGGTGCAACACCTGTTCCAGTACAGATACCTTATGGCGCCGAAGACGCATTCAGAGGGGCCATTGACCTTATTAATATGAAGGCTTATGTGTATGAAGATGAGACAATTGGTGCAAAATATATTGAGACTGATATACCGCAGGAGCTTCTGCCGACCGCCCTTGAATACAGGGAGAAGATGATAGAGGCCCTGTCTGATTTTGATGACATACTTATGGAAAAATATCTTGCCGCCGAAGAGATAAGTGCGGACCTCATAAAAGCTGCTTTAAGAAGAGGCACCATTGAATTGAGAATTACACCGGTTCTTTGCGGTTCTGCATTCAAAAACAAAGGGGTGCAAATGCTCCTTGATACAATTATTGATTACCTGCCTTGTCCGCTTGACATTCCCCCTGTAACCGGGATCGAACCCAATTCAGGCAAAGAAATTATAAGAAAAGTATCGGACAAAGAACCCTTCTCAGCGCTTGCATTTAAGATAATGACGGATCCCTTTGTCGGACAACTTACATTTTTAAGGGTTTATTCAGGGACGTTGTCTTCAGGTTCCTACATTTACAATTCTACAAAAGATGTACAGGAACGTATCGGCAGGCTAATGAAAATGCATGCTAATAAGAGGGAAGAAACTAAAGAAGTGAAAGCAGGAGATATTGTTGCAGCAGTCGGCTTGAAGAGTACTCTTACCGGAGACACACTTTGTGATTCCGAGCATCCGGTAATACTTGAAGCTATGGAGTTTCCTGAGCCCGTCATATCTGTAGCGATTGAACCAAAGACAAAAGCTGATCAGGAAAAGCTGTCTGTTGCTCTCGGGAAGCTTGCACAGGAGGACCCGTCTTTTAAGGTCTCATATAATGAAGAAACCGGGCAAACGATAATTTCAGGCATGGGGGAGCTCCATCTTGATATTATTGTCGACCGCCTTTTGAGGGAATTTAAAGTCGGCGCAAATGTAGGCAAACCACAGGTCGCTTACAGGGAAACAATAAGGCAGAAAGCTACTGCTGAAGGCAAATATGTAAGGCAGTCGGGCGGCCGGGGACAATACGGCCATGTATATATAAATATTGAACCGCTGGTGCCGGGAAGTAATTTTGAATTTGTTAATAAGGTTGTTGGCGGTTCGATCCCGAGAGAGTATATATCGGCAGTTGAAAAAGGTGTAAAGGAAGCGCTTGAAAACGGTATAATGGCAGGATACCCGGTTGTTGATGTCAAAATTACATTATTTGATGGTTCTTATCATGAAGTAGACTCCTCAGAAATGGCATTTAAGATTGCAGGCTCTATGGCATTTAAGAACGCGGCCGGCAAGGCAAAACCTGTACTGCTTGAACCGGTCATGAACATTGAAGTTGTGACGCCTGATGAATATATGGGAGAAGTTATTGGTGATTTGAATTCAAGAAGAGGTAAAATCCAGACCATGACACAGAGGACCAATGTCAGGGTTATTGCAGCGATGGTGCCGCTGTCTTCTATGTTTGGATATGCTACCGACTTGAGGTCCAAGACACAGGGCCGGGCAACATATACAATGCAGTTTGCTCATTATGAAGAAGTTCCAAAAAACATCTCTGAAGACATTGTGTTAAAGGTAAAGGGAGGTTAAAGGAGGAGAAATGGCGAAGGCAAAATTTGAAAGGACAAAGCCGCACATAAACGTAGGGACGATAGGGCATGTGGATCACGGCAAGACGTCGTTGACAG
>JAGVGM010000311.1 GCA_020057065.1 Thermodesulfovibrionia bacterium
CTTCATTAGTGGCTCCTTTCTTTTTTGTTTTCCGTTCCGTGGATTATACCCCACGGGGGAGCCACTTATTATTTTCAACTAACTTTAGTTTAACCTCAATAAGAATCATGGGAGGGGCTGATAACTCAAAAAGTTTCAAAATATATTCTTATTTTTGTAAGATGATATTATCTGAGATTCGCAACTAATGAAAATAAATAAGTTTTGTAAAACTTGCACTATTCTTTATAAAAGGCGCTAGATGAAAAATCTCTGCAATACTCTATCCTAAATCAGCGCAAGTCTTGCGTACTCGATGTTGTTCCTTTCTTAATCTCAGTTCCATAAAGGAGGAATGGAACAAATTCATGAGAAATATCGGTACTTACAGTTGTTGGATTATATCCGTTATCGGCGGCAATAAAAAGAAGATCCCTCTTATACATTTAAATCTGTATTTTAATTGATTATTGAAAACAGTTAAACATTTTCAGTAGTTATGATATATTATAAATTAATTATAGTAAGAAAGGATTTACCAATATGTCTTTTTTAGGAAATTTGAATGGCCCTAAAGAATCAGAGATAATCGAAAAATTAGGACACAACTATTTTGGAATTTCATGTGAGCAGCTTGAAACAGATATATCATATCATAGAGATGCTGAAATGAGAAGAGAAGTCGTGCCAGTTAGGATCGACAAAAATGGTAACCTATATATTCTATTTAGCTCCGCAGATAAGATGGGGCAACGATTTTATTTGAGAAAAGAAGGGTATAGTTTGCAAGGTAAGGTGCTTTGTCTTACTGAACAAGGTGAAACAATAACTACGGAATTTTAGGGAGGTTTGTCTATAAACTGGTTCCCTTATATATTGAATACCATTCATTGCTCTTTAATGATCCGTTATCGAGTTTTGTTGTTGTTTGCCAATCCAACAACCTGATAGTATTTGGAATCAATGTTTGCCAGCGAATTACTTCTCTAAAGAAATTGGGCAAATTATTACCCTATGTTTGGTATCTATGAGCTGCATAAGGAGGACAGAACTTCTTCTGGAATATTTTCAAAACCAAATAAAACTCGGGGTATTCTGCCTCCATTGGGCCAAGTTATTTTATTGCCAAGCCAATCGCATGCATAACCTCTTGGGACTTTGCTTATCATTGCACCCAAAAGAACGTCTCGTATTTGAGGAGTATGAAAAAGACAGATTCTAATGTCTCCCTTCAAACATTTGATTAAAGCATTTGGCCAAGTCAACCCCCTCTCTCTTGAGTCATTAATAACCTGAATGCCTTTTTGACATAGGTCATCCACTATTTTCTTTTCAACTCTATTATTTACAAAAATGACATTTTCATTTTTCAATGTGGGAGTTGATAATAACTGAGTCGTATGGTCTTCTTTATGATATACACCGTTCTCCTTAGCAAAAAAGAGTTCTTGGCGGGCAGGAAAATAAACAAGTGCGGCTAATAAGGCGCCGTTTTCTATTAATCCTACACAGATACTATAGGAATCTCCTCCATAAATATATTCTAATGTCCCGTCAATTGGATCAATAACAAGAGTGGTTTCCTCGGGTTTTTGTGAAAAATAGTTGGCTAATGGAGTTTCTTCCTCCGCATCCAGATGAATTGTTTTGGGATCAATAATTTCGATCGCGGCACGGAGCAATATTTCCTGTACTTTTTCATCAACGATAGTATGGGCCGACCTTCTCTGCGTAACATACATATCATCATTGGCCAACTGATCGATATTCTTTCCTTTATTTTCCACTTTCCCCTGGCATTCAAAGGCAATTTTACCTGCTTCCATAACTGATTCTTTCATTGAATCTATGAACTTGGTCAAATCACTCTCAGTCATAGAATCTTCCTTATAATTGTTCAAGGACGTTCTTTGTCATAGAATCCCCGACTGGGGCTGGCAAAACGTTACACGTTCTTAGGCTTTTCAACGGGCGCTCCGGTGGCGTTTTACGCCCTAAAAATCGTTAAATCCGCTCCAGGACTGGCTCTATAAGCTTCTGAAGAGCTTCACTGTTTAACTTCTGTAAGAGTCTTCAAAAACAGCTTCCTGTATGCCTCGAATACCATTCGATGGTCTTTAATAATCCGTCATCGAGTTTCGTCGGTGGCTTCCAGTCCAAAAGCTTCCGATAGGATTCTACATCGATATTCCCCAAAGAGTCATCCTCATCCGGCTCTCCATGCCGCATTTTACAATGACGAAGGGAACTTTTGCTGTTTGTAAGCGATACTATTTTGCGCGCTAATTCTACTACCTTCAGCCCTTCACCACTTCCAAGCTGTAGAACCTTGCCTGAAACAAAAGGTGACTCAGATGATAGCCTAATAGCAGTCGCCATATCTTCCACATAAAAACAATCCATATATTTCTGTCCAGCACCATAAATATCCAGCACTTCACCCTTCAAAGCACGGTTTATGAAGGTGGGAATGGCCTTGTGGTATGGTTCAACTCTTTGGCCTGGTCCATAAACATGTGTGACTTCTAACGTCGTAATATCTGTGCCAAATTCTCTATGATACATTTTACCGAATCGCATAACAGCCTTCTTGGTTATCATATATGCGTTGTCCCATTCCGGAATTAATCCCGTATTAATCACCTTGACACCAGCAGTTTTAGCTGCCTCGAAAACATTCACGCTTCCTACGATGTTAACCTCAATCGCTTCCCGAACGTATTCGCATAAATAGTCTGTCCCCAGCATGCCGGCTAAATGAAATATAACTTCGCTGTCTTTTATGGCATCTGTCAAAAGTTGCATTTGAAGAATATCGCCTTTAATAAACTTCACTTCTGGATTTGCAGGCTGGCGATGATCGAAGACGGTGACATCATATCTGTTATTCAAGAGTTCTTTGCATAAGTAATTCCCAATTAATCCACTCCCACCAGTGACAAGTGCTTTCTTCATCTTGATTTAATTCCCTTTTCCGTCCTAATCTTCATCTGGGCTGTCAAGAGGCCAATAACAGACCACGAACTATTAATTTGCCCGTTAAAAATCATTGCAATTGCGGTGTCTAAATCAAACGTCTTCAACTCACAATAGCCTTCATTTTCTGGAATATTGCGACCTGTTAGAACAAGTTTAGTTGCCAAAAAAATATGCAGTTTTTCGGTACTGAAAGATGGCTCCGGGTAGAAGACTATCAATTCTTCCATCTGGCCTGCTATATATCCGCTCTCTTCCTCCAACTCCCGACGTGCGCACGCTTCGGGGCTTTCGGTTCCATCTATCCTGCCTCCCGGTAGTTCCCAAAGATATCGTTTAATAGGATATCGCGGAACCTTAACGAGCAAAACCTTATTGTCAGAGGTTAGGGCAACAACAGCGGCGGCATCATGATATTCAAAAACAGTATATTTAATATGCTTCCCAGATTCCAACTCCACTTCTTCCTTGGAGACAGGGATAATATCTTCGATCAGACGAATGGTTGAAATCACTTTCGGAGTATATTCCATATTCTTTTCTCGCACTATTAGATTAATTTTCAGTTAAGAAGTGTACTATATCAAAATTTTCACCATCCCTATGGTTTTTATATGAAATAATAAAATCTATATCAGATGGTGCTTTCCAACATTTCCTTAATTTAGCTAATAGCGGTGCTATATTATCCCAATATGGAGGTCTGCCTAGGTATTCCAGTGTGCAATGTATCTTATTATCTTCAAACGCGATAGTCTGTTTCACGACTTTATATTCATCAAATACAGGCGCACCAGTTTTTTCTATCTTCTTGTTGTGATTAATCTTGTAACGGCCGTATTCCTGAATATTGTCACTGTAAACCAAAAGAAAAGCTAACGGATGATCTCCATAAGATACCGATTTATTAATAGCTTTATCCATTAAAATATCCCACATTGCTTCGTCGTCAAGCATAATCGCTACTACAGCGCTGCTGACCGCACTTAGGTCATCCATTCCCGTTTTTTCAGCTGCTTCTAAAAGTATAAGAGCTGCAATCAAGTTTTCGCTGAGTTTGTCGAAAAATAAATCATGAATTTTTTGACTAATTACTTGCTTTTGAGAATCGTCACTTAGTCTAAGCCACGTGAAAAGATGACTAATCAACGAGTCGAGAGACTTGCGAAAGGATTCACGAAATAGCCGAAACGCGATTGTTTCAACTACTCTATGAGCGATATCCTTAAACTCTTTTTCAAAAATAGATTCAATAACTTTTTCAGTCCAGTTTCCAACTTTGCCAAGTGGATAGCCAGTGTCATGGAACATGGTCGTTATGAACCACGTCTTCAGGATATCTACCGAATTATTCTTACTTTTGGCTATATCTAGCCGCTCTGAAATAATATCCCTAATCTTGTTGAAACGTCTACGACCGAAAGAATTGTGGTTAACAATCAGATAGCCGTTAAGAAAAACATTTAATTGATGGATAAAGTGAGCCCTGTAATTCGGCAAGAACGGGAATAATATCCTCTCCTCAAGAGATAGTAAAGACTTGCTATAGGCAAGAAATTTCTTGTCAATTCTTAAAGCTAAACCTATCTTGTCAATATGTAGTTCAGCAAGAGCTAAATAATTGATCTCTTTCTCGCCTCTGAGCTCTTTCACGTCTTTGATAAACTCGGTAATTGTATTATGTAATTTTCTGTTGATAGGATTCTGTAAGTTTTCAATTTGGGCTAATAAATCGGGGCTGAAAATATCATTAATATTAGAAGTGAACCCTATTTGCTGTAGCGCAGCTACAGCTTGTTCTTTGCTTCTTCTTTCTTTTCCTGCACTAATCACTTGCATTATTGAATTGGCCAATATCTCAAGAATCTGCTTTTCTGTTTCAGCAAAACCTCCTTTTTTAATTGGTTTCCCATTAAATCCTATCTTATTTTCAACTTTCATGACGCCCAATGATGAAGGAGGTTGTCCCAAACAGAATTGATACCATGAATGGCAGATATGCTTTTTCCCATCCCTCCATTGCTTCGGATAAAGCTTACTCTCATGTTTAGGGTACGTTTCTACTTTATCTTTTGATGAAACAGAAGATGATTTGCCTGTCTGAAAAACCGTACCAGTTACTCCCTTGCCTGATGCATAAGTGTACTCATCCTCCTCATTATCGACAAAAGAGTAATCATGGCCATAATCTCCTCGCATTACTAATCTCCCTTTATCATTTAAAATGAAAAGTGAGCACGCTTCCGCATGAACTAAATCTGCACATGTTTTTGCAAGAGAGTTGTAAAGTTTTTTTGTATCTGCAGGAAATTGACCTATATTTTTATACAATGAGTGAAATGATTTTATCACCGTTAGATTTTGAATCGCTGATGTAATCATGGAAGCAATTATTTGAAGAATAAACTCTTGCTCTTTTTCGAAATGATTTTTGCGGCTACTTTCAACTTTTAGTATCCCGAATATTCTATCTTCTGTCTTTAACGGTGTCCCGCAAAAAGATTCGCACTTTAACTTGTTGCGTGTACCCCATAGCTCCTCATCATATTTACCGCCAGAATACGCAACGCATTTGCTAAACTCCTGACGACTACGAACCCGAAATGTCTCGCCCGTGACAGCAATCCAAGCTGTGACACCAATTTTATCATAGGGAGGAGATTTCCGAAGCATATATTCTCCACTTCTTGCCCTCTTGCTCAAATCATTAAGATATCCGACAGAAGCCTTCATTATTAAGCGCTCTTCGTTCTCGCCATCGATCAAGAATACAGAACAAGCATCCGCATCCATCACCTCTTTACATACTTCAACTACTTTACGTGCGAGATCTTCTACTATCAGACGCCCATTAATAGCCCGCGATACCTGCTGAAGTCTATTAGTAATTTCTTCAGCTTTCACTATTGGTCAACTCTTAATGCGTCCGGGATTGACACTGATGGAAATTCTCTCAGCTTTTCAACAACAATGTTTTTGATATCTTCCAGAGCTTGCGAGGATTCGGCTTCAATCCGCACGGTCAAATATGGATTAGTATTAGATGCTCTAATCAACGCCCAACCATTTGGAAAATTAATCCTGATACCATCGATGGTGATCGAGTCTGGATATTTGGCTGAAAAAAAGGCAGAAATTGCATTAACAACCTGAAATTTTACTTCATCAGAACAGGGCACCTTAATTTCCGGTGTCGAATAAAAATGCCTTAAACCAGTAAAATGATCTGAGAGCCTCTTCTTAGATTCAGTAAGAATTTGTATGACACGGCACGATGCTTGAATGCCATCATCATATACAAAGGAATCCTCACCAAAAAACATATGGCCGCTAACTTCTCCTCCAAACAATATGTGCTCCTCTCGCATTTTTTTCTTGATGAGGGAGTGCCCCGTTTTATAAAGATAGGGTATGCCACCGTTGGCGTTTATATCAGTAAAAACGTTTTTCGAACACTTAACATCAAAAAGCACCCTTTCCCCCGGATGATCCTTGAGAAAGTCTCTCGCTAATAGAATAAGAATAAAATCACTTTCATAATGGCACCCTTTTTCATCAATGACACCCATCCGATCACCATCACCATCGTAGGCTATTCCGATATCCGCTTTGTTCTCAGCAATCGCATTCTTAAGATCCAACAAGTTTTCTTCCATTTCCGGATCTGGCAAATGATTAGGAAAGGAACCGTCAGATTCGCAATAAAGTTCAATGACTTCGCATCCGATTTCTCGTAGGATTTGTGGCGCATAAATGCCCGCTATTCCATTACCAGCATCCACAACTACTTTGACTTTACCTGAGAGCTTTATTTTATTTCGCAGGAAATCGAAATATTCGGATTTGATTTCTCTTTCCTCAAGCTTCCCTTTGCCCACTATAAAAACCCCGCCTTCCATAATTCTTCTAATCTCTTGAATTTCTTCTTCTGCAATCGGTGTGGCATCTTTCTTAGTCATCTTAAACCCATTGTAATCAGTAGGATTGTGACTGCCAGTTATATTTATGCCACCACTGAGTTTCCACTTGGCAACAGAGAAATAAAGCATCGGAGAAAGACTAAGCCCAATATTTATGACATTGCAGCCAGTAGAGAGCAATCCTTTGATTAAGGACTCTTGGAATTGTTGGGAACTCAAACGGTTATCTCGACCTACTGCAATATTCTTTCCCTCAATATTCTGTATGTATGTCCCATATGCTTTTCCTATCAGTTCAGCTATTTCAGGTGTCAGATCACTTCCGACCTTTCCGCGAATATCATAGGCTCTAAATATAACCGGGTTTAAATAAGGTTTCATAATTAATATCTCCTCTTAGATGATGTAACTTATGTTATTCTAACATCAAGAAAAATATCAATAGCAGTTTTATATGTTTGGTACGAAGCTTGTCTTTGATGACGGTTCATGGCTGATGATAAGGCCGTCCGGAACAGAGCCAAAGGTAAGGTTTTACATTGAAGCAAGGACTGAGGAAGAGAAGAAGGCGGTCTTTGCAACAGCGGAGAGGATGACAAGAGAGGCCCTTGGGGCAGGGTTGTAGGGGCGACCCGATGGGTCGCCCAATGAAGGGCGAGGCAGCGCCTCGCCCCTACAAAACTTCTGCTTTGAAAAAAAACCTTCCAATGGTGTATATTTTCATGTCATGAAAGACGTAGTAATTAACACAGAAATGCCGGATGTCGGAACACCCCGCCGGGGCAAAGTGAGGGATATTTATGACCTCGGTGAGCACCTCTTGCTTGTTGTAACAGACAGGGTATCTGCCTTTGATGTTGTATTACCTAACGGCATCCCCGGAAAAGGA
>JAGVGM010000138.1 GCA_020057065.1 Thermodesulfovibrionia bacterium
CCATTTATTTTCACCAGGCACTCGATGAAACTCAATGACATCAGCTACCCCGGTTAATCCCAGCCGAAGCGAGCGGAGAGCAACCCCGCGCTCAATCCGTACCTCACCCCTGCTTTCCGAATCCTGCTCATGAACCCGCTCATGGAGTATACGTCCTTCCGCCGTGAGGCGATTCTCCTCCCAGACTTGCTCTATGTGTATCAAAGCACATTGCCTTTCACAAAAAACAAAGTGTTGAAGAGCAGAAAGCATAATGAGGTCGTCTTCATTATTTGTATAAGTCTCATTTGTCATATATGACCTATTTTTTTTGACCTAATTTTTAAATTTGCGTGTCTGGGATCGCACCCTGTAAAGCCTTTCTGTAAAACCACCTTCTTTTAAGAACTCTTTTTCCAGGGCGCGAAGTTGTTGATCGAGAAGGTAGTTTACCTGGTGAATCAGGCAAATCAAAGTGTTGGCTGAAACCTCAGAGGAACTGCTTTCAATATAAGTCCTATAAGTCTTATAAGACCTATCCTTCCTGTAGCAAAGCGCTCTGACTTCTTTTGCTTTTGGATGCTCCTTACCCCAAAGAGGCAGCCCTTTTTGGCGCAGATAGTCCTGAAAATCCAGCAGCAATTCTTCCAAGCTTGCCCGCGCCACGCCAATGAGCTTGAGTTCGAATTTTTTGGAAGTACCTGAGGCCATGCTGCCTTCAGCAATGTTTTGCTTGCCGCTTCGCGCCGCCTGCACCATCTGGTCATGCGTGCGGGAGCGGCGGTTTATGAAGCGGTTGCAAAACACCAACGTGGCATCATAAACAATTTCGGCCATCTGATAGGATTGCAGGTCGCGGTAGCCACCGTGGGGTGGAATGAGTTGGGGAGGTTCTTTTTGGTTAGTCATAGCGCATTACCTCAGAATACATTATCTTCCGGCCATTCCTGCACTTCAATCCCTGAAGGAAGGTGCTCCTTATTGATAACAATCAAATAATCTTCTATTCTCCGCGGCAGATCTGAATTTTTTGTTACAGTCACACGTTCAAACAGTCGTCCTGACAGCTCATTACCCAAATGACCGTCATGTTTAAATATAACCAGTTTTCTGGGGTTCATCTCGCCTCTCGCTGCCGCCCGGTCATTTTCAAAAGCGTTGATTAACGATTTCCATAGTAGCTTGAGGTCTTCTTCAGAAAACTTTGTCTTCTTAGCATCAACAGCTGAAATAAAACCGTGCATCCTGTAAAGCGCATATGGAACAGTCGATTTCCGACCAAATGTTGAAGCATGTTCCCTTTTTTCCTGCTTCTTAAAATCCTCTTCAGTAGTCACAGCACAACGAGTTATAGAGTGCTCTGCCTGATATATACGGTCTTCTGAACGGGCAAAGGTAAACTGCACTGGGCCACGAACAGTACCAGCGCCTCGCTCTCCTGTAGATAATACAGCTCCAAATGTCCTGATATCGAAATAATTTTTACATAACCCTTCTTGACGTTCCTGTATCTTTTCTCCAATAGCGCTATCAATGATCTTATTCAGATAATGCTCTTGCCGGATAAATATGTCGAAGGGTGGTGTAAGCTTCTTTTCTAACATGACATAATTCCTGACTTTTCTTTTAATGCACACATCTGTTACCAATCCATGCTGATCTTCTGCATCTGCCCTGGGTAAGTTCACCTGATCCGGGTCTCCGTTGGGATTGCCGTCCTTCACATCAAACAGAAATACAAAATCATACCGATTTTTTATTGCCTCACTCATGTTATGCCTCCTCTTTATTTTCTTTTGACTTAGCGCCACTAAACTGCGCCTACTTTTGTTGATAATATCCGATAGCAAACTGGCCTTGTTCCTCTAATAAGAATGTGGATGGGAAATTGTTAATATCAATATCCTTGCATAATTCCTGAAGCTCCTTGTCCAGATTAATAGCAAGCCCGGGCTTTTCATTTTTCAGCTTCGTGAAATGCTTCGAATTCAGGTTGAACAACCGTCCAAATGCGGAAGCAGGCAATGTCATAGCGTACGTAAAATACCTCTCCCTAATTCCGGCATTCCTGTCCCCTAATGCGGCATACTGGATGCTCTCCAATTTTGCGAAAATCTGTCCGCAGACATAAGCCACCGGCCTATTTCCCTCTTGAATATTGTCCTTAATCACAAAATCACCTCCTTTGTTATGTCGATTTAAAATGAGTTTGATTAAAGCCGCTCTATCAGCGGTAACACCATAATTATCCAAACGTGCCCGCTGGAGTACTTTTGTTAACATCCATAATGGTAACGAATCTTTTTTTAAAGCCGCGTTCCATAAATACGTGGCCACTCTCGCCAACGATGTATCGTTTTTGTCATAGCTATCATCACTGTTTTTTCTCTGACAGCTTCTCGCCAGTTCATAAAGACGGGCATAATGGGTTTTGTTTTGCTTTAAATCACCATCGTATTCGACAATAGAAATATCTTGAAACCACTCCGCTATTGATTTTCTAAAATCAAACAAACTGGTCTCGATCCAATCTCGTACCGCTATACGCGCGGCAGAACCGGAGAGCGTGCACGAATAAAACTGGTCCGGCTCAAGATAGCGGCCATCTCTTTCAGTGCCTGACGTTACCGATTCTATGAGCCTTGCGATATCATCAGGATTTGGCGCTTCAAGCTGATCTATTTCAGGCAATTGTTTGTTTTTGCGTGTCCAAAACACCATAGCCGTATCTGATCCAAAATTTTTACGGTTCGTATAACGGAAAGTTGTTTTTTCTTTTCCCTTCTTATTTTGAATGATAATTTCATTACCAGTTGACAATAGCCAATTTAATCCCTCAACATACGTTTTGGCGCAATTGGTGCAAATTGAAGAATTATTGTTTCCTTTTAAATCATAGGACTCGAAGGCATTTTCATTATACGACACAAGCGCACAACCACTTGATTGCCCGTCAGGAACTTTCTTAATCATGCCGTGAGGAATATCTTCAACGGGATAATCGTTTTTACCGCAAATGGCACATTTTTTCTCATTGGCTGTTAATAGTTTACGCTGCATGATTTCGTATTTAACAATTACCTCTTGCAATACGTTGGGTTTCTCATGAATACGATAGCCCTCGGATTGAATTCGAAATCCCATATTGCCTGTTCTGTTCTTTTCATTAGGAATAGCTGCTTCAAATTCTCTAAATGCCTTTTCCAATCCATTCGTTTTATTTTTTTTGTAAAAAGCAATAACCGGAACTAACTCTTGTAAGTTATCGTATCTGGATAATTTTTCTAAAAATAATTCATGTTTTTTCTTCGATATTTCACCGCCATAGCAAAGCATTTCTTCAGCTTTATCGAGTAATAGTCTCGCCTTTCCCTTCTTTGCAGTTATGGCCTCAGCAATGGTCAGTTTTTTTTCAAATAGCTCGAATTTTTGAAAACTACCATCTTCCGCAATAACTATTTCTATTGAAATCGGCTCTTCCTTAAGCGCATCATGAACCCATTCAGTTTCAGTTTTTTGGCCTCGAAGTGTTTTCCCTAACTCGCTTAATTCCTTAATCATAGGGTCGCCTCCATTTCTTCCTGTTGATTGAACTCATAGATTGTGGCGGAAGTTTCACTGTCGATTGGGGGCCTGAAATGGCTGGCTTGCATCATTTTGTCATTCTCCGGAACTTCGCAGTTCAAGACGCCCTCACGTATCGCCACATCATAGAAAAACAATGGTTCCGGCTTTCCGTTCTCATCATAAAATATGTCGAACAGCATACTTCCGATAGGAATGGTCTCCTGTATTGGCTGCTCAGTCCCATCCGGCTCCATGAACTCAGCAGCAAACTCACGCGTGCCGAGATATGGCCTGCGCCAGCACTGCCCTTTTTTGACGCGACGGGGGAACATTCCTTCTTTGCCGACAGTCATTCCAACATATTTGTCTGGATTGTTTTTGTCTGATATTTGCATTTGATAAATTGACGCTTCGATGATGTAGGCCACATCCCGTAAAACTACACTGTTTCGCTGAGCACGATACTTTGGTTTACCTGATGTATTGACCTCATCTACAACTATTGGAGTTTTTCCTTGTTTTGAATTAATCTCGTTGCGCTTAATCGTACAGAAGCGAATCGGTTTTAAAACCTGTATACGCCTCACATACCACTGAAACTCCGGCTTCCATAAAATTGAATCCAGAATACCTCTTGCTGCCGATGGCGTCATACATGGATACGTCATGCGCTCAACCTTCAGATCCGGCCTTGTAAAACATGCAAAATCGCCGGTCACTTTAACTCTTACAATTCGACTGTCAAGCATATACACCTCCTGATTATACGACTAATTTATCCGCCTCTATGGGCGCTACTGAAATGCCTGTTTCAGGATCATAATTCCCGTACCAGACCATAAATCCATGAGGCGTTGTTTTACACATATCCTTATTATTTATTATAAAGTTTTGATAAACCTGAACCGTAAAAACCTGCATATTTCTATAATCACTCCTCGCTAAAAATTCCTTATGTTCAAGCGAATGAAACAGCCGCATGCTCTCATCGCTGAAGTTATAAATATAAAGCCCTTCGGTAACTTTCTGTATTATACGGTAACTGTCGTTGACGGTTTTGAATTTAAATTCTTTACGGGCGTTGTTTATACCGTATTTATCGGGTTCTACAAAAAGATTGATCACCTTTAAATAATATTGAGCAAAAATATCATGCTGATATAGCTGATTAATGTTCACCTTAACCAAATCTTCCGTAAACCCCGCACACGCCGAATATGTCTTGTCCGGCATACCTCCGTCTTGAACCTTAAACAAAAATACATTGCCATAACCTGTCAGCTTATCTTCACGGTTACAGCGACCTGCGGACTGGATAACAGCCTCTAGCGGCGCTATGGCGCGAAAAACAGACGGAAAATCAAAATCAACACCTGCTTCGATAAGCTGTGTGGAAGCCACCAATATATTTTTCTTTGCTTCCAGGTCATCCCTAATTTTTTTGATCACATCTTTTCGATGCGACGGACACATTGCCGTTGAAAGATGATATTTTCTTTCCCAATTTCCAAGGTTTTTAGTGCTATCATAGAACTCCAGCACAGCTTTTTTCGTATTGAATATAACAAGCGCTGCTCCCCCTGCCTGCGTTACGGCTTCAAGCAGTTCGTCGTAATCTATCGGATTTAAGTCGTTCAATAGGTGAAACTTAACACGCTTTGTTTTCTCGTAAAGTGCCGCAGGGTCGTCAATTAATGGAAAAATTACACTTATGCCGTCAAACCCCTGTCTTTTTTCAAAGGCAGGCTGTGTTGCCGTGCAAAACAAAAACGATGTTTTCATAATGGTCTGAACATCTTTAAGCATTTGGAGTGTCGGCAATATTACTTCCTTTGGGAGTGTCTGAACCTCGTCAAATATCACAACAGATTCCGCTATATTATGAATCTTGCGACATTGTGACGGTCTATTACTGAATAGCGATTCAAAAAACTGAACAGTAGTCGTTACAATAATAGGATAATCCCAATTTTCACACGCCAATTTCTTTCGTTCCTGCATAGGGGAACAACTCTCTGTCTCATCTTGCCCCTCATGGTTGCCCTCATTGTAACTGGAATGGTGTTCAATACATAGCGTCTTAATTTATTGCGCATAATCGGCGTAAGGTGTCGTTGGGTTGGCTCCATAGATCGAACTGATGAAAGACGGTTTCAGCAATACTATC
>JAGVGM010000104.1 GCA_020057065.1 Thermodesulfovibrionia bacterium
ATGGACCGCTCTACTCTGACGCTTGATGTTGTCTCATAAACAGGGATCGGTCTGCGAACCCATGTAATACCGAACGTGATCACAGGGATGATTATAGCGGTAAGTAAAACAATACCGCGCCTTTTCCTTATTATCCGCCAGTAATCCCATAAATTCAGCTCATATTTCTGCATGGATCATTTTCCTGTAATAACATTTTCTATAACACTTGCGCCTACAAATGGCATTATTAGAAAATCAAAAGTGGGCCGTATTTTTGCAAGGAACGCATTCCAGTTCGCTATCTTCGTCTTCGGAATATATATGATATCGTTATTCTGTAAATACAGATCTTTAGATATATCTCCCCCTTCAAGTATAGCCTTTGTATCAGCAACAATGAACTGAGGATTATCAAGTCCTCCCCTTATTATCCTTATTTCATCTATCAGCGCTTCATCTTTGTATCCACCTGCTTTTCCCATTGCCTGTAATAATGTAACCTTGGGTGTTAGTTTATAAATGCCGGGATTACGAATCTCACCGAGAATAAAAACATTCTTTTCTTCTATCTCTGCCCTATATGGGACATATATAACATCGCCGCTGTCAATAATAATATCTTTTGATATTTCGCCGCTAAACATGATCTCAAAAAGGTTTACCCCTATTATTATGTTGTTGGGTTTTGTTATACGGACATTCTCTAATTCCGCCTCTTTTGCGATGCCGCCGGCTGTTACTATTAATTGTGAAAGAGTTGTTTTTCCTTTTAAAGCATAAATACCCGGACCTGTAGGCTGTCGAATTAGTGTTTGTATGGCGCCTAAAAGAGTTACGACTCTGCCTTTATATTCCTTTAACAAGATCTCAACTCTCGGCTCTCTTATATATTCCAGCAGAGCCCTGTTTAATTCCGCCTCTGCCTGTCTGACGGTCATATCAGACACTTTAATAGTGACAAAGGCTACCATTATATATCCGTCCGGTTTTACGGCGACCTCATATTTTTTTTCCTCGAAACCTCTCCATACCTTTATCTCCAGCACGTCATTAGGAGCAATGAGATACTCAGGTATCCCTGATTCCATAGTATATGAAGAATTTTTTTCAATTGCGGTCGCATCTTCCGCAGGCCCGGCAGCATAAATATATGAAGCAAGGAATAAGGATATGCACACCGCAAGGAGAAGGCATATATTCCTGAACCTGTGAACCGGCAGCATTAAAATGCCGGAAACTATTTCCTTAAACCTGTAGAGATAAAATTTAAGCGGGGTTTTACCGCAGGAATCAGGATGTCTTTTTGCAAGCACCCATGCAGGCGGGAAAAGGGTCCTTGAAACAAATGAGGTTTTCTTTATGATCCCCCTGTTCATTCCGAAGTGAACCAGAAAACTTAAGCCTGAAATACCATGCCCCTTTGCGGAAATATTGAAAAACAGTCTCTCTCCAAGGGTACTTTTCTCCGGTTTCAAACTGTTAAAGACCCATCCAGGGATATCGATCCCTGTGTTAAGTTGAGTTAATCCAAGGATATTATGTACAAAAATATCCAGGCCATAAGCTTTACTATCCTGTACTGTTTTATACCAATCTAATTTATTTCCATATCTTTTTATAAGCGCTGCTACATCAACCAGATAAATAAGTCTTGCTGCAGAGTGCTTGACCCTCATAGCGTGCTCTGAGAGATGTATTAAAAAGTGGTGCGGTGACATGGACTCGACCGCAGTTCCCGAAATTTCAACTGATACCGCATCTTCCCATATAGCTTTCATGTCAATATTGGAAGAGTAGGGCGCCGGTATGGTTGAGTTCACCATATGCCAGTGCAAATGAAAAGATGGATGCCCCGATCTCCTGCTCCTGTAATCACGGGTTCTCAGGTAGTTGTTTGGAGTTTCCATGCTGTCAAATGGAGACGGGTCTACAGCTTTATAATCAACGGTATTCAGGACAGCGTCTGCCTTTGCAATATCCTCTTTTCTTATGAGCAGATCAACATCAGACATGCTTCTCATTCCAAGGTCCTGATATACAAGTTCGGCAAGCACGGCCCCTTTCATTGCCAAGACGTCTATTTTTTTATTTCTGAGAGAAGCGACGACTCTGCTGAATTCAGAATAAAGCAGGGTATTCTTTGCAGCAGTGTAAAGGTAATCATGTCTTAATTTGTTAAAAAAATCCTTTTCAGCATCTGTTCTGAATTCAATGATGTTATTAGCCTGCAGTTTTTTCAAAATGGTATATAATGTCTGCGATATTCCGTTCTCATAAGCCAGGTTATAAACCTCTGCAAAGTCAACAATATCTTTAAGCATTACTGCCGTATCACTGTTCAGCTTTTCATCCGAGAACTCATCTTTTAAAAGGGCTGTAATGAACATCTCTTCATTCGACCTTGTTCCGGCGCCGCATACTGCGTCAAAACCCTTGTAGTTCCTTCTCAGGTTATAAAGAAAAGAACTTAACGGGGACAACAAATATGAGAGCCTGTTGACCACGGAGAATATCCCTTTTTTAAAATTCAGCTCCATGCCGTATTTCCCTGTCGCATATACCCTGCCTATCAGGTCTGATTCTTTCAGGAGGCTGTCTGCAGATGAAAAGGTATCGCCTTTTGTCAGGAACATAAATTTGCCGTTGCTGCGTAAAATACGGATGAGCCTGTGCGCCACCATGTTCCCTTGCGTTTTATAAACAAGGATGTCACCGGTAGACAGGTCTTCTGCCTTTACAGGTTCAACATATATTGGATCTCCGGTCCTCAGGACAGGCGACATACTGTCGCCTATGACCGGGATCTTCATATTGATATTTTTTTTAAGTATTCTTTCTGCCACATCGGGGTAATCTATCTTCATATATTCCTCACAATATCTATAAACCCTCTTTCGGCACCTCTGTTGAGGCAAATATTTTATCTATGAATGAAATAGCAGACAGGAATGCATCTCCGGCAAAAGCTGCTGCGGTTACAAATCCCATCTCAAGAAATTTCCTCCGCTCAAGCGTCGAAACCGAACCGTGATCTTCTTTACTTAATTCATCAGGATTTAATTTAATGGGTCTCACTTTATTGCCTCCATATTTATACATTCCTCACAAAATCCAGTATCTTTCTGTCCGGATAAAAACCCAAACTGAACATTCCGGCCTTCTGCGATATCTGCATCAGAGTCTCAGTGGAATATTCCATTCTGTTCTTGTCCCAGAAAGTTAGGAATGCATTCCTTACAAGCTCAGATGTTGCTTTTATTCCGTTAATCTTTACTGCGCTGTTATGTTTTGAATGACTGATAAAAAATACTTTTTTGACAGGGACACTCGCATTTATCGCATAATTAGCAGTACCATGCCACGGTGTGCCGTGTGCGATCAGGCCTTTTTCAGATAACGATACGATGACCCTGTCATCGCTCAGTACCCTGATGCCTTTTTCTTCATTCCAGAAGTTTGATATTGTACTCTTGCCAGCGCCAGAGTGGCCTAAGAAGAGATACCCTGAACCGTTATCGTCAATACAGCTTGCATGCAGAAGAACACCCTTGCTCTCTGCAAGCAGGTTTATGGTCAACAGTTCAAGGAAAGGATAAAGAAAATAATTCTCTCCAGACTTGTGTAAATAAACTGTCCCATTCCTGTAAGCACTGTCGAATTCCGCAAACAACCTCCTGCGGCCGCCATTCTTTAAAGAGGGAATGGCTAAAAGATTGTCTGAATTGTCTTTTGTGCTATTTGTTATTTTCCCGCTGGCCGCTGACCGCTGACCGCTGACTGCTGTTTTCTGACTGCTGTATAGTCCCCATGTTGTATCAGCCTCAAACAACCTGTTGTTTTTAATTTGCCTGTTGTTCCTTACAGTTTGTAATTTAGGATCTCTTATCTCCATCCTGCAGTCTGCAGACTGCGATCCTGTGTCCGCAGTTGTCAAGAATGGTTCCAGGCATTTATCCATACCAATACCATTCTGAGAAGAAATGGAGAAGAGAATATTTCCGATCTTTATATTTCTATCAGTCATTGTATTTGATCCTAACTGCCCTGCGCCTGATTCGAGCATTTAGGCCCTGTTTTATTGCACCATGTCTTCCTGCCGGGTCCGGCTCTATTGGTCTTGCATGCTGTAAGCACAGCATCCTCAGGCTTCATTTCAACCCTTGCGATCTCAGGCTTTTTGTATGGTTTTTTATTTTGCATAAATGGTCTCCTCTCTAATACGTTCTGCTCTTTTATGGGCTATCTCGCAATGATAGCTTACCGGATGTTCTCCGTCCTTATTGCCCTCAAGCATAGAAATGCCGGGGCAGCTGTCACAAAAGATGATGTGCTCACAACCTGCACATTTGGTAACGCCTTTTATTTTCCTGGCCCTTATGGATCTGAACATTCTGTACCCATCAATGAACTTATTATTTCTCAGACAATAATCAGGCTCCGGAACTATGTCGCATATCCTCAATCTTCCAGTGGACGTTATGTTAAAGCAGTTCCTTCCTGCCCCGCAGTTAAAAAGGAATTCTTTACTTGCCGGAGCATTAAATTTAGCGTACAGCTCTGACCATTCCCTTGAACGATCCTTATCGGTGAAATCAATATCTATGTTCTCATCAGGACTGATCCTTACATCATAAGGTGACATAGAGCCATTAATATTCGGCAGAATGGTAAGGCCGTATCTGAATTTAATGCCAAGGGATTCTGCGAATTTCTTCATCTCAGGCAGTTCGTGTTCGTTTATGGTGGTGACCATCGTCTTAAGGGTCAGGGGGATTTTATGTTTTAGAAGCAGTCTTATTCCATTGATGCATGAATCATACGAGCCTTTTACTCCTGTGAAAGATTCGTAAGTTTCTGGAGTGGCGCCGTATAGGGTGATCTCAACAGAAAAAGGCATGTGTTTACTTAATTGCAGTGCAGTATCCTCATCTATCAATGTACCGTTTGTAAAAAGCGTAATTATCAGTCCCTTTTTTCTTGCATATGTGTAAATATCACAGAAGTCCTCTCTTAAAAGAGGCTCTCCGCCTGTAAGCAGCATGTAAAGGCAGCCCGCGTCCGTAATCTCGTCAATGAGGCGGCATATCTCTTTGCAGGTTAATTCATCTTTTACGGAATTATCCCTTATGTAGCAATGCCTGCAGTTGAGGTTGCAATGCGAGGTAAGCGCTATCGCGCCGTCAAGCGGTATATCGTTCTTCAATGCAGTCTCGTGCAATTTCAGGCTGAAATCTGAATACTCAATATTATTTATCATGCGTCTCCTGGATAAATTTAATATCTTTCAGATCGCTGATAAATTCAGCCGTGTCATTCATTACAACATCCATTGGGGCCTCATATTCACCGGTGATCATTTTACAGATCTCCATTACGTCTTTTTCTCCGTCAATGAACCCCCATATCTTTGTGCCGACCTCGTTGAGATTATAGATGTTGGAAAGGTCCCCCACATCATTTGCTACAGGGATCAGGATAGCTTCATCCCCGATCTGTCTGAACACGACATTTGAACCTTTCCTGTAAATGCAGTTTGCGATTTTCTGTTCTTCCATTTCAGTCCTCCTCGCCATAAAATCCTGATGTTATATACAAACAGTGGTCTTTCATCAGGTCCACTGTCTTGGTATGCTGCAATTTACCTTCCGCATTATAAAGTATCTCCACCACCGGACTGAGCGGGGCGAGCCTGTTGACAGAAATAACCTTGCCCACCTCTTTAGAATTAAGCCTGACATAGAGGCCTTCCGGAAATGCCGAGAATTCATTTACAAGTGCCTTGATGATATTGAGAGGGAATTGCTCTTTCGCTGCGGAAATTATCTCCTTTATGGCTTCAAAAGGCAGACACCTTGGCCTGTACGGCCTTGGTTGTAACAAAGCAGAATACATATCTGAAATCCCGATTATAAGTGAGTTTTCCGGAATATCAATACCTTTATGGCCCCTGGGATAGCCGGAGCCATCGACTCTTTCATGTTCCTGCAGGATTATCTCAGCAAGCCCTTTATACCTTCCTTCGAATTGACACATTATCTCATATCCATATTCAGGATGCTTCTTTACAAGGGCCATTTCTTCTTTGGTCAGCTTGCCAAGCTTCATGATTGTTTCAGGCGGCAGTCTGAGCATGCCCACATCATGAAAACATGTCTGCATCACCAGATCTTCCAGGCGGTCCTCGTGCAGCTTCAGCCCTATTCCTATTCTTGCCGCTATGATGGCGGTATTCAGTGAATGTTTTACGATATTTTTTATTGTGTCGTTATCGGAATCGTTTTCTACTTTATATAAAAGCTGCATCCATGTATTAGGTTGAGACTTGATATGAGAGACGATATCCTGTGCAAATGAAAACACAGGATCGATCGAAAAATCCCTGTTATCCTTTATATGATGAAAGATATTTAAAAGATTATTTTCAACTTCATAATAAAGATTCTTTGCACTTTTTATACTCTTCCTGTGGGTAAAATCAAAATCATCTCCAATAATTCTGAATGAGACCTCTTCTACTGCAAGTTCTTTCTCCGGGGCAACTTCACGCTGTTTCACCGGGTCCATTGAATGCTGCTTTAGAGTAGCCTCCCCGGTTATTTCCCTGAAGGCTATTTCTTTTCCTCCGGACTCTGCTTTATTCTCGCCGGATGGTTCGAGCAATTCATATGCTGCATCCCAGATCGGAGGGTTAGTCATTTTTGTCCCAGTGTTTTGCTTCATCGTCTATTACCTTCCTGATATCTTCCGCGTCGACGCTATATTTTTTTTCATAGGAGGTCACAAGCAGGGCCAGGTCGCATATCTGATTTATCCTTCTTGGTATGCCGTTTGTATGCTCATATATCAATCTTAACGCCTCCGGAGTAAACAGCGCCTCTCTGGCTCCTGAGTGAGTTAACCTGTGAAAAATGTAATCGGTTGTCCCCTCAAATGAAAGATTCTTTAAGTGAAACTTTATTGTAAGTCTTTGTTCAAGAGGAGGCACATTACGTATTATCTTTCTTAATTCAGGCTGGCCCACGAGTATTACAGTCAGGAGGAATTTACCGTCGAGCTGATAATTCAGAAGAAGCCTTATCTCCTCAAGTATATTTATATCTGTGATCAGATGCGCCTCATCTATTATCAGGACTGTAGTTTTACCGTTATGATAATTGGAGACAAGTTTATCTCTGATATCATGGATGAGGTCCAATTTGGTTGAGGCTTCTGATTTTACTTTCATCTGGTACAGTATCTCTTTAAGAAAATCATTTACACAGAGAAGGGGATTAAGGATCATCGCGACATCAATATTTTTATCCGTCAGTTTTTTAATTACTACATTGGTGACTGTGGTTTTGCCTATTCCGACATCACCTGTAAAGAGTGCCGCTCCTTTGCCATACCTGATGGCATAGGATATCCTGCTTCTGGCCTCTTCATGAACTGAAGAAGGAAAATATTTATCAGGGTCGCTTACAATCTGAAAAGGAAGACTTGACAGTCCCCAATAGCTCTCATACAAATGAGTTACCCCCTTTTGTTATATCGTTTGCCTCTTTGCAGAGTTTATATAAACTTCTTATAACATTAAGATTTATCATATTAATTTCAGTTGTCATAACTGTCCAGTTCCGGCATTTATGGCCTACACCTATCTATCGTCATATCTAATAGTAAACTTTAACTTTTAATACGATAGGTGGTAGGTAATAGGTAATAGGTAATGGGTGATAGGTCATAGGGAATGAGTGACATGTAATGAGTATCATGTAAATAGAGAAGAATAAATTTCTAATCACTTAAAAAGACGATGTTTTCCAATCAGCGTGTACAGTCACCCGTTACTAAATGCTCATCACCGATCACCTATTACCCATTCCCGACAGGTATTGAAAATGCTCTTAAGAGGTGTATTAAAAGTTATTTTAGAATTGAACTAAATCGGGCAGTTTATTCGGATCTCCGAGCACCCTTAAAAATGCAGCTACTACATCAGAATCGAATTGTATTCCCTTATATTTATTAAGTTCAGACAAGGCATATTGAATTCCTGGAGAATTCCTGTAAGGCCTGTTGGATGTCATAGAGTCAAATGAATCAGCCACATGGAGTATTTTGGCGCCTATTGGTATTTCTTCTCCCATGAGACCGTATGGATATCCTGTACCGTCAAGCTTCTCATGATGATATTCAATTATGGGGATAATTTCCCTTAACTGTTTTATCTCTTTAAGGATGGTTGCGCCCTGCGAAGGGTGTTTTTTAACGATCTCATATTCTTCCGCTGTGAGTTTGCCCGGTTTATCCAGAAGATGATCGTAAGTCCCGATCTTTCCGATATCATGCAGGATCCCTGCAAGTTTTATGTTTTTTATTTCTTCATTGTCAATCATCATTTCGAGCGCTATCAACTCTGCGTACAATGATACTCTTTCGGAATGACCCTTGGTCCAGGGGCTTTTAGCATCGAGAGTATTTACCATTACATGTATGAATTTAATAAACAATTCTTCCAGTTCCTTATATGATTCATTTAGATCCTCAAGCATGTTGAGAAAAGCTTCTCTGCCTGTTTGGGCTTTTTGCTCTCTTACTCTCATATCTTCTAAAGCATTGACATATATATCGAGAAGTTCCTTGAATGCTTCGCCGGAGGCTTTTGTCTCGGAAATATCCGTGAGGGAATGGATGGTACCTACCGTATTTTCTTTATAAACAATAAATGATGAATATACAAGCAGATATTTCTTCAGGAATGTTGAATAAACTTCAGCAGTGTATATCTGTCTGTTATTTTCAGAAGTTGGGTGAGTACATAGCCCATCGGCCCTGTCAGTACAATCAACTATATCATGATATTTTTTATCCGATAAATCGCCGGCATCGGAATAAATGATTTTCATTGCATTGTTTACAAAGACAATATTGAGGTCCTGGTCCACTATAAATATCGGATGCGGCAGGGCATTGAATATTTCCAGATGCTCTTTTAAATATTCTTTAAGAGAAGACTGCAGTTCCTTATCAGTTTTTAATGAACTCATTTTCTCTGTACCTGGAAAGTTCAGCATTAAGTTTCTTAAGTTCCTTTTTCAGTTCCTTCATCTTTAGTTCTCTGCCTACAGCCATCTCATAAAACTTCTCGAGATCTTCGAGCTGGTTTTTAAGGTTTTGTTCGGATTGTTGAAGTTGCTGCTGGGCTTTTGTAATGCTTGTTATATCCGTGGCGATAATGACGGTATGCATATAATTGCCTTTTTTGTCATGTAACGGACGCTGACTTACATAAAACCAGTGATCATCCTTTGTTTTAAATTCTTTCCTGTCCATGGGTTCTTCCTTTTTTATAAGCTCCTGACAATGATCAAATTCCGCCTGATCGGACAGTGAGAAATATTCATAGTATTTTTTATTTACGAGGTTGTGTATCGGCAACTTGGTATACTGTGCAAAACTGCTGTTGCATCTCCTTATATTGAACTGCTTATCTATAAGCAAAATAAACTCATTAACACTGTCAAAGGTTACTTCCCACTCTATTTTTGCCCTTGTCAAAATCTTTAGCAGCTGATTGTGTTCTTCTTCTATCTGTTTACGCTGCGTTATGTCTCTGACAACGTGTATGAGGCCTATGAATTCATTATTACTGTTGAGACGGGGGATAGCCCTTACCTCCACATATTTTTCCAGATAAGGCTCAAACACTTCAAAAGTACCATATTCCCCTGTTGTTATGCATT
Organism: Thermodesulfovibrionia bacterium; assembly: GCA_020057065.1. GTDB lineage: Bacteria > Nitrospirota > Thermodesulfovibrionia > UBA6902 > UBA6902 > SURF-23. The sequence continues at coordinate 9,708 of JAGVGM010000104.1, forward strand.
TACAGCTCTGACAATTTTCCGGAGCGCTATCCGTGCCATGATAGTATTTGTAACATTTATTTATTTCCCCCGGAGACAGAGAAGGCAGATTAAGTATTTCCTGGGCTGCCTTGTTGGCCTGAATTATATTGAAATCTTTGTCATGAATAGTGATCATATCCGGAATGGCGTTAAAAGAATCTTCCCAGTCCTGCCTTGACTGGAGGACCATTTCCTTCATCTTTTTGCGTTCAGTTATATCTGTTATGCTTAGAAGAACGGAGGCCTTTTCTTCCTTACTGAAACCGGTTGTTTCATTTCCGATGCATGATATTGTCGCCGAAAAGATCAGGTTTATGTCCGAATCCATGGGAATAAGAACGAACTCCTTTTTTAACATAATACCTGTCTCAAGATTTTCCCTGATCTCATCTTTCAATAAAGAAGTAAACTGCTCAGTTGATATGGACGGAAATTGCTCCTGTAATTTTTCAAAGGCTTTGTTAATTGATAGTATGTTAGCTCTGTTGCTTAAGACGATCAGAATTGATGGAACAGAAGCCACTATATTGTCGGTATATTCTTTAGCTGTTGCAAGGTTGCTTAATGATTTCTCAATATGATCAGCCATAAAATTAAAGCCATCCGCAAGCTGGCCCACCTCATCATGGCTTTTGATATTAATCCTGGAATTCCATTTACCCTCAGCTAATTCAATCATGCCTGCAGTTAATTTTTTTATCGGCCTTGTAATGGCCCTGGACATGAAAAAGGCGATAAGCAAGGCAATAAAAATCCCTGAAACAGTAATCCCTGAACCTAATATTACAAAATATTTGGTGATTTGTTTGATAATCGCAGGAGAAAGTGATATGCGCAAAAGTATTTTTTGGATCGCTTCCAGAAAAATAATATTTATTGAAATACCGGCAATTGTCAGGCCAAGAAATAAGAATATAAGAATCTTATTGCTTAAGCTTATTTTTGGAGATTTAATTTTGTAAAAAGTATTATTCATTTTTTATTTTTAGTATAGTTGTGCAGCCCATATGCCTTATAAACAGGCAATAAGTGTTCCTGAAATCATTTTTTTTCATAGCAGTTATTTTGTTTGCAACAACTAACTACTTGATTATTATTAATATTTAAACTAATTGTTATCTATATGATATATTATCGGCAAAACAGTTAAAAATCTTGATATATAGGGGTAAGAGGTAAGGATTATAGGGTATGGGGTATGGGATAAGGGGTAATCCATAATCCATAATCCATATCCCATAATCCTTAAGAAGACATATTTAAGCTGTTTTTGATAGATTATGTATATGAACAATTTCAAAACTGCCGGAATAATTATTATCGGTAACGAGATATTGTCAGGCAAGGTGCATGACGTTAATTCGTATTATCTTACAAGTGAATTGAGAAGCCTGGGGGTGGATGTCAGGCGGATATCGGTTATTCCCGATGAAACAGAGATAATCGGTATGGAAGCAGTAAGATTTTCAAATAAATATGATCATGTCTTTACATCAGGAGGTGTAGGGCCTACCCATGATGACGTTACCATGGCAGGTATAGCAAGAGGCTTCGGTGTTAAACTTGCTGTCCACCCCGTGATCAGGAATTTCTTAAATGCAAGATATGAGAACAATCTTACCAGCGCGGTCCTGAAAATGGCAGAGATCCCTGAAGGCGCGGAAGTCTATCTTGAAGAAGGTATGCGCTTTCCAGTTGTTTCTTATAAAAACATCTTCATCTTTCCCGGCATACCTGAATATTTGAGAGATAAATTTACTACTATCAAAGACAGATTCAGGGATTCAGTTTTCTACATTAAAAGGCTTTTTCTCAGTGTTCATGAGTCCGAATTTGCAGAGATCTTAAACCTTGTTGTTTCAGCAAACCCACAGGTTCAGTTCGGTTCGTATCCAATCCAGGGAAAGCGGGAATACAGGGTAATAATTACTGCTGAATCCAAATCAGAAGCTGAATTGAACAGGGCTGTAGCTGAGTTGACAGGAAGGCTTCCCGCTGAGGCGCTTGTAATGGTTGAATAAGGCTGTCTTATTTATCGATCATTTCCTTACTTTTTTCTCGTATCTTTCAATTACCTCCTTAAACGGGGTCTTTGCATAAGATGGGTTAATTCCTGTCTCTCCCTCACTTTCACACGATAAACCTGTTTTTATAAATAAACTGCAACCTCTTGCTGTTTCTATGCTTGCAAGGGGTCTTTCACATTTCCTGATTCATACAACCAGCCTTCTTTAAAACAAAATTCTCCCTGTTATTTGCAACTAAAGATTCAAATAAATTTAACCGATATATGTATCAGTTTTACAATAAAGCATTTTTTGCCTTTGATGCAGATATGAAAACGGCAGAATATTTATTCAGTTAGGAGGAGAGAAAAATATGAAGGGAATCATTATTCTATTGCTTCTGACCTTTGTTTTTACTAATGCACATGCTGTTATTTCGGGATCTCCACATGATGTAAACGTTATGAGGGAATCAACCGGAGAACTTCAAACATGCGCAATGTGCCATACTCCTCATTCAAATATAGAGAAGCCACCCCTGTGGAACAGGGATCAACCTTCTCAAAACTATATGGTGTATGAAAGCCCAAGCTTCGACATGTATACGGGACAAGTCCTGCAAGCGCCTTCTACGTACTGTATGACTTGTCATAACGGGGTCAGCAGTACACTCGTAAATTATCCGGGGGCTGGCTCGACTGCTGGCCCGGACTACGATTTAGGTAATAATGACCCTGTCTTTTCAAATTTCACTAATATGGGGGTAAACCTAAAGAACAACCATCCTGTGAGTTTTATATATAATCCCTCTATAGATGATGATGACAACGGTTTTCCGGAGCCTAAAGCTGATGGTCCCGGGGGGAGAAAGGCTATTGTTGGTAAAAAAGGGATTTACCCATTATACGGAAATCGTCAAGACCATTTCGAGTGTTCAACATGTCACGATGTACATGATACAGTTGAGTATCCCGGAAAAGAAATTACGGATGGAAAGTCATCAGGAAAACAAATTTTCTTTTTAAGGGCTGACAACAGCGGCTCAGGAATGTGTATTGACTGCCACACCAACAGATGATGATTCATTTTATAATACGCTTGCGCATCATTCTGAAAGGGTATCGTCAATAGTTATCGGAGTGGCAAGTATGGCGTCAAAGGTCTTCTGAAATGTCATTCGGATGTAGGTGCCGTATGTACACAATGAAGTTTCTCTGCCAGAACCTGAATGCCTTTTTGAGTTTCATCCTTTCAAACTCCTACCCGTAAGATCCGGGTCCAGATTATTTTCCTGCGGCATTACACCTAACCGAGCCTTAATGTTACCCGGGTCTTTAGTCACATCTGTATCAAATACTTTCACTTCACTTGAAGTAGGCGGCATAAAGCAGTAAATAATGCTCATGACAGTTGTCTTTCCTGCACCGTTTGGTCCGAGAAAACCGAAGCATTCGCCCTTTGTAATTTCAAAATTAATTTTGTCTACGGCGCATAGCGCGTTGTAACATTTCGTAAGGTCTTTAGCAGTGGCTATATTCATAAATGTTTAAATATACAGAGCGACATATTTTATTGCGAATAGAGTCTCTTATATCTGAGTTGTCATTCCCGAAGTTTTTCATCGGGAATCCAGTATTCTTTCAAATCAACTGCTTCTGGATTCCCGCTTAAGGATTGCGGGAATGACGATTTATACGCAATTATTTATGACGCAATGAATAACAGCCGGAATTTATTGACACCATCAGAACAAAAATCTATAATTATAACGCATACAATTTTTCAGGAATGATTATGCTGAAACATTTCGGTTCTCACAATAACCAAATATGAAGCTATCCGGAAAATACGGTGTCTACACAGTTGTAATAATTGCTATATTCATTTTAGTCTTTTGGATCTCTTTGCACACCATTCATTTACTCAGCGGTGAAACTTCAGATATTCTTGATATTTCTTATGAACAGGACTACCTGACAAACACCGATAACGCCCTCCGGAACCTCAACCGTGCGATTGAACAATATGTCAGAACTTCTCCGGCCAGGGAGAACATAATCAATGTAAAGGAGTCCCTCATTGAGTTAGAGACAATACTTAAGTTTTCAGAGGACGTCAAACTTAATGATGAAGTTGAGAAGACCTTTAGATTTGCATCAGATGATTTCGATAAATTCTCTGCCGCGATCTACGGAATTTTGACCGAAAGTATGACTGTTCAGAACAAAGAAGAGATTTATGACGGATGGAAAAAAGATTATATAGAAAGGATCATGTCAAAGACAGATAAATACCGCAGGGAAGATTTCGAGAAGCTTAATTATTTCTATCATAATGCAAAAGAAGTTAAAGACAGGGCGTCTATAATATTGGTTATTACAGCAACCGCCATCCTGGTATTCCTGATCATTTCGAGATTCATACTGTCAAAGGCTATTATCATGCCCATAAAAACAATAGAAGACGCAAGCAAGGCAATAGCAAAAGGAAACTATTCGAACAGGATAAATATAAGTGCAAAAGACGAACTCGGCATTCTTTCAGGCCATATAAATATTATGGCAGAAGCGATAGAGGACAAAATTCAAAAACTTAATGAATCAATTATAAAGGAACAGACCTTTGCAAATGAACAGATTTCCCTTAAAGAACTTATGGGGCATATATCATCAGGCAAGGATATAAATAATGTGTTTAATATGTTCCTCTTTAGTACAAGAGAATTGTTCAATGCTGAACACGGTTCAATATATATTCTTGAAAATACTGAAGAAGATGGAAAAGAACCCGATATCAAGTTTTCACTCGATACATTTGAAGGAAAGACCTCTCTGAACTGGGCAGCTTTAATGCTTAAAGGGGTCTTGAACAACTCCTTAAAAACTTTTTTACCCACAAGGATTAATACATCTGTGGATGCAGTTGCTCAAATGAATTTTGATCTTAAGAACATGTTAGCTGTCCCCATGTCTTCCATTGACAGGAAAATACTGGGGCTTGTTGTACTTGTCAACAGGGAAGGCGGTTTTACTCAAAAAGATGAGGACAGACTGCTTGGCTATTTTTCACAGGCTTTTCAGGCGATCATAATACATCTGATATCATTGCGAGATACGGCAGTGAAGAATTTATTATTATGCTTCCTGAAACAACATTACAGCAGGCATCATTAGTAGCAGACAGGCTTCTGAACAGAATAAAAAGAGACTCTTTTTTGTGCGGAGAAAGTGAGCGTATTTTTGTGACTGTCAGCATAGGATATGCAGCCTGTCCGGATGATGCTGATGCAGGCGAATTGCTTATAAAGAGAGCTGAACATGGCGTTGATATTGCCAAGACAAAAGGAAAGAGCAAAGTTTGCAGCTATAACGATTAAGTAAACCCAGTTTTATTAATAATCATAACTACTTATCTATGATTCCCTCAAACACACCTTTAACTTCTTTCAGCATCTCTCCATGAAATGCAGGTGTAGCAGCGATGATATTGCCGGTTGAGAGATAATCGCTTCCTCCGCTAAAATCAGTTACTATTCCGCCTGCCTCTTTTATAATAAGGCTTCCTGCAGCAATATCCCAAGGGCTGAGAGCGATCTCAAAGAATCCTTCGCATCTCCCGCATGCAATATAGGCAAGATCGAGCGCCGCAGATCCGGCCCTCCTTATATCGCTCACCCTGTAAAAGATGTTCTTGAAAAGCTTAAGGTATTCGTCAATTAAATTTTTTTTACGAAAGGGAAACCCTGTTGAAATAAGGCCGTTAGACATTTCAGTCATATTGGATACTTTTACAGGTTTTCCGTTTAAGAATGCCCCGCCGCCTTTTTCTGCTGTAAAAATATCTCCCCTTAACGGATCGTAAATCAAACCCAGTATTATATCGCGATTAAGTTCAAGGGCTATGGATACAGAAAAGACGGGATACCCGTGAATATAATTTGTGGTGCCGTCAAGAGGGTCTATTATCCAGCGGTACTCTCCTGTTCCTTCTTCTTTTAATGATTCTTCTGTCAGAAAATGATGTCCAGGAAAATTTGCCCTGATCGTCTTTATAATAATCTGCTCTGATTCCCTGTCGACATGTGTTACGAAATCCGAGGCCTGCTTGACATCAATATCACTTTCGGAGATCTTGCCGATATTATTCTGAATCAATTCTCCCGCTAATATTGCAGCCCTGAAAGCTGTGCCCAAAAAATCATGCTTATCATTATTCATGGTTCCCCCCATATTAATACATTACGATCACTTACAACATCGATATAAAGATGTTCAAGCTTTGCCGCATCAAGCTGTTTTCTGATCTCATTTAAGCTGTACGCCGCCAATAGTGAATTGAAGAAGTCTTTCTGCAATAACGGAGAAGCGTCAGCAGCATAACGCTGTAATAAACCCTTTGCAGATTCTACATTATCAGGACGCAATAAATCCATTATAAAAATCTGGGCTCCGGGCTTACTGCACAGTTTAACAGTATTCCATAATATTAAAGGGTCTGAGAGATGATGCAAAAGACTGTTGGAGATCACTGCGTCATATTTCCTGTATGAAAGACCGCTGTCTGGAAGTTTACTTTTTTTCAGTTTGATATTCTGCTCAAGTCCGTTCCTTTTCACATCCTGTATGCCGATATCGAGCATGGCCTGTGCCCCGTCAACGCCGAATATCTTTATTGAAGGAAATGCTCTGGCAAATCTGATGATGACGTCTGCAGTGCCGCAGCCAAGATCAATAATTTCATGTCCGGAGAAATCAGGAAAGCGTGATATGAAAAGCTTAACAAAAACATCATGAGGCTCCGAAAAATCAGCCTCCGCATAAGCCCTTGCCTGTTCAGCATCATCCATCAGATCTGGTTCTGGAATACGTTCCATGTATTTTTTACTCTGTAGGGGCGGGTTTCAAACCCGCCCCTACAACTTATCTCCACTGGCTCTGAATATCATACGTCCCGTGGCGCTTAAA
>JAGVGM010000123.1 GCA_020057065.1 Thermodesulfovibrionia bacterium
AAATACCCTCCTTTCAATTTAAAAAGAGATATCTTACCATCATTCAGATAGGACATTTCTATTTTGCTAAAAGAGGACATTATCATTTGTGGATAACACAACAAAACTTACCACCTAGGCAGGAAAGACGGCCTGAGATCATCCGACTAGAGAAGAGACGGAGGAAGATATTGCGAAGGCTTCGCAGGGTCAACTTAGACGTGGTATTTGATAATGACACTACTACAGCCTTTGGAAACTTTGCTTCCATAGAGACCTTCAAAGAGGCTATTGGATTTTCCCGGATGATAGATGAGCATTTCAGTTATCAGAAGCACTGGAATAGTACCTATTCGAGTCATCAGATATTGGACTACCTTACCGACTGTTGTATTTTGGGTTTGAGTCGTTTTGATCATATGGAGGCATTACGGAGTGACCCTGGCTACAAGAAGGTTAAGGATGTCAGCCAGGTTCCCTCTGAGAAGCGTTATCGTGATCTTCTTGGTTGTCTTGAAGACAAGCATCTGAAGGAGCTTTTGGAGATAAATCAGGACATAATAAAACTCAAATCTCAATGGGAGGGACCCAGGGAGGTTTGGTTGGATTATGACGATACTGTGATTACCCTCTTTGGTGATCAGATCGATGGGGAAGTCGGTTATAATCCTCGTTATAAGGGGAGACCTTCCTATAAGGCAAAGGTCTGTTTTGTCTCTGGGACAGATGAGCTTCTGAATCTTGAGCTTTATGGTGGCAAGACTCATTCAAATGGTCAATTCTTAGAGTTTCATGAGAGCTGTGAGAAGTTATTGCCCTGCAATTATGTTGTTAAGGGGATCAGGGCTGACAAGGGTTTTTTTGATGAAGAGAATGTAGAATGTTTTGAAGGCCGATGTTTGTTCTATGTGATAAAGGTATCGATGAGGGAGCGTCTAAGACGGCAGATATTAGCTCTTTCAGAAGATGCATGGAGAGAACTTGACGATTGCTATAGTGTAGCTGAGATGGAATATCTTCCCACCGGTTGGAAATTCCCCCGGAGGCTGGCTATCATCAGAGAAAAGGTTGATAAGGATGCCGGTCAGATGTATTTGCCGGACAATTATTTCTATAAGTACCAAGCCATTATGACCAATATGGAGGAGTCTCCCGAAGAGGTCTGGCGTTTTTACAATAAAAGAGGCAACTGTGAAAACAGGATTGATGAGATAAAAGACGGTTTTGGCTTAGATCAGAATTCCCAGCATGAAATGCTTCGTAACAGAGCTTTTGCCATGATTAAAGCCATTGCCTACAACCTGGTCAATTGGTTTAAGAGGGCAACGATGCCGGGCACTAATTATGAGGTTCAGACCATCCGTCGTCTTGTTTTGAATCTTCCTGGGAATATTGTTGGGAGCGGTTGGTATACGAAGATACGATTGGCAGCCAACCGGAAGCTAGAGCATCTGATTTTCACTATAAAGGCTAATCTTGATCGATTTACCTGGTTTGTAGCCAATGATTTTATGCCGCTACGGGTCTAAGAAATTTACTGCTCTAACTCTTCTTTTTTGTTCAGGGGGAAGTACGCCCTAAATCTGTAACATATTGATATTACTAAGATGTTGAGATCATAAACTCTTTGTTCTGATAGAACCCCAGGTACTTTTCCTTCTTAACTACATAAAGATCAGTCTATTTTGAATTTACTCGCCGATTTCAGGTTCGACGCTTATACCGGCGGATCATAAGTAACCTTTTTCACGCATTTCTTGTATGGTCTCTTTCCATCCACTCCAAAGGTCATATTCCGGTCTAAACTCAAGCTCTCCCATAAGGCGACCGCCGTCAACAGCAATATCCTCTGTGTATTTATCAATGATCGCCTTTGTAACCGGCGGTTTTAAACCAACAAACTGGCCACCCTTTTCGATCAAACTGATCAATGTCCGCGTTGGTCACAAAGGCAACGACAACCATGGCGGTTTACGGCCAAGGGCAGAGCAGATAGATTCAATGATTTCGTTCAGAGTATGAAATTTACCATCAGTTACGTTGAAGATCCGACCTGCCGCAGCGGGATGAAAAACAGCCAGTGCAGCCGCACGACCGACATCCTTATCATAAACCAGCGTCCGTCGATTGAGACCGTCTCCGATAGGAATAAAGCGATTTCGTGCTAGAGCATGAGTCAGCTGTTCATAGTTTCCCTTAATACGGGAGCCATAAACCGCACCCAAACGCAACACGGTTCCCAATGGTTGACCGTTGGGGTCCCTTGCATTCAAGACAATCTGTTCGGCGGCACGTTTGGTCTTAGCATAAAAAGTGTCAGGATGAGTTGGCGACATCTCATTTAGTATGCAAAATAAGAAGACCAATTATCGCCGTTGCCACTGTTACCAGACCTTCATTTTTTTAAAAGCTCTTCATAGACTGCCATTGTCTCTGAAATAACCTTTTCCACGGCAAACTCGCTAACAACAATTTTACGTCCCCGTTCTCCCATATTTTGACGTAATTCCTTGTTTTCAATCAGGTTCTGAATTGCATTTGCTAATTCTACTGTACTACGAATAGGAACCAACAAACCGTTTTCTCCATTGCGTACAATCTCTCGGCACCCATTAGTATTGGTTGTTACTATCGGACGCCCGCATGATGCTGCCTCAAGTAAAACCTTGGGCAACCCTTCACGGTACGAAGGAAGGCAAATAATGTGCGATTGTGCCAGTACCGTTTGCATATCATTGCGCTGCCCCCACCACTCAACTATTCCCTCCTCCTGCCAGGCAGTTAGCTGTTTTTTCTGTATTGCCGAGGGATTATGTAGATCAGTATCTCCAACCAGGATAAAGCGAGCATTTACTCCACGAGCTTTGAGTTGTCTGACAGCTTCAACGAATTCTATAATTCCTTTATCCCGCAACATTCTAGATGCCAGCATAACGACCGGAATATCAGCTGGTTCCGGTGTTGGAAAAAAAACGGCGGTATCAACCCCTGATCCCCTGATCAACCGTATTCTCTCTTCACAGATAAAGCGCTTACGGATAAACATGGAGCGATCATCCTTATTTTGGAGTATCAGAATTGATTTGCTACTGTTTAGGAGTTTCTTGAGTGAGCTACTGATAGCTGGACGTAAAAGCCGTGCTGTCGGTTCATCAGAAGTAAAGACATAACCCATACCTGTAAGGGCATTTACTACATGAGATACGCCTGAAAGCCGAGCAGCAAGCGAGCCATAGAGGACTGGTTTTATCGCAACATGGTGTACTATGTCTGGTTTTTCTTTTCGATAAAGCGTGGTAAGACGGGCAATCACAGCTGACTCTGACAGCGGATTCATACTCCGTCGTGAAAGATTGAAGGGAATGAGCCTTATTCCAGCCTGACGAATAGCTTCACCATGTCTGTTAACATTAGTAACCACCGCCACATCATATCCAGCATCTTTAGCTGCAAGGGCAAGTGGCAGTCGATGAGAGCAGAAAACCCAATCTTCGGTGATGAAGTAGAGGAGCTTAGGGTGACTCAAGTATTACTCTCCAACCATGATTGAAACATAAATATTTCCAACATCTTACATCATCTAAAAAAATTGTTTTATTGAGACAAATGCTTTTTTGACAATTTTACGATATACCACTCAGCAGCTTTACCAATTCCGTCTCTAAGTGAATATTTTGGATAATAACCAAGCAATTCTTTTGCCTTACTGATATCTGCAAGTGAATAACGTATATCCCCTGCCCTGAATTCACGATAAATAGGCTCTGGACCAGCAACTCCAGCCTTGTGTTTTACAACCTCATCACGAATCAGATAAAACAATTGGTTTAATGTGTTTTGCTCTGAAAATGCTATATTATAAATGTGTCCAAGGGCATTCTCATTTCTAACACAAGCCGATAATATATTGGCTTGGATAACATTATCAATAAAGCAAAAATCTCGAGTCGTTTCTCCATCTCCGTTGATATATAAAGGCTCTCCGTGCAATAAAGCGCTAAACCATTTTGGAATAACAGCCGCATAACTACTATTTGGATCCTGTCTTGGTCCAAAAACATTAAAATATCGCAAACCAATCATTTTTAAACCGTAAATACGCATGAATACATCCGCGTACAATTCATTCACATATTTTGTTACTGCATACGGCGAAAGCGGCTTTCCTGTCATTCCCTCCATCTTGGGTAGGGCAGGATGATTACCATAAACAGAGCTCGAAGATGCATATACAAACCGTTTAACCTTTGCGTCCCGTGCAGCTATCAGCATATTTAGAAAACCTGTTATATTGTTTTCATTTGTATAAATTGGATCCTCAATAGAGCGTGTCACAGAACCTATGGCTGCCTGGTGTAATACATAATCAACTCCGTCACAAGCAGTGCGACAATCTTCCAAGTTACGAATATCACCTTCTATAAATTTAAAATTTTGCCATTTAACTTCGTATAACGAATTCCTCACATCATCGAGATTTTCAATAGTTCCCGTGGAAAAATTATCAAGACCAACGACATGCTGATTTAAATTTAACAAAGCCTCCAACAAATTTGATCCAATAAAGCCTGCAACGCCAGTAATCAACCAGGTATTTGGCTTCATCAAAAGAACTTCTCTTATTTCTTTATAGGGATTAATCATTACAATTCCACCTTGAGAGGCATTATAATTGCCATACACGTATTCCGGCGATTTTACAACTCTCTAAATCACAGATTCCCTTTACATCCACCAAGACTGGGTCGTTATCCGTTAACTTAATCAAATCTGTTATTGATAATTTGCGGTAGATATCATGAGCCACTGCTATAACCACAGCTGAAGCCGGTTTAAGCATATCCATGGGTGTTAAAGATATTCCATATTCACTTTTAACAACATCAAAATCAGCCAGAGTATCGCTGACCTGGACATGTATTCCGTATTCTTCGAGTTCAGCGATAATATCAATAACTTTTGAATTACGTATATCAGGACAATTCTCTTTGAAAGTCAACCCCAAAACCGTCACAACGCTGTTGAGGATGTGGTGACCAGCATGTATCATTTCCTTAATGGTTCGTTGTGCAATAAATTTACCCATGCTATCATTTATGCCTCTTCCAGCTAAAATAACTTGGGGCATGTAACCAATTTTTTGCGCCTTAAAGGTCAAGTAGTAAGGATCTACACCTATACAATGTCCACCCACAAGCCCCGGCTTAAACGGAAGAAAGTTCCATTTTGTTCCAGCCGCCTCTAAGACTTTCTGTGTATTGATTCCAAGCTTATCAAAAATTATTGCCAGTTCATTCATTAGCGCAATATTTAAATCTCTCTGTGTGTTTTCAATTATTTTTGCCGCCTCTGCTACTTTAATGGATTCTGCTTTGTATATTCCCGCTGTCACTACCAAACCATACACTTGTGCCACAATTTCCAATGTTTCATTGTCCTGGCCGGAAACAATCTTTTTTATTTTTGTAAACGTATGTTCCTTATCTCCCGGATTAATACGCTCCGGACTATAACCTACTTTAAAATCGCTTCCACATTTAAGTCCTGACGCCTCCTCCAGCACGGGAACGCACTCATCTTCGGTAGCGCCTGGATATACAGTTGATTCATATACCACAATATCGCCTTTTTTCAAGATACTACCTACTACCCCTGAAGCTTTTAATAAAAACGTTAAATCGGGTTGACGCACATCATCCACGGGCGTTGGAACTGCAATAATATGAAAATTGGCAAATGCCAAGTCCTCAACATTATTAGTGAATAAGATATTTGCAGACTTAAGGTCATCTTCTTCAACTTCATGTGTCAGATCAATCCCTGCTTTCAACTCATGGATGCGCTTTTGGTTAATATCAAATCCAATAGTTTTTATTTTTTTTCCAAATGCAGCGGCTACAGGTAAACCTACATAGCCTAATCCTATTACAGAAACTACATGTTCTTTTTGAGACATTTAGTGTATTCCCCTAATTTTTCTGACTTTCAAGCCAAGCTTGAAACATCAGCACATCCCATAGATGGTACTGCCAGTTTCGTTGTCCCGAAAGGTGTTCGACCCACTTTTGCCGGATTGGTGTCGGGTTGAAATAACCCTCCCTTTTGAGACGACTTTCATCCAGAAGCGCTTCCGCCCATTCCTTCAAATGCCCGCGGAGCCAAGAATCAATCGGCACGCCAAAACCTGTTTTCGGTCGCTTGATCAATTTCTTAGGTACATATTTATAAAGTACCTGCCGGAGAATCCATTTGCCGGAACCATTACGAATCTTCATCTCAAGCGGCAGACGCCAGGCAAACTCAACAACACGATGATCCAGGAAAGGCACACGCGTTTCCAAAGAAACACCCATAGCGGCCCGGTCCACCTTTACCAGAATATCATCGGGCAGGTAGCTTATTGAATCGAGATACATCATCTGGTGTTCAAATTCTGCCACCTTAGCCAGCGGAGAGCGGTCTGTCAGGAGCGTCGGTGGCTCGTAGCTCGCAAGGATAACATCGGCCGGTGACTTCCAGTGTGATACTAAGTCGCGATAAATCCCCTCCGGTGTGGTGGCTGTCAATATCTCCGCCAGCTTATGTGCCTTGTTGCCTACTCGCGCTGTGCGCAATCTCTTTGGAACGGCAGGTGCCACAAGGGAATATAGCTGATCCAAGCAAGAGGGTGAGAAGCTTGTGATGCCAATCGCCAGTGCACGACGTATATTGATAGGGAGCCAGCCAATATTTCGCCAGATGGCGCTCGTCAAAAAATGGCGATTATATCCGCCAAAAAGCTCATCCCCCGCATCGCCGGACAGCGCAACGGTCACATGCTGCCGGGTCAGCTGTGAGACCAGAAATGTCGGTATCTGAGATGAATCTGAAAATGGTTCATCGTACAATGCCGGCAAGCGGGGAATAACTGCCAGTGCTTCGTCCGGCGTCACATACAGTTCGGTATGATCCGTACCCAGATGACGAGCTACATCCTTTGCATATTCAGCCTCATTATAGTCGGCTTCGTGGAAACCGATGGTAAATGTCTTCACTGGTCGAGACGCGTGCGATTGCATCAACGCCACAATGGTGGATGAATCCACGCCACCGGACAGGAGCGCCCCAAGCGGCACATCTGAAATCTGTTGTGATTGAACAGCAGATGTTACCACCCGCTCCAGTTCATCCACGGCCTCGTTCTCCGTACCAGTAAATGGATGAGCCTGCCCTTGTTCCGCAACATCCTGTAACGACCAATAGGGACTAAACGTAACGCCACGGGCATGAAAAGATTCAAAAGGTGGGTGATCAAAATCCCACGGGCAGGCACCAAAGCCTTCCTGCCGCAGGGTCAGCATGATACCTGGTAAAAGTTTGAAGATCCCACGATAAATAGAGTAAGGTGTAGGTATACAATTATGGCGCAAGAACAGGGTAAGAGCGTTACGGTTAATCTCCGCTTCAAATCCAGGATAGACGCGCAACGCCTTCAATTCTGAAGCAAACAGGAAGACCCCACGGTTCCAACCATAGTAGAGCGGTTTTTCTCCCATACGGTCACGTGCAAGTGTCAGCGTTCTCTCTGTTTTATCCCACACCGCCAGGGCAAACATGCTGACAGTATGCTTCAGTGTTGCTTCAATTCCCCACTCTTCAAATCCCGCCAGCAGTGTCTCGGTATCCGAATGTCCTCGCCAGTGAGATTGATTGCTGGATTTCTCAAGTTCTTCCCTGATCTCAAGGTGATTATATATCTCGCCGTTGAAAACGATTACAAATCGACCCGAAGGTGAAGTCATCGGTTGATGACCGGCAGGAGAAAGATCAAGGATGGAAAGGCGGCGATGGGCCAAGCTCACACCGGCATCGCCATCCAGCCAATAACCGCCATCATCCGGCCCCCGATGCACAAGGGTATCGGCCATGCGTTGCAAAATGGGCTGGCCACACGACCCCGCTTGGTAGGGGAGGAAACCGACAAAACCACACATATATTTAACTGCTCACTATAACCAAAATCCCGCTAAACCGCACATACAATGCTTTTCGCACAGTCCTTGACATGCGAACAAATGGACCGTTATCAATTTCAGCCAAGCTTTTCTTTTACAGTTGTGAGTGGGTTAGTGCTCGCAAACCCGCATCAATAGCGGATCGTTCTTTGAGAATCTCCAAAATGTGGTGCCACAGATTGAGT
>JAGVGM010000070.1 GCA_020057065.1 Thermodesulfovibrionia bacterium
AGGTATGATTACTATGCAAATTGGTATTCCATCTTTCGTGCAGCGTCGTTCCAAAAGGTGTGGAAGTCACTCGTTACTTTGTCTATTAAAGAAATGATCGTTATGGAGATGCTGACCCATGTCTTGATGTTAATGAATGGGAAAATAGAAGTCATGCCTTTCTCTTTTTATATTCGGCAAAGCAGTACATCCATGTTTGGTGACACCCTTGTGGTTGACAATCAGTTTCTGGAGCGATGCCTTGTTAATAACTCCTTGTCGGAATTCGGGGTTGCGATGGATCAATTTGCCGGGGTTCAAACAAGAGAGGAAAGAGATCGACTTCTCAAGGCCATTGCGGCTTGGCTTGAGGTGTTCGTGGTGACTATTTATGAGAATCGAAATTATTGTGAGACACGTGATATCAAGTTACACCGGTGGAATAAAATAAAAGGAATCCCATTGCTGGGTTCGTGGATAGCGCAGATTTATTATCTGACTTCTCATATTTTGTCTCATATTGTTCCAGCATTACCATCACGACAAAGAAAGCTGGTTCATCTGGAGCCCGTTGAGCCTTATATAATAGCCCGATCCAAACCCGATGAAGTCAATAAGAGATCGTGAATAAAACCAAACCGTGGAGGAGTATTGCGAATGTCAAAATGCTTGATTTGTGACAAAGTAATAGAGCCGTTTATGTCTTTTGGTAAGATGCCAATCGCGAACGGATTTCTTACGAAGGAACAGTTTGCGTCAGAGTATTTTTTTGAGTTACAAGTTGCATTTTGTGAAAGGTGCAAAATGGTACAGTTGGTCGAACAGCCTGCAAGGGAAAAGATGTTTAATGAAAACTATGCATTCTTTTCAGGGACATCCATGGCAATGGCGATTCATTTCAAGGAATTTGCCGATCACGTGATGACGGATTATCTTCCTTCGGATAACCCTTTTGTGGTGGAGATAGGGAGTAACGACGGGATTATGCTACAACACTTTAAAGAAAAAAATATTCGTCACTTAGGGGTTGAGCCCTCGGCAAACGTTGCTGAAGTGGCAATAAAAAAGGGGATCAACACTATCTCGGAATTTTTTGACGAAAAACTTGCCCATGAAATTGTTAATGAGTACGGGCAAGCGGATGCCTTTTTGGGGGCCAATGTAATGTGCCATGTAGCGTACCTCCATTCCGTCATAGAAGGCATAAAAATACTGCTCAAAGATAATGGCATTGTGATGTTCGAAGACCCCTATATGGGGGACGTTATAGAAAATACGTCCTATGACCAATTTTATGATGAGCATGTGTTTCTCTTTTCAATCCTTTCGATCAGCTATCTTTTTGGGCAGCACGGCATGGAAGTTATCGATGTAGAGCCGCAATGGTCACATGGTGGGTCTATGCGATATGTGATTGCCCGGAAAGGGGCCCGTCCTGCCTCAAACAACGTGCTCGAGCATCTCAAAAAAGAAAAAGCCATGGGCCTTGATAAACAGTTGGTTTATGACAGGTTTAGAAGGAACTGTGAAGATTCCAGGGATTCACTGACTTTCCTTTTAAGGGAAATCAAAAAAGAAGGGAAACGGGTGGTAGGATATGCGGCGACCTCCAAAAGCACGACCATATTAAATTATTGCGGCATAGGGCCGGACCTGATAGATTTTATCTCGGATACTACACCCATTAAACAGGGCAAATTCACTCCCGGTGCCCATATTCCTGTTCGTCCCTACGAAAAATTCCTTGTAAAATATCCTGATTACGCACTGCTTTTTGCCTACAACCATGCAAAAGAAATCATGGCGAAAGAGCAGAAATTTATGGCATCCGGGGGCAAATGGATCGTATACGTTCCGGAAGTAAAGGTGCTCTAATGATTCTCTGCAGCAACCCTTTAGCGCAGTATAACGCACACAAAGCAGAAATTGATAAGGCAATTCAGAGAGTTCTGAATAAAGGCTGGTATATTCTCGGCGAAGAAACCGAGGCATTTGAATCCGAATTTGCTGAATACGTTGGTGTAAGCCACGGTATTGGCGTTGGTAGTGGTACCGAGGCTCTTCATATTGCCTTGGCAGCTTGCGGTATTGGTCCGGGTGATGAAGCAGTTACAGTATCTCATACCGCCGTAGCTACCGTAGCAGCGATTGAATTAACGGGTGCGAGACCGGTTTTTGTTGATATCGAACCAGATTATTACACCCTTGATCCACATAAACTGGAAGAGGCCATTACGCCAAATACAAAAGCAATTATTACTGTTCATCTTTACGGCCAATCGGCCGATATGCTGCCTATTTTGGATATTGCTAAAAAGCATGGCTTACGTGTAATTGAAGATTGTGCTCAAGCGCATGGGGCAATGTATAGAGGTCGGCGTGTGGGCTCGTGGGGTGACATGGCCTGCTTTAGCTTTTACCCGACCAAGAATTTAGGCGCTTTAGGCGATGGCGGCATGGTCGTGACGTGTAATCCAGAATTGGCTGAAAAAGCTAGACTCTTGCGTGAGTACGGCTGGACTGAAAGATACATAAGCAAAATCCCCGGCTGGAACACAAGACTCGATGAGTTACAGGCAGCAATTCTGCGGGTCAAGTTGCGTTACCTGGATGCGGATAATGATGCGCGGGCTAATCTGGCATCGAAATATGATCATGCGTTGGAAGGTTTGGGGTTTGTAACGCCGAAACGAGGACAAGAATCGACTCACGTTTATCATTTATATGTTATCCGTTCTACGAAACGTGATGAAATGCAGGCTTTTCTCGAAGCACGGGGTGTGGGCGCGTTAATTCATTATCCAGTACCAGTGCACCTTCAACCAGCATATCGTGATAAAGTACGCAGAAGTGATAAGTTATTAGAGACCGAGAAGGCTGCATGTGAGGTGCTTTCTCTGCCGATTTATCCGGAACTGCCTGAGGAGGATTTACAGACGGTAGTGAAAATAGCGCAATATTATGGGGAGGAGAGGACATGATTCAAGGCGTGGTAATTAAAGACTTGGTGACACACACCGACGAACGAGGTTTTTTTTGTGAGATCATACGTGTAACCGATGACTTTTTCAGTGAGGGATTTGGTCAATGGAGTCACTCATTAATGTACACAGGTGTTGCAAAAGCATGGCATATTCACAAAAAGCAAGTGGATTGGTGGTATGTGGCGGGGGGTGTTTTGAAAGTAGCATTACATGACGCACGTCCTGACTCGTTGAGTTATAAAAAAACCATGGAACTTTTCATGGGTGAAAACCAGCCGGCAAGAGTTCTGCGGATTCCACCAGGCGTGGCACACGGCTGCAAATGTATTAGCGGGCCAGCGCACCTATTTTATGTAACATCTAATGTGTACAATCCAAAGGATGAGGGCAGGATTCCGCATGACGACATAGCGATTGGATATGATTGGATCATGGGGCCTTCGATCAAATGAATTTCAGTTGCTTCTACAAAAAAAAGATTCTGATAACTGGTGGTGCTGGTTATCTTGCAACCAACCTAATTGAACAACTGCGTGAGACAGATTGTCATATCATCCGTGTTGACCTTCCTGGTGCTATGTTTGGCTCGCTGACAGGCAAGGCATATGTTGATGATATCGAAGGTAATATCTCTGATCGCGCAGTCTGGATGTCAAATTTAGAAAACGTTGATGTTGTTTTTCACCTTGCTGCTTATGAACATAAACATGGGTCAGAATTTAATCCGCTTCTGGATTTAGAAGTCAATTCTCTCTCAGTTCTTCACTTGTTAGAAGTATGCCGATTGAAAAAGTATTTCCCACGAATAGTATTTGCAAGCTCGAGCAATCTTGTCGGATTCCCCGCTCAATTGCCCGTCAATGAGACTTTTCAAGACAGCCCATTAACAATATATTCAATTCACAAATTAACCAGCGAGAAATATTTGCAATATTATGCCCGTGAATTTGGTCAACATAGCATTATTCTTCGCTTGGCTAATGTATATGG
>JAGVGM010000314.1 GCA_020057065.1 Thermodesulfovibrionia bacterium
ATAATAACCAGCCATATCGTCATGGTTCTCAACTATATGAACCCATCTTTCGTCAGTGAGTCTGATCGGGACTTTATTTGTCGATTCCGCTATATCCATTGCTACAACCTTTATTAATTATATTATATTTCATCGAGTAACTTCTTTTTATCTTTCGCAGCTCTCCTTTGAAAGCCTTATAAAGAACTGATGGCATAAGGCTTTCAAGTTCGGCTGCAGGTTTGATTTATTCTTATGCTTACAGCCATAACGCTTCAATCTTCTTAGCCCCAAGTATCAGCGCTTCTATCTCGGTTTTAATGTCAAGAGATTTTCTCTCAGCAGCTTCGCGCTCACGGGCAATTTCCAGATAAGCCTTTTTTACGCCGTCAATGATAGTCTTTTGAATCTCAACGGGGGGAAGAGGGATTTGCAGGTTCGCAAGAAAATCAGTAGGAACTCGTTGTTGGCCAGCAGAGCCAATAAAATATCTCTGTGCGGCTCGCCGCAAATGATCGAGCCGGAGTAAAGTCCAAATATAATCTGGAATAAGCCTGTTTTTATCTTTTGATCTGATTACATGGAATTCTGTCGATCCGAAACCAATGTCGTTTTTCAGGTTTCTTGCAACGGCACATTTCCCATTTTGCATACACGGCGTTATCTTGGCACATATGACATCATCATTACTGAACCGTGTATATCCATTCTTTACTTCACGACATTTACGAATCTGCGGAGCCGCGATCTCTCCGGTTTTGTCCGACACAGCCTCCATAGGAATAAAGGAGACCAATTCATCATCAGACAACAAAACATTGTCCGTCGGATTTATAAAAGCTTCATCAGATAACACCACCATAGGATGCTTATGTGATAAGAGCAGTTCCGATAATTTCCATTTCCAACGGTTAAACTCTACACCCCATCTTTCAAGTTCGTTCCAATTGATCAAAAAGAACTTCTGGCGTTTTTCTAATGGATAAAGTTCAATCCCCACGTTTTTGAGAGCAGTTTCGGCGATGTTCTTTTCAAGAGTATCTATTCTTTTTGAAGCTGCCTTTATTTCCTCTTTTGTATTTCGCCATTTTTCAACAATCGCTTGCTGAATTGGCAGCGGCGGCAAGGGAATCTCAAAGTCTAAGAAATCTTCTTCTTTAAATCGGTTGCGGCTGACTGCCGATGAGCCAATTGATGCCTTATTCACAGCCTTAATTGTTGCGTCACACATAAAGAACAAATACAGGTATCGCGGCAAAATTCTATCGTTGTTGACTACAAATTGTGGAAATTCATTTGAAACAAAACAGTCGGCATGTTCTTCGGGAACCACAGCAAAGGACCCTTTCCAGGCAAAAAGGCGGTTATAGATAAAAGAGTTTGGCACTAAGGGTGTAACGTACGTCGCACTCAAAGAATCCCCTTTTACTGTTTCCCTATGAAAAGTTCCTTCTCCATACCACCTAACACCTACCATTCTATACTTCTTAACATGATCAACCTTTACTCGTTCCTCAACCTGGCGAACTATTTCTCCACCTTTAACAAGTGACCAGCCGGACGGAAGATTAGAAGATAATAAAATGTGTTTTGGCACTATCCATTTGTCAAGGTACCTCCACCAGACAATGATTGCTCTTGCTGATGACTTCATTCCGAACTCTCAGATACGAGGAGCGCCTCTGGATTATTTCGGAACTCCCGATAAAGTTCCAGGCAGGTCTTTTCAATATCCGGCGGTATATTATCATTAGGATAAAGCTCGTTGTAATCGGCCTCGCCTGTCGCTGTAATGCCGACCTTTTCAGCCTCATACATAAAAATCGGATAGCTGAATCTTTCTTTGAGAAGCGCTCTTGCTTCTTTTGTAATTATCTTCTCAAGCTCCTTGAGGACCTTTTTAGCCTTGTCTTTTTCTTCTTTAAGTTCTACATTCGCCTCGTTAGCTTTATCGGAAGCCTGCGCCTTTTGCTCGTTTGAATGGGTCTTTATTCCCTCAGGTAAAAAATCACTTTGATTATAGTTCGTCTTTGTTATAACCTCTTGATACTGGGTTTTCTGTTCCTTGTATTTTTCTTCGATCTCAATCAGGGTCGAAGCCTTCAGAACATCAAATTCCGTCTTTTCCTTTGCCGTGAATTTCTGCACAAAAAGAAGCGATGCCTTAACACTTGCCCCGGATGAAAAGAAGGTCTCCTGAGGCAGCGAAACCACTGCCCTGATAAAAGCCCTGTCTTCGCAGTATTCCCGAACATACGCAAGAGACGGATTATTTAAGATACCCTCTGGCAGAACAATGCCGAGACGCCCGCCAGGCTTCAGGAGAGAAAGGCAGCGCTCGATAAAGAGGATTTCTGTTTTTATTCTGCCGGTTTTGGGCAAGTCAAAAAGGTCGAGAATTGGTTTCCCTATCGCAGCGCGGACTTTTTCTATCGCCTCCTTGTACAAACTTCCGTATTCGTTTCTATAGCGTTTATCCACATCCTCAGGCACAGTCACATGCGATTCCTCTATTATGTCTGAATCCTCAACATTTGCACCGAATGGAGGATTAGTCAGCACTATATTAAAGCGTTCTTCAAAGATGCCATTGACGTTTATGAAACCATCGTGATGATGAACTCCGCCGTGACCGTCGCCGTGCATGATCATGTTCATCTTGCTGGTGCGTGCCATCCGGTCGTTAGCGTCACAACCATAAATGCATGTATTGGCAAGCTTCCATATGCGAGAAGTTTGAGCATCATCGCGGGTCGCCTTCTCTCTGCTTGCATAGGGATTGATCTGCCTTTGCAACTGTTCATACTTCTGCCTCAACAGCTCGGCCTTCTTTTTCCTGGAATACTTCCCGGCTTCAATCTCTTCCTTGTACTTCTGGTATTGTCTATCGACATCGCGTAGTATTTGTTCCCTGACGATCTCAAAAAATCTGATCAGGAAGCCGCCGGAGCCGGAAGCGGGATCACAGATAACATCTTCTTCTTTGGGTTCGACCATTCTGATCATAAACTCAACGATTGTCCGTGGCGTGAAGAATTGACCTATTTCACCTCGGAAAGTCCGCCCTAAGAATTTTTCAAAGGCAATCCCCTTTACATCTTCTGAAGTGTCGGAAAGATTGTACCGCTCAAGTTTCTCTACGATGTCTTTGACAGTATTAAATTTGAGATTTATTTTTTCATTCTGTTCAAAGATCTTATCGGCGCGATATTCTTTCTTTGTTTCGGCGAACAGCGTATCGATGGGATCTTCATAGAGGTCTTTCTGCTGTACCAGAAAATCTTTGGAAAAAAGATTCTTTCTCTGCTTGCCAGTCTTCAATTTTCTCTCAAAGCAGACTTTCACAAACAATATCTTTGCTATTTCGTCAAACGCTGCTGCTGGATCGAGTTTTTCCCTGTTCCGTATGATGTTATGACATTGATGTAAAAGGTCGGCAAATTCGTCCTCACGAAAAACCTTCAGACGAGAAATGATTTCTTCTATCTCTTTATCTGTGGCATCTGCATGAGGGATGTCCTCAATCTCATCATAGTTGGGCATTCGCCGATCAAGATCGACCTTCCAGAATTTGGTTTCACGATTATTGTGAGTAACAAAAAACTTTGCCCGCTCATATTGTGCATAGTTAGCGCCCTGCAAATAAGTTTTGTTATCAATCGTTACGTTATCCGCCTTGCACTCAACAACAATTAATGCTGTTTTCTTGTCAGTCTTTTCCTGTTGTGTGCGCCAGATTAGAAAATCCGCTCGTGCGTCTCCTGCGCCTCTGCCAGTAACAGATAGCTCTTCATCTATTTGATCAAGGCTATAGCCATATTCATTAACTAAGACGCAAAGGTATTCTTGACGGACACGCTCTTCAGGCGTCTCTATCAGCCATTTTTTTCGGATATGACTAAAAACTTCACCGTTCTTTCTTTCGATAGACAAAGCCTTCTTTACTGTCGGCATAAAGCCTTCCCCCTTTTTCTCCGACTATAACCGTCCCCGACCAGATAAATCTGCCCATCCGTAAAATAATGTTGCTCAGCAATTCGCCAATGCGGATCACACCAGCCCGCCGTTTTCAAGGCGGGTGTTATATAGACACGACAAGTATCAGCTTCGTTTAATCCTGACATTCAATATGCCCTCGCTATGCTTCTTATGGTTATCCATCCTGTTTTATAAGAGCCATAAGCCTGCCTCTCTATAATTAAGAGAGGTATATGATTATATTTCAACCGATTACAAAAACGAAAGGTTTTTTCTGACAATACTTAAAGGTTTTAAAATAATGGGTCTTCGCGTAAGAGTGTGGGTTAATTCCTGTCTCCCCCTTTGTAAAAGGGGGATGAAGGGGGATTTTATAATTATAATCTCTTCCATATTTCTTC
>JAGVGM010000069.1 GCA_020057065.1 Thermodesulfovibrionia bacterium
CCGCCGCAGACATCGGGTTTGCTTTCAATGCCAGGAAAGGCATCACCCAAATCGCGTACTACCCACTGAAGTAGTTGTGCTTTTTCGGCGCGCGTCATCGCGGCTAGTAACTTTTCCGCTTCTTGAATCGTGTTCATGACTTTTCACATACCTCCCACGGTTGATTACACTCCGATCTGCATCTTGCTTGAGATGCCCGTGCCTAATGTTTACAATCAGACAACGCTATAAGCGGTCGGCTTGTTAGCCGTCACCTTTGTTTATCCATTTCAGATATTGATCATACCATTTCCAAATCTCATCATCTGGCCAACAAAGGGCTGTTAAACGGGAAACGGCGAAGAGCGAATGTTAGTCAACTATGAGACCACAAACTATTTTGAAGAATTAAGTATTGATGTCCCCAGAATTTGTCCGAAGGGGCATCGGTCTTGAACCCCTTGTTCGCCCCATCTATCGGATTTTCAACTCTAGTTGATCGCGACGGCCACGCAGATGTGGAGCGGCAGGGCGAGGATGGGCTTCAGGCAAGGAGACCGTAGATTGTGGGAGCCGATGTTCGCGCGAATTCACAAGCGACAAGATTGACTCATCGAGATCAACGCGAGCGACTCCGAGTCGTTTCTCCGCTATCCTTGTGTATTCTTCGGATATATCACACAAAATAGCGTATCGTTCATTGGCAACACATGCTTCCCCAGTAGTGCCAGATCCACTCATTAAGTCAATGGCAAGTTCACCTCTGGCGGTGGCCATGAGAAGCGTCTTCTCGATCACGGAAAGAGGTTTCTGTGAAGGATGTCCTGTCTGCTCATTTCTTCCAACAAATCCGCACAATAGAGACTCCTCTATCACGCTAGGGGGCCCAGGAATGTATAAGAGCTTTCCCTGTTCCATCTTTTCTCTTTGCACGTCATTGAGGAAATTCTCAACATGCATCACTGCGTTGGGTGTTGTAAGGTGAAGACAAGTCATCTGTGCCGATCGCCAGCCGCGAATGCGAGATGGAGAGTTCTTGTAGAACCATGTCAACCAGCATTTCAGAGTTAGTGGTTCCGGAAGTATACGAACAAATCTCGCGACTATTTCGGGAAACCCCCAAAGAAAAACATGATCTGACAGTGGTGCGACGCACATCAGTAGGTGCGGAACATAGTCATCGTAGTCATCTCGCACCCCTCCAACCCCTTTGTTGTACCAAGGATCAAGAACACAGCATTGTGCATAAAATCCGAGTGACAACAGGAGTTGGGAAGACAACTCAATGTCGAGAGGAGGAAGAATGGCAACGCCGTTCTTCCCTAATTCAGAAACGATTGTATCACGGGCATCCAGAAGTTCGGGATGTGCGACGCTATCGTGTTTAATCATTTTCGCTTAATCTCACCTTTCTCGTCCATTCCGTAGCCAAAATAGTCCAGGAGGAACCTGAAAACAACTTCCTTTTCCGAGCGTGTTGAGAACTGAACTATGGCATAAGTGTTCATTTTGCCGGTACTTGAGTCCCAGTAGTTCTTTTTGGTGACCTGATGACGTCCACACAATGCCTGCCACTGATTCGGATTAAATGGATCAGCTTTTGGATCAAGAGAATGGGGATTTTTGTGATCGGGTGTCAATTTCACGCGACCACCGCCCACAGGGTCAACCTCTCCCTCATGAAGTCCGCAGGCTTGTCCGCCTTCCATCCATTCGCAACGGTACTTGGCCCGTTCAAGAATCGCTATCCAGGTCTTGTTGTTGGGCCTGACGCGCTTGCCTACCTGTGTCCGTTTGGTCGCGTTAGGCATCAAGTATTCCTGAACTTTCAGGTCGCCTCTATTGCGCCATGAAAGGATAGTATATCCATCGTCTGTGCGAAGTTCAGACAAACGTTGGTGCCAATTCTCGGGTTCCTTCTTTGTCTTCGGATCGCGTGCTGCGCGCTGAATAAGTTCTCGGTCGAGAACCTTGCCGAGATTGTCGAGGAATAGGGCTTCGATCCGCTTCTTGACGCTTTTCTGACGATAAGGCCCTTTGTATTCACCGTAGACTTTGGTGTCTGTCATAATGTTCTTCCGTATTTGGCTAATAAGGAGCTGAGGAGAGTGGAAATGCGCAAGTATTTCCACGTCTACCTCCAGCGAAATGTTGGATGGTCGTAAGTTGAGTTAATCTTCAGATGCCAAATTAATTTCCTCTAGGATAATTTTGCCATCCTGCTCATAACCCTGAATAGTTACCATTTCTTCATAGAAAGGTTGCACAACATCTTTCATTATTGATCTTGGAACATTAATCATATGTTCCCTTTTTGTTTCCATTTCGATTAATTTAACTGTTCCGAATTTTCCTCTGAGCGGACTTTTGGCTTGCATTAAAATACCTGTATGTTTGGCTGAAAGTTTACCTTCATGTTCAGTTTCACCTTCTATAGATTCTATAGTATCTCTCAGTTCTTTTCGGCTTTTCCTAAGTGCAACTGACTTTTCCCTACCTTCCCTAATTGTGGTAAATCCTACTAATTTTACATTTTTTCCGTCTGGTGCGATTTGTTTTGCTAACCCAACAAAATTTTGATAATAATCTTCATCTTTGAATTTTTCCTTAAATTTCAAAGACTCATTAGCTTCAAAGAGTTCACAACAACTCATAATCTCATCTACAATTTCTGTGGGCTCTAGTTTCGCTTCTTTTAGATCTGGGAAAAGAGTCATTTGGGGATCGGGCCTGCCAATTTGAAAGGAGACTACGAAACTACTCGGGGCAAATGCGTTTATATACAGCCCATAGGCATCCTTAATAGTTTTATTAACACCTCCGCTTGCCCGATAAGGAAGCTTAAGAAGTCTTTCAACAGTTCTATAAAATAGTGTTGTTATTTTCTCTACTCTTATTAAAAGGTATTCTGCAGCAGTTCCTCCATACCGTATGGCATCTCCGGAAATAGTCATTAGCCATTGATTTGGATCAATTAATAAACCTTTTGCAGAGAGATGCCTCATAAAATTAACGTCTTCATAAAGGTTTTTTAGTTCCTCCATAATTTCCGGTGGAGGAAAACCAGAAAGTCCTCTAGCGATCAACCTATCGGCCAACTCATAATTTTTTGAGTTAAATGCTAAAGATGCTGCGCTTCTGAAAAGAATCGAACGGGTTGGTTCTGATTCCTCAGACAATGGTAAAGAATGTGCCGCTTCCTGTTCAAGTTCAAGTGCATCAGTGAAAAGACGGATTGCGTCCGCTTCCCTGCCACTTTTCTGGGCATGGAAGGCATCTTCAGCCAAATTCATTGCCCTATCATGTAATTCTTTAATTGTTTGCATTTTTCATTATCGTTTCTGCTTTAGGACGACTAAATTCAATAACAGAAATATAAACTGGAAAGGTGCGGTTTGATGCTTCAGTTTGTTTCATCTTTTTCTTAATCCTGTTTTTTATGGTATTAGTCCCCTTTTCTTCTAAAATACCAGTGAGTTCAAGCCGTGCATCGGTTTTTGAAAATAATATGTTAGGGTTATTAGATTTATATCCTAACCAATAATCTATTCCAGTGCCTTTTACTGCCCTCTCTATTGCTGTATACGGAGTATGTTCTTTAATCAACAAAAGAGCGATGGCTTCTGCACCAAATTCTATGGCATCATCGCTGTTGTATGCCCTAAAAATATCTTTTAAATTTATGCTATCTTCATCCCAAACAACACGGTAACAACCATATCGGTCACAAAATAATGATTCGATCATGACACCATTTGAATGCTCACATTTAGTGAGACACCAAACACAGGACTCTTTTAGCATAGATGTTTTAGTCTTAGTCAATCCATGGATTCTGCTATTGAGACTTTCAAGAAGCAAATCACCTATATTGTTTTCATTCACTAGATGATCCTTTTTTGAATTTTCGTGAATTTCTAACTTTTGACATGCAATCGCTGTGGATCAGCAGCAAGACAGGAGGCAAACTTGTTTGCCGACTGGATTGACTGCTGCATTCGCTGGTTGTGAGGCGCGAAGCGCCGAGCAGCCTGCGGATGATCATCCGCAGCGATTGTCGAGGACGCGGGGCGTCCTCGACAACAAGTTATTATATGGTTCTGTATATCCCCACATCGATAGTAATACACAGAAAGATCACAAGTTACTGTTCAAATCCACAACTCAATGGGTTACTTCGGAGCTCTATGCAATAACGATTTATGTTGTTTATCCAGCCCATGATCCCCTGACCTCTCAGATACCCCTTAACTCGTTATAAAGTAATATATAATCTCTTGACAATCTTTTTGCAACCATTTAATTTGTCTTTCTGTATATCATGTCATTTTTAAGAATATTCAGTAATAGGAGGATTATTCATGCTGGCTATCCCTTCCGCATTACAGGCACAATTTGAAGAATATTTCCCAGAGGTTACGCAAAAACTGTCGCTATAGTACTAACTCGTTGTAGTAACAGGCGACCTAAATCTCCTCAATCGCAGAGCGTTGGACACTACGGTAACAGAGGAGAGTCCCATAGCAGCCGCTGCAAAGATGGGATTGAGGAGGATTCCGAAAAAGGGAAAGAGAACACCGGCAGCAACGGGAATCAGAATGGTATTGTAAGCAAATGCCCAGAAAAGGTTCTGCTTGACGTTCCTTATAGTGGCTTTACTCAAAGCAATTGCCGTAACCACACCTTGTAAATCTCCACTGATAAGGGTGATATCAGCTGCTTCCATGGCAACATCCGTTCCTGTGCCAATAGCAATGCCAACATCTGCCTGAGCCAGCGCAGGGGCGTCATTGATCCCATCCCCGACCATGGCCACTTTTTTCCCTTCTGCCTGCAATCTTTTGACTTCACTGGCTTTAACTTCCGGAAGCACTTCTGCAAGCACCCTCTTTATTCCTATCTGTTCGGCTATGGCATTGGCGGTTCGGTGGTTGTCTCCTGTGATCATGATTACTTCAAGTCCCAGCCCGTATAATGTGGCCACAGCTTCTTTTGAATTATCCTTCAGGGTGTCTGCTACTGCAATAATTCCTCCAGGACTTCCATCAACAGC
>JAGVGM010000270.1 GCA_020057065.1 Thermodesulfovibrionia bacterium
TCGCAGACCGTTCGACTATCAAGCAATGTCCCAAGGTCAGTCGGTGATTACACTCTCTTTTGTATCGACATTAGAACTAAACTGCGGAAGGTGGGTTAAGGATTGCAGCTAAATATCTTCAGAATTTATTGAGACCGAAAATTGGTAACTTTTCGCATATATCAACGATCTTGCTTCAGTCTGGATAGTATTGATGATTTACTATTATCAATAAAATTAACTCTTCTTTATAAGACAAAATTTCTTTATGGCGCTTTGGCACTTTTGACCTGAGACATCAAGATCAAAGACTTGACCCTGCAGACTTCGCAAGTTGCAAGACTTGACCCTGGCTCTGAGTAATCCTCCTTTGATTATTGGGGTAGCGATGGATTCCGTTTGGGATTTCAAATAAACTTTTTCACGCCCGCTTTCTTTGCCGCCTTCCGCAAATCTTCGTCGAGGGTGGCCAATGGCAGGCCTAATCTTAAGGCCAGCTCAAGGTAGGATGCATCGTAAGCGGATATCTTGTATCGCCGCGCCAGTTGAAGCGTAGCAGACAGCGCGTGTGCGAATGTGGCCGTGTCCACCTCAATATCAACCCCTTCCAGCATCTCAAGAAAGGCCCCGCTCCGCGCCTCTGTCACCAGGCCTTTTGCTTC
The DNA here is from genome assembly GCA_020057065.1 of Thermodesulfovibrionia bacterium. Lineage (GTDB taxonomy): Bacteria > Nitrospirota > Thermodesulfovibrionia > UBA6902 > UBA6902 > SURF-23. The sequence goes on from JAGVGM010000270.1 coordinate 642, forward strand.
CGCTTTGGCGATGACGTTTGCCACCTCCAGTCCCCATATCACGGGAACAAATGCGTTGGCCTCTTTCATCGCATCAAGCGCCTTGCCAGCATAGGCAAGTTCTTGCGGTTTACCGTCACCAAAAAACCAGCGCATGGTCACTGAGTTATCAAGGACAAAGCTCATGCGCGCCCCTCCTCAATGAGTGCCTTAATGTTGACACCACGCACCGGATCGGCCAGCATGAATGCCTTAAGTTTTTCTGCTGCCTCAACTTTGTCCTTTGTCCTCACGCCCAAACTGGGAACCAAATCCGCAATGGGTTCCCCACGGTTGGTGATGGTAAAGCTTTTACCGGATTTCACCTGCCGCAGCAGTTCAGGGAGCTTTGTTTTTGCTTCATACGAACCAATTTCGATCTTCATGATTTCCCCCTATAATGTAAATATAGTATAGACTAGTATATAGACCAGTCCAATAATAAATCAAGTGATATAAGTGAGCAAATCCTTTGCTCTCTCCGGGTTCATGGAACTATGTTGGACTGAGACATCAAGATCAAAGGCCCCTTTGATGCTCTGTTTGCTGTTTCTGCCCCTTTATATTCAATCCTTAAAAGGTCTCGCCATGTTCGTCCCCTCACTAAGTTGCAGCTATCTTACCAAATTCTTCTCTTTAAAATTAACACCGCTTGCACGTTGCAAGACTTGACCCTGGTTCTCGTTGTGGTCAAAGAAACCTTGAATTAGGAAGAAGCGGCAGATTATTCCTCTTTAGAAAAATTTATGTTAAAATATCAAGCAAAGGAAGGGACAAACTATGCTAAAAATCCACAAAAAAATACTTCTTGATGAAAAACAGAAACCGGTTGCCGTTCAAATACCGATTGAGGAATTTGACCTTTTAGAGGAGTTAATAGAAAACTACGGGTTATCGAAACTGATGGATGAAGTCAAAGAGGATAAAAGGCTTTCTGTAGCAGAGGCAAAAAGCTATTATCAATCGTTGAAACATTCTGCAATATCATCGGCAAAAGGAAGCGCCAGGAGATACCTCCCGCCGCTACACAATTCTCAATAGTCAAGTCAGCCCCTAATTCCATGCTACTCGGAGTATTTTTTCTCTCGCAAATGTCAATAATCGTGTCTGACCCCTTTATCCCTGATTGAATCGGTTATTTTGGTATGAATAAATCAATATTTCTTATGCCTGTATTTTTTCCTTGCTTATTCCCTCTTTTAGTTTCAAAATAAACTATCTTTTTCAGCAAAAACCAACTTCATATAGTTTTCTTTATTACTGGACATGATGTATTAACTCAATAATAGGCGTATTGTCTGTTAATTTTTATATTTTATTTGGGAGGGGCTGGAAAATGAAAAAGATCGGCTTATTGGTAATAGCTGTTTTTTTAAGCAGTTGTGCATCTATTTTTAGTAAGTCAGACTGGCCTGTCACCATTAGCAGTAACCCTGAACAAGCTAAAATAACAATCACAAATGAAGACGGTCTGAAAATGTATACAGGCACAACACCTACTACATTAATTCTTAAGGCTGGTAGAGCTTATTTTGACGGACTTGATTACACTGTTGTTTTTGAAAAAGAAGGCTATGAGAAGCAAACTAATGTAATTAGCAGTCAGTTGAACGGATGGTATTTGGGCAACATTTTATTAGGGGGTGGAATAGGGATGTTAATTGTTGATCCTCTTACAGGAGCGATGTGGAGATTCGATTCACTTTATATTGCCAATCTTACTAATAGTCCTTCAAGCTCCAATACGACTTCAGACAGTAAGAAACCTATGGCATCCTTAACGATTGAAAAAAAGACGGTTCCAGTCGCATTGATGATAAATCAAGATAACATTCATAAAGATAAAATTAAATTATCTGAACGGTGGGAAAAAGCAGGAACTACATTAAATGGTCTGCAATTATTCATTGATAATAATACAAAGTCAAAACCATCAGAGGATATCGTTAGGGTCTGGGTCAATACCATAGCAAATACTGCTAATTGTAAGGATCTACTGGAAATTGATTGCGTACAACGCAAAATTAGAAAGATAGATATTGCAAAAGAAAGCATAGCTTTTGCAGAGCAAACAAATGAATGGAAATTTATCGTTCCCGAAACAGCATCAGAGTTAATATTTAATAGTGCTTGTTTAAAAAAATAGTGCACTGATAAATAAAGAATTGTATCCAAACAATGCAGTGAAATCGAACCACACGGCGCTTTTTCAGCCTATGATGGTTTTACGTCTGCAAATTAATTTATTGCTTTTTGATGAGCTTCATGGTTCGATTCACTGACTATATCTTGATATGAGGAGGAGCATTTGAGTTTTGTTGACCTAATTAGACAAATCTTGCGGACGCGTCCAGAAGGCATGACTCCTCAGCAGATCCGTGAAACCATCAAAACCTACTATCCTGATTTCTACGGCACCGAATCTCACCGCCGCAATGTGGAGAAAAGGCATTACAAGGACGTCGACCATGCACTCTTGGCTCAGATTTATGCAGCGTCCCGCACTGTAGGACAAATAGTCGTCGACAAAACACAAAAGCCGATCAGACTAACTCTGCCCCTTAGGCAAGGCGAAGATGTCAGCATCACCGATGAAGAAATAGACACAGAAAATCTTGAGAGACGGGAAACAGGCGTCATGCGTAATGTGGTAACGCTGCCAGTGCCATTGACGCCAAGCCCTAACCTCATGTCAGCGTATCTTAGCAAGTGGGGTCAGTTAGAAAATTACCGGCTCCAAGAGGCCTCTCTGGGCCTCCTCTTTCACAATCTGTGCCCCGAGAATAAGAAAATTGAGCATGTGCTGTTGAAAGTAAGTGCCCTCAACGATTTTTATAGTACCAATATTTTCGACACATATTCAGTAGCCAAGCATATCCTTGCAAAAGATATTGATAGTCGGCTCAAAGCAAACGACTATTTCTTGGTGAACGACATAGCGCGAATCTCAATAAAGAAAAAAACGAAAAATTTCTACTCGTTCGCATCAAAGTATTGTAGTCATCACAAACCGACCAGCTATCCGATCTTCGATTCATTTGTTGAAAAGATGATGTTGCACTATAAATCAGCAGACAACTTCAATGGTTTCGACAAAGTCGACCTTAAAGACTACGGACGCTTTATCGAAATCATTAAGAGCTTTCAAAGCTTTTACAAGCTCGAAAAATTTACCCTGAGAGAGATAGACATCTTTTTATGGTTAGCGGGAAAAGAGTGGTTTCCAAGAAAATACAAATGAGGCAGAACCAGCGGGTCAAGACCGCCGCGAAAAGCACGCGGCTTACCCGCGCGTTGACTTAACCTGTAATCCTCAATTTCACATTCCATCATCATATTGACTTGCAGGTAAAACTTTCAGTTTTTAGCAGGATTAAATCTAAGGATAAGCGATAGAAATTTTCAGTCGGAAGGTGTCTATTTTTCACCCTATGAAATGGCAGTCATTTGTCCCCCTACAATTGTACATTAATCTGCAAACAACCCTTACGATTGCCGGATTAATTCCGGATATCAAACACATGGGCTTTATACCCATCGAGTATCACATGCAATCCGGCAGTTGCAATATCCGCACATTTACGCACATATTGTTGATTGTTCAATTCATCAAGAAAAAGACAATCTCCCTCACCAGCAAGTTCATTCATTAAAAGGATTCTGCCCTGCGAAAGGTTCTGGCTCAGGTTAACCACTACAAGCTTGGTCCGCAGGGACGATTTCCATGTATAGGCTATGATATTTTGAAAACTCTCATCCACAGAAGAGAACACCTCTTTCAATTGCCACTCGCCCTCATGGAAGACATCCTGTTTTGTAATAAAAAGCAGTTTTTCGTAAAAGCTCCTTATATCCTCATCAGGCTTCTCAATTTTTATCGTGCGGAGCTGCACAGGCAGCTTGATTGTTTTTCCCTCTAACTGCCCCTGATGATAAAGTTTCATCCCCGGTAGTGTGGAGAAGAGTGTAGCTGCCGCAAACAACCTGTCTTTAGCGAATATCCCTGCGCTTCTTGGTTCATCATGATTTTCTATAAAACGGGTCATTTTTTTCTGAAACGAAATATCTGCCTTCAGGTGAAGATAAATATCCTGAACAGAGGATGAGACGATTCTGTCGTAAAGCCTTTTATCATACGTATAATCAAAACCCAGCTGCTGCAATGTCCATTCTTTATCCCAATATGCCTCTGCCATCAGGAGAAATCCCGGAAAGGCATCCCGGACCTCTTTCCAGAACTCGTTTTTCAGTGGCTCATGAGATGAATTTCCCCCGGCCGGTCCCCACGTTTTGCTGAAGATCTCGTTGAGGACGAGCATTGCCATGTCACACCTTACGCCATCACAATATGACGCAATTTTATTCAACTCCCGTATGAGCGCGGTACGCATTTCAGGATTGAAGTAGTTTAATTGCAGTGTATCGGTCCAGGGCGGGAAATATGGGTCTCTGCCTCTTGCGATATACAATACCTTGCCCCCGATACTTATCAGCGAAAAGGCTTCCGGCTCATTCTGAAAATCTTCTTTGGTTCCCTGTATATAGTAATCAGGATGTTCCATGACCCAGGGATGGTCAGGCGCTGTGTGGTTTGGGACAAAATCAAGGATAAGCCCTATGCCCCGGCTATGAAGTTCATCCCGCACCATGCCAATATCTTCCCATTTACCTATCAGCGGATCAGGTTCATATGCTGCTATGGAATAGGGAGAGCCGGGGATATCTTCATCCGTCCATCCGCGCGCAGGATCATCAAAGAGACGCCTGTATTCGGGCGTCTCCATAAATATTGCCTTCCCGATCCGGCTTCGTTTCCAAATCCCCATGAGCCATATATAATGAAATCCCATGGCCGCGATTTTTCCCCATTCATGTGCAGGAACGTCTCCTATGGTAAGAGGCGCTCCATATTTCAGAGACAGTTCATAAAGCCAGGCCGCTGTATTTATTTCATATAAAAATGGATTGTCTTTCATTTATCCTCATGATGGAATCCTGAAATCATATTCTCCCAATGGAGGATCTTTGATTAATTTGTCGATCTTCACGCTGAACCTGAAATCATCAGCATATATTTCCAGCTTTGACGGATACCAGAATCCTTCATAATTCTGCGGTTCAGCGTATTTTACGTGAACAGTTTTGCCGGACAAACTGATATCCTGCCTCACCGGTAAAAGCGTCGCTTTATCCAGATGAATCTCTTTACTCGCCGTTCTTATTATATACTCATTTTTTTCTCTGGAGAGAACGCCTCCTTCCACATCGTCCCACCAGAAGACAGCATAGAGGAATTCTTCGATCAGGCCTGCAAGTTTTGTATCTTTATTTCCGGTCAGAACATAAAGCTCTCCGTCTTTCATCACAATGTCGCTCACGAGCATGCCGAATTTGTACATCCTCATGTGTGCGCGGTCAGGTCTTTGAAAAATCACAGATGCATTGATCTGGTCATACAATTCACTATTCTTTTCAATCCTGATATCCGCAATTGCCTTTAATACCTGAATACCATCACTGGCCTTTGAAACGATCTCGGCGAGAGTAAGTTCTTCTCTGTATTGAGGCGGTACAGGAGCGATAGCTTTGGGAGCGCAACCGATAAAGCAGTAAGCAGTAAGCAGTAAACAGCAAGGAGTAAGGAGTAAGGAGTAAGGGGTAAGCAGAAAAAAAAAGGAGTTAGAGCCCGCTTTGTCATTACGGACGCAGCGAGGTATCCTGTCTTTAATAATTTTAGCGAAAATACTAATAGAAAAGTATTTCAATTGCCTCTTCAACATTTTTAACACCGATGATTTCTATTCCGTATCCTTCAAGTTTCTGGGCATTGCTCACAGGGACGATCCCTTTTGAAAAACCCAGCTTCGCGGCCTCTTTAATCCTTATTTCAGTTTGTCCGATCGCCCTTATTTCACCGGACAATCCTATTTCGCCGAACGTAAAAGTTCCAGTCCCTATTACACTGTTTTTATAAGAAGAAGCAATAGCTGCTATGATGCCGGTGTCGATTGCAGGTTCATCAATTTTCAATCCGCCTACAACATTTACAAAGATATCCATTCCGCCAAGATGCATTCCGAGTCGTTTATCAAGAACCGCGATAAGAAGATTGATCCTGTTATAATCGACGCCGAGCGCCGTCCTCCGTGGAACTCCAAAATTCGACGTGGTAACAAGAGCCTGAATTTCAACAAGCAAAGGGCGCGTGCCTTCGAGACTCACAGTAACTACAGAACCCGGTACATTCAGAGGTCTTTCTGAAAGAAAAAGTTGCGATGGGTTGTCTACTTCTTTCAGGCCTGATTCCTGCATTTCAAAGACACCGATCTCATTTGTGGAGCCGAACCTGTTTTTTACGGTCCTTAAAATCCTGAAAGGGTTTCCCTTGTCTCCTTCAAAATAGAGCACCGTGTCAACAATATGTTCCAGCACCTTGGGCCCTGCAATGGCCCCTTCCTTTGTAACATGTCCGATAATGAACAGGGGGACTGCATATTTTTTGGCAAAAAACATCAGCTTTGTTGCACATTCCCTTATCTGGCTCACCGAGCCGGGAGCAGAAGGGAGCTCAAGCGAGAAGATCGTCTGAATGGAATCTATAACTATAACCTGCGGTTTAATATCCTGCGCTACAGAGATTATTCCTTCAAGGGAAGTTTCCGGAAGGAGAATGATCCTGTCAGAAGCTATCTGTAATCTTTCAGCCCTTAACTTTATCTGCTCCGGCGACTCCTCTCCTGAAACATAAAGAACTTTTCCCAAATCTGTAAGCCCTTTAAGCGCCTGCAGGATTATTGTAGATTTCCCGATTCCTGGATCTCCGCCTATCAGTACAACCGAACCCTTGACAACACCACCACCCAGGGTTCTGTCGAGCTCCTTAATCCCTGTAGAATATCTGATACCTGTAGAAGCTGAAATCTCTGAAAGTACGATGGGCTCAGCTGTTTTTTGCTTTTTCAGTTTTGCAACGCGTTCTTCCTCAACAAAACTGTTCCACTCCCCGCAGTCAGGACACTTCCCGAGCCATTTCGGACTCGCATATCCACAGCTTTGACATTGAAAGAGTATTTTTGAACGTGGCGGCATACGCTATTTTGTACCAGAAACATTTACGGGGTGTCAAGGTAAATTATAAAGAGTAACTCTTCAGAGAAGGATGGCGTATTTAATTCCCCTCTTTGGCAAAGAGGGGTAAGGGGAGATTTTTTGATGAATGTTTTTATTAAAAAATCCCCCTTCATCCCCCTTTTTCAAAGGGGGACTTAACGTCACACTATCTAATAAGAGAGGGTAACTACCACTCTTTACTGAGGGGGTAGCATATAGATAAAAATTTTATGGAAATCAGGCAGGTGTCTTATGATATAGTATTTACACAGCAGAAAACACATAAGAAGGCATTTATGATATCAGCAATTTTAACAGGAGGGCACTTTGATACCGCGTTACTCAAGACCTGAAATGGCGAAAATATGGGAGCCGGAAAACAGATTCCGGAAATGGCTTGATGTTGAGATAGCCGCATGCGAGGCATGGGCCAGGCTTGGAGAGATTCCGAAAAAGAGCCTTGCCGTGATCAGGAAAAAGGCAAACTTCAATATCGCACGGATTGACAAGATAGAGCAGACAGTCAAACACGATGTAATTGCATTTTTAACTTCCGTTGCCGAATACGTCGGCCCTGATTCACGCTTCATCCATAAGGGGCTTACATCTTCTGATATCCTCGACACCGCACTGGCAGTTCAAATGAGAGAGGCTTCAGATATTATCATCAACGATGTCAAAGAACTTATGGCTGTCCTGAAAACCAACGCCTTGAAGTATAAAAACACCCTTCGTATGGGCAGGAGCCACGGCATCCACGCAGAGCCCACAACATTCGGGCTCATGTTTGCATTGTGGTATGAAGAGATGAAAAGGAATCTTTTCCGCATACAATGCGCAAAGGAAACAATCAGTTACGGAAAACTTTCGGGTCCGGTCGGAACCTTCTCGAATATCCCCCCAGTCATTGAACAGTATGTTTGCAAAAAACTCGGATTAAAACCTGCGCCGGTTGCCACTCAGGTAATTCAGAGGGACCGGCATGCAGAATTTATGAACACCCTTGCGCTTATAGCAGCAACTATTGAAAAGATCGCTGTAGAGATACGGCATCTTCAACGGACAGAGGTGCTTGAGGCTGAAGAACCGTTTGAGAAAGGACAGAAAGGCTCATCCGCAATGCCGCACAAAAGAAATCCTGTCGGCTCTGAAAATTTGAGCGGACTGGCACGTGTTGTGCGTTCCAATGCAATGGCTGCAATGGAAAACATTGCATTATGGCACGAGCGCGATATAAGTCATTCTTCCGTTGAACGGATAATTGTACCGGACAGCACAATACTCATTGATTATATGCTTGCACGGGTGACACGGATTCTTGGGGGGTTGGTTGTTTATCCGGAAAGAATGCTTGAGAACATCAATAAAAGCTACGGTCTTTATAATTCCCAGCGAGTATTGCTCTCCCTGATTGAAAAAGGGATGAGCAGGGAAAATGCTTATCAGTTTGTGCAGCGAAGCGCTATGGAAAGCTGGAGCGCCAAAAAAGATTTCAGGGAAATTTTAAAAGAAGATAAAGAGATAAAGAAATATCTGTCTTCAGGTGAAATAGCAAAGCTTTTCAACCTGTCTTACTACACAAAGAACGTGAACTACATTTTCAGACAGGTCTTTAAATAAGTCAGCCTTAGATCTTTTCAGCCTCATCGATCAGCATGACAGGTATATCGTCTTTAATGTGATAGAGCAGTTTGCACCTGTCGCAAATGAGGCCGATTCCGGCTTCGTTCAATCTTAGATCCCCTTTGCACTGAGGGCATGCGAGGATATCAAGCAGTTCTTTTTTTATGGCCATATGTATCTCCTTTTGTTAGGTTATATAACAACATGAATTTCGTGCTGTCACAAAAAATATATTGTCTCTATTATACTGTTAACAGCTTTCTAATGTTAATATATCCCGGTTATAATGTTTATCCATTAATTAATCGTAGGGGCAATTCATTAATTTCCCCTACTTTTACGAGGTAGCAATGAGAAAGAAAATCACTATCATAGGCGCTGGGAATGTCGGCGCCTCGACAGCACAGTTGATCGCAAAAGAAGGACTTGCTGATGTAGTTCTTTATGACATAGCAGAAGGCATGCCACAGGGTAAGGCTCTTGATATTGCAGAAGCCTGTCCGCTTTGGGGTTCCTCTGTTTCTGTTAAAGGAACTAACAAGTATTCCGACACAAAAGACTCTGATATTGTTGTTATAACAGCTGGCTTCCCGAGGAAGCCACACATGTCCAGAGATGACCTCCTTCATGCTAACGCAGACGTTGTTAAGGCTGCATCAGAAGCTATAGCGAAGACTTCGCCGAATGCCATTATTATCGTCGTAACAAACCCTATGGATGCAATGGCACAGCTTGTATGGAAGACCACGGAATTCTCATGCAGACGCGTTATGGGAATGGGAGCGGTGCTCGACGCAGCACGATTCAGGACGTTTCTTGCATGGGAATTAAATGTATCTCCTGAAGATATAGAGGCGATGTTACTTGGCGGACACGGCGACCAGATGGTGCCCCTTCCGAGGTTTACGACTGTAAAGGGAGTACCGGTAACTGAGATCATGAAGAAAAACAGGATTGACTTATTAATACAAAGGACACGAAGCGGGGGAGCCGAAATAGTCCACCTGCTGAAGACCGGAAGCGCATACTATGCCCCTGCCGCTGCGACATATCAGATGATAAGATCGATCCTCCTTGATGAAAAACGGCTGCTGCCGTGCGCCGCATATCTTAACGGAGAATACGGGGTGAAAGACCTCTATGTAGGCGTGCCAGTAATTTTAGGCAAAGAAGGCGTCGAGAAAGTGTTTGAGATAAAACTCTCAAAAGAAGAGAAGGCGCAGTTCAGGGAATCATGTTCGGCTGTCAGAAAGCTCGTTAAAAAACTTGCAATATAAATTCGCCGTGTACCTCGCCCCTGTTATTGAAACGTCATACACAAATCATCAATCAAAAGGGCGATTCACCGAATCGCCCCTATGAATTATCCAGGCAGAGCTAATCATTCTCCGGTTTTTCATTAATAAAATATTTGGCAACTACTGATGCAATAGAACAGGATGATGAAATTCCCTGTTGCAGTGAATGTAATGTTTCGAGATCAGATTGCCATACAGTTTGACCTGGTACGATAAAGCAGAGACTGCCCGGCTCTTCCTTCATGCATAGTTTATTATCCTTAAGAAAATAATAATCCATGCTTATCCCGGTTGGATAAGCATGCATGAACGGCGGGATATCATTGGGCTTAAACCAAAGCTTGGTTTCCCTTTCAGCATCACTGTCATTAGCAGAGGCGTGAATAAGATTATCCATGCGCTCACCTACTACATTCCCTTCAGCATCCTTAATGGGAACCACTGTACCCAGCGCACGGATGCATCCCGGCTTTTGCTCTCTGGCAATATGCGGGTTTGTCGGACCCACAATATCACGCATCTTTTTTACCGCATCAGGCCCCTGATACACAATTGCAATTACCCGATGCTTCCAGGGTTCACCCGGATAATGGAGATGCCCCATGATGTATTCCAGAAGAGAAGGGAAAAAAACCTTCCCCTGGTGTTCAGCATAGTGTTCTTCAGCAAGCATTTTATTGACATGGACAATCTTCGTCGCGGCAAAACGCAGGCCGGTATGGAATTCGGAAAGCTGAGAAAGTATATAGCCGGTCAACGAATTTTTGAGTGCATCAGGTTTGATAAGTACAAGAGTCTGTTTAAGTATTTTTTTATCCATAAAAATCACCTCTTTCACAAAACTTGTTCTGAAATATATCGTCCTATTCTGATGAACAGGATCAGCTGACTTGAAAATTAACTATTAACTTTATAACTCAGTGCAAGGCGCTGTCAAGGCATTTATGAGAAAATGTATAATACAGGTTTGAACCCACTCCTGCAGAACCGCTTTTGCAGACAGTTAACTTGATGACAAAACAAGGTCAGAGGTAAGGCAGAAGATTATTGTGCTTTCAAGTAAAATAAAGACTCCATGACCGGGATTAAATGAATACTAATAACAACAGAAAGCGTATTGGCTGCATCGATCTTCCATTAAAGCGGGTACATATCGAATTAACAAATATTTGTAATTTTGAATGTGTCTTTTGTCCCAAAGCTCAGATGAAGCGGCCTTATGGTTATATGGATGTCGAACTTGCCAAACGTGTTATTAATGAACTTAAATCAAATAACATTTGTGACAAGATCACTTTTCATATAATGGGAGAGCCGACGCTACATCCCAATTTCTTTGAGATCCTGGATTATGCCCGGGAGAAAAAAATCAATGTCGGACTCACGACTAATGGAGCAGGACTCAACGGCGAGGTTGGCAGGCGTCTTATCACTTACAATATCCATCAGATAGATATGTCTCTTCAGACGCCCGATGAGAGGTCTTTCGCCTTAAGAAAGGCACATAACCTGTCATTTAAAAATTATTCTGAAGGTATCCTCAATTTTATCAAGGCTTATAACGTAAAAGAAAAAGGGACTATTTTAAAGGTCCGATTCCTGAATACGCGATTTTCATCGAAAGAGATAACTGAGAAAACAAATTCAATCAGTATCAACTCTTCCGCTGATGAATTACGTGACAACTTCAGCATTTGGACCAATCACATATATGATTTACTCGATATTCATGGGGATAAGAGAGAACGGGCTTTGGAAAGACTGAATAAACTCGTCTCTTATAGATGGAATGTTGTAGAAATTTACAAGAATATATTTTTTGAGACTTATCTTTTGAGTAATTGGACAGATGCTTTTAATAATAAAGATGTCCACAATGCCTGGGCTGGACATTGTTTTGGTATGAGAGATCATTTTGGCATTCTTTACAACGGTGATGTAGTCCTTTGTTGTATTGATATTAATGGTCACACTTCAGTAGGAAATGTACAAAAGTCTTCACTTCAGGAAATACTGTCATCACCAGGAGTGGGAACAATTATTAATGGATTTAAAAGGTTTCGTTTTGTACATCCATATTGTAAGAAGTGTCAGGGGGCTAAATCAGTTATAGGATGGATGTTGAAACCAATCGGTCATATATTCAGCCGAACGATACTAAAGCCTTTCTTCTACCGGCAATATAACCTATGGGAATGATATGCCATAATTGCCTTGCCTGCCGTTAGTGATATTGAAAGGGCGGGTTTCAAACCCGCCCCTACGGTTATCACATTCCTTCATCATATTCATACGCAGGTATTATCTTCTTTTGCATTTATAGTCACAACTATCGAAAAACTATTTTTTAACGTTTGAAGTCTTCCATATAAAACGAAAGTGGACGCCGCTAATTTCGGTTAGAAGTCCTTATTATTCGATATGCAAGATATAAGGACTCGCAGGTGATATCATTATTTATGATTTTTAAATAGGGACACAGAGCCTGTCTAAAAACTCAATTTGTCTGTCTGTCATTCCGGCAGTCACCCGATTACTATCTTCGGGGACAGACTTAAGCCGGAATTTATTTTTTTCAATGCCTTCTGGATGCCCGATTACAGACTTCGGGCATGACAAAAATAAAAAATGGCAGTTTTTAGACAGGCTCTGTGTCCCTCTATTTTCGATAGAAATAAAAGTTGTCTTCCGTGAAAATATCTATTCGAGTCTTTTATAGTCTCCGATCCATTTAACATATTTCTTTTTTTCTTTTACTGAATTATATAATTTTCTATCTGCTGTATAGAGTATCATTCCGTGTTCTTTTGCAACTCCAAGATAATGAGCATCATATACTGATATATTATATTTCCTTGCGTTTCTGTAAGCATCTCGTATCAATTCCCCTGAATCAACAAGTGTAGTTTTTATTTCAAGCATATCATTTATAATATTTTTACCCTCGTCTTCTGTTATACGTTTTCTTTGCACTGCTATATGAATAACATTCGCAGTCTCATAATAAAAAAGACGCGGCACAAAAAATTTAATCTTCCCAACTTCATAGTCAAGAAGAATATCAACAGCTTCATTTATTTCAGACTCATCTTTTATATACCATTTGATTGCAACACTTGCGTCTACCACAATGTTAAAATCCATGATGTTTAACCCTTTCTTCTCTCGCTTCCCTTATCCACTCTGATGCGTCTCCGGATACGGGCTTCATCTTTGCACGTCTGTTGAGTATTCTCTTGACAACTTTTTTCCTTCCTTCCGCTTCACTATTTTTATGTATCACTATCTCAAGAGCTCTTTCTATGGTCTCTGTTTCTGTTTTCGTATTGAGGATTTGTTTCGCTCTGTCTATTTTGTTCTGGTCAAGCTTCAGATGTTTGTCTTTAATAATTGTTGTATTCATTTTTCACCTCCATGTACATATTATAGCAATTATGTACATGAATTGCTTCCCCCCCCCACACTGGAAAAAACTCAGCTCAAGCTTCACTTTCCAGCTCCTCCATCACCCTTTTCAATTCCTTGAAAATATCGCTCCATGGCTTCCCTCTGAGATCAAGCTCAATGCCGCCTTCGGGAAGGAATTTCAGCATCTTCTTGCGTGTATTATAGAGCGAGAATATTTTTTCCGAAGTTGCCGGCGTCTCGGGTGCAAAGATAATTTGTATCCTGCCTGTTATGTTTTGTATCCTGGTTATAAGGAATTTGATCGCCAGTATTTTGAGTTCCATGATCTCGAGAAGTCTCTTTGTCTTTTCGGGCGGCGGGCCGAATCTGTCTTTCAGTTCCTCAAGCAGCCCTTCGAGGGATTTTAAATTTTTGGCAGAGGCAATCTTTCTGTAGATGCTTAACCTAAGATCAGGATTTTCAATATACTCTTCTGTGATGACAGCCATAATTTTCATATCAATAACAGGCTCGGTCTTCGGCTCTATTTTTTCTCCCTTTAATTCTGCGACTGCTGTTTCAAGCATCTCCATGTACATATCAAACCCAACAGCCTCAATGTGCCCTGACTGCTCGCCGCCGAGCAGATTGCCTGCGCCCCTGATCTCAAGGTCCTTTAATGCAAGCCGGAAGCCGGCGCCGAGATAGCCGAGTTCCTGGATCGCCTGAAGTTTTTTTCTTGCCTCCTCCGTAATGATATCTTCGCCCGGGATGAGAAAATAAGCATATGCCTTTACATTGGAGCGGCCTACCCTGCCTTTCAGTTGATACAGGTCTGCAAGTCCGAACCTGTCCGCCCTGTCTATAATGATTGTATTAGCGGATGGTATATCAAGTCCTGAGCTGATAATGGCGGTTGAGACAAGAACGTTTATCTCCTTGTGAAAAAAGGCCCTCATCACATGCTCAAGTTCTTTTTCATGCATTTGCCCGTGAGCAACGCCTATCTTTGCATCAGGGACCAGCTCTCTCAGGAAGTTCCCAATCTTGTAAATATCCAGAATACGGTTGTGCACAAAGAAGGCCTGTCCGCCCCTGTCTAATTCTTTCTGGAGCGCCTCTTTGATTGTTGCGGGATTGAACCGTGAAACAATACTCTTTACCGCGAGCCTGTCTTCAGGCGGCGTCTCGATTGTACTCATCCCCCTGATGCCTGAAAGCGCCATATGCAGCGTTCTCGGGATAGGCGTTGCAGACAGGGTCAGGACGTCCACATTTTCACTGATCGCCTTTAATTTCTCCTTGTGAGTTACCCCGAATTTATGCTCTTCATCCACCACCAGGAGTCCGAGGTTGAAGAAGCTCACATCTTTGGCCAACAAACGGTGAGTCCCGATGATGATATCGATATTCCCTTCGGCAAGCACCTTGAGGGTTTGTTTCTGTTCGGCTTTGCTTTTAAAGCGGCTGAGATAATCAATTCTGATAGGAAAAGCCGAGAACCGTGCGGTAAATGTTTCGTAATGCTGTTCAGCGAGTATTGTTGTCGGTACAAGCACTGCTGCCTGCTTCGAATCATAAGCAGCCTTGAAGCACGCCCTCATAACTATCTCCGTTTTACCGTAGCCGACGTCACCGCATAAAAGCCTGTCCATTGGCACGGGACTTTCCATGTCGCGTTTTATCTCGTTGCTGGAGGTTAACTGATCGGGAGTTTCTTCATAGGGGAAGAAACCGTCAAACTCTCTATGCAGTTCAGTGTCTTCCGAGAATACATATCCCTCTGCCGTATAGCGTTTCGCATAGATCACTAACAGCTTTTCCGCTATATCTCTTATTTTCTGTTTGACCTTCTGCCTGGTCTTTTCCCATGTCTTTCCGCCGAGCCTGTCTGTTTTCGGCCTCACACTTTCAGGGGCATGATATTTTTGAACAGTATTGATATGCTCAAGCGGCACATAAAGTTTAGCGCCTTCAAGATACTCTATGACTATGAAATCGCCCTCATAATCTTCAATTTTCTGTTTTTTAAGACCAAGAAATCTTCCGATGCCGTGTTCGGCATGCACCATATAATCGCCTTCCCTGAAATCTTCTATTGAAGAGATGAGCGTAGAGACCCTGGACCTTTTTGTATGTTTAAAGGAAGGTCTTTTCCCGAACATATCGCTCTCAGCAAGTATTACAGTATTCTGATATGTAAATCCGCGGCTCAATTCACCGATAATTATTACAGGGCTTCGTGTATCTTTAAGGACGGCGTTGGCGCTGAGAATTGGGACGTCTGAATCATGATCAAAGAACAATTCTTTTAATCTTTTTGCCTGTCCCTCTGACGAACATACCATAAGTATGAAATGTTGTTCCCGGAGTTCAATGATCCTTTCAATAAAATCCTCTATGGTCTTTCTCTCTTCCGGTAAAATCCCGAGCCCCGCAACGCTGTTAACAGGGAAGTGGAAACCGCCATCCTGTAATGAAAGGGATGTTAAGTGGATGCTACTGCGTTCAGGGGAAAAGACTTCAAATCCCCCCTCTCCCCCCTTTTCTAAAGTGGGGGTTATTATGTCCCCCTTTGACAAAGGAGGATTAAGGGGGATTTTGTGAATTATCGAATTTTCAACCTCCGGCCAATGTCTTTTTATATCATCAGGCTCGTTCAGTATCAAAAGAGATTCCGGTAATAACTCAAGAAGATTTGGGCCTTCCTCCGGTTCTGCTGCCGGGCATATATGTATATCATTAATTTCTTTCAAAGATAATTGCGTGTCAATATCAAAGAACCTGAGCGATTCGATCTCATCGTCAAAAAATTCTATACGCACAGGATCCTCTTCGTCCGGCGGGAATATATCAAGTATGCCGCCGCGAATGCTCATCTCGCCTTCTCCGGTAACAACAGGTACGATATGGTATCCCTGCCTTTGAAGGTTTTGAACAATCACATCCCTGTCAATAATGACCCCTCTTGTTATAGTGAACACAGGGAAGTCTTCTATTTTCCATAACGGTGAAACCATGGCGTCAACAGAGGCAATGAACTTCCCCTTGTTTAAGGTGTACAGACTAAGAAGATTTTTTGATCGTAACGGAGTATCTTTTGCCGGAATAAGAACAGGGGCTTCAACCTGCAATAATCTTGACCAGAAAAGTGCATTTGAATAAAATTCACCGGCTGAATCTTCTGAGGCACAAAGGAGCAGACAGGTCCCCTTGAACATCGAAAAAAACAGCGCACCCGACGCACCCGGCAGTGATGTGAATGTATCAGCCCTTCTTCCCTCTAATATGCGAAGGGCCTCCTGAAAAACGCTAATATCAAGCGGCACAGTTGGAAGTTATCCTTTGTTGCTCTTTAATATTCCAGTATATCACATTAACAACTTGTTCAGTTATAATATCCGAAGCAATGTTTCACAGCAATCTCTACACGGGAAAAACAAAAGCGCCTAAAGACATTGCAATACAAACAACTGCCCGGGTTTTTCTTATATTCCTCTCTTTTATATTCATGATAACTTCCGGTTGTGTTAAGAAAGAAACACCCAAAAAGGTAAGCCTTAAAAAAAAGAGCGTCGAGAAGGTGGGAGAGGTTGATTACCCCTTGCAGGACACCCTCTGGTTCGGATTTGACCTCCGGCTTGATCCAAAAGAGGATTTCAGGACATATATCCCATTGCTTAAATATCTTGAAGGCGCTACAGACCGGCGTTTCCGTATAAAATTCTCCGAGAAATATGAGGATACAGTCGAGGATCTTGGCAAAGGGGTCACTCATTTTGCTTTTGTCGGGACCCTCGGTTATATCATCGGAGAGGCCAAATACGGCATTAAATATCTTGTAAGCGGGGTCAAACCAGGAGTTTCAGAACTATATCCAAGCATTATCATAGCCTATAACCGCTCTGTTGACAGCAGAACAGTTGAAACTGTAAGGGCTGCCCTTCTTGCGTTTGAACCATTGGGAAAACATAAAAATATACTTAATGATTGGGATAAAACAGAAATGCCTATGGGGTTTACAAAAATAAACGAACTTGAACTGGAAAAAGTGAAAGCGCTGGCACGGAATTATGGATTGATAGAAAATGTAAGGGCGGGTTTCAAACCCGCCCCTACAAAATAAATAATATTTACATGAAATTAAGATCAAAAATAACACTTCTTACTATAACGATCGCTGTCAGTGTGGTATTTTTCACCCTCCTTTCAATAAGAGGGGTTATCATTAATGCCTTCAGGGAGGAGCTCGAGAAGAGGGCACTCTCAGTAGCAAGCAATCTCTCTGACAGGGTTGCCAACAATATTTTATTAAAAGACCATTTCCAGACAACAAAGGACCTCAACGAAGTCCTCACCAAGGAAGATGATATTGAATATATTTTTGTTACAGATGAGGAAGGCCGCATAATAGCTCATACATTTAACAGCGAACTCCCTCCTGACATTCTCTTGTGGAACCCCCTCAATAACAGGGCCACAAATATTCAGCTTCTTGACACGGAAAAGGGGTATATCCGGGATGCGGGAGTGAAAGTTTTTAACAGCACAAAATCTGAGCTTCATTTGGGGATCAGAGAAGATGACCTGGAAAACACGATCATACGGTTGAGAAAAATAACAGTGCCTATTATCATTTTCGTGACTCTTGCAGGGATGATCGCTTCATTTGTCTTCAGCCGTTTGATCACAGAACCTTTAAATAAATTTATTGAGTTTACCAAGGTCCTCGGCAGGGGCGAGTTTGGCAAGAGAGTAGATGTCTCCTACGGGGACGAGATAGGATACCTGGCCCGGAACTTCAACAGGCTTTCAATGGAGCTCAAGACTGTAAAAGAAAAAATGGAAGAGGCATATACATACACTCATCTGCTTGAGGCGGAAAAAATTTCGACGATCGGCCAGATCTCATCAGGGCTTGCACATGAACTGAAAAATCCCCTGACAACGCTCAAAATGCTCTTCCAGGCCTTCAGAGAACAACCGGACATGACGAGAGAAGATGCCGGGATTATCAGCAGTGAGATAGAGAAGATAGACACAATAATCACCAGGTTTCTTGGTTTTGTAAAACATAAAAGTTTCCAGGTGTCAGAAATTAATGTTAATGCTCTCATGGACAGAGTACTGTCACTTTGCTCCTTTGATATCACAAACAATGATATTTTTTTACAAAAAGACATGATAGAAACTCTGCCTCATATAAAAGGAGACCGTGCTCTCCTTGAGCATGTATTTTTAAATCTGATCCTCAATGCTGTTCAGGCGATGCCAAACGGAGGAGAAATAAATATATCATCAAAGACAGATGACGGTTTCGTGGAGGTTGTGATATCGGACAAAGGCGGCGGGATACCGTCAAACATACGATCTAAGGTTTTCGAGCCGTTTTTCACAACAAAGGAGAACGGCACAGGGCTCGGACTCTCGATCGTATATAATATAGTTAAGTCACATGGCGGCAAAGTATTCTTCGACAGTAACAACGGCGCCGGCACGACGTTTACGGTGAGACTGCCGATTAATAACTAACAATGATCAATTAGTAATGAGTAATTAACAATTAAGGAGGCTATTTACCTTAATTACTCATTGTTCATTCATAATTAATAATTATTTTTTTAAATATATCATGGATAAAATACTTGTAGTAGACGACGAAGCCGGGATTTGCCACTCATTCAGGAGGGTCCTCGGACGTTACGATTATGAAGTTCTGACAGCATCAACTGGGGAAGAGGCTTTTGAAAAAGTGACTACCGCTGATCCCGCCCTGATTATCATGGATGTCAACATGCCGGGGTTGGATGGCATTGAAACACTCAAGAAACTGAAAGCAGTTCATCCGGCTCTTACGGTAATAATAATGACAGCCTACAGCACTTCTGAAAAGGCTATTACAGCAATGAAATACGGAGCCTATGATTATATTACAAAACCTGTTGACAATGCCCAATTGATAGCGCTTGTGGAAAGGGCCGTTGCGGCCGGTAAAATGAATCTCCCTGTCACTTTTGAGGGGGTCTCTGATGAAGAAGGGGACAGGATTATCGGCAGCAGCCCTGCGATGCTTGAGATATTCAAAAAGATCGGGCAGGTTGCAGAGAGCGATGTGCCGGTGCTTTTAAGAGGCGAGACCGGCACAGGAAAAGAGCTTATAGCAAGGGCTATTTATCAGCACAGTAAAAGGATAAATAAACCTTTCCTCCCCGTAAATTGTGCTGCAATACCGGAAACCCTTCTTGAAAGTGAACTCTTCGGGCATGAAAAAGGGGCCTTTACAGGCGCTGATACCAGGAGGATCGGTAAATTTGAGCAGTGCCATACAGGCACAATGTTCCTTGATGAAATAGGGGATATGCCGCATTCTCTTCAGGCAAAGATGCTCAGAGTGCTTCAGGACGGCTGCATTCAGAGACTCGGGGGAAGCGAAATAATTAAAACAGATGTCAGGATTATCGCGGCAACCAATAAAAATCTTGAGTCATTGATAAGCAAGGGGAAATTCAGAGATGACCTGTTCTGGCGTTTGAACGTTGTATGCATTACCTTACCGCCGCTCAGGGAAAGAAAGGAAGAGATCGAAGACCTTATCAATTATTTTATCAGAAAATTCAACAGGGAATTTGGCAAAGAAGTAAACGGCATATCATCAGAGATTCTAAAGGGTTTCAGGAAATACGACTGGCCTGGAAATGTGAGAGAACTTCAGAGCGTTATCCAGAGAGGGATGGTTTTATGCACAGGGAATTACCTGTTGCCGAAAGACTGCGAATGGCTGTCACAAACAGGTCAGACCCATAAGAGCGAAACGGACATTGAAAAAATTCTATCCGATACTGCAAATGAGATCCTGCGAAGAGGAGGGGCGGAAGTTTACAGGGAAGCCGTTTCACAATTCGAGCGCCTTCTGGTCAGGAAGGCTCTCGAGTTAACAAATAATAACCAGGCGCTTGCTGCAAAATTTCTCGGCATATCAAGGAATACCCTCAGGGAAAAAATAAGCTCAGATAAAAAAGGCTCTCCGCATAAAGAATAGTGTTCAGCGCCTTTTATTTTTCGTTTATTCCCATATATATACCCCCCTTTCGTTGACTTTACGGGTGTTTCTCCTTTAATATTGTTTTTGCTTTTAAACGATCCATCCTTAATAACCGCAAGGATTTTAACAGGAGAATATGTCAGAAGAACTGAAAAAAGCTGAAGAAAATATGGAAGAGGAAGATGAGGGGATAAATCTCCTTGATTATCTTATCATCCTCGCGAAGCGGAAGAATCTGATTTTAAAGATTACCCTTTCTGTTGCTATAATTTCATTTATTGTCGCTATGCTCTCTAAGGTCTCTTTTTATGAAGCCGAGACATCAATATTACCTCCTCAGGAAGAAAATATAAGTATAGCAAATCAGTTTATACGTGATTTTGGGGTCTTCCCTGTCAAACGTGGCAATGTTTATAACCAACAAGAATTGCTGGTCGAAATAATCAAAAGCAGGACTTTTACTGACAGGATTATCGAAAAGTTTAAGTTGAAAGAACTTTATAGAGCAAAAGATTTAGAAGCAGCAAGAAAAAGGTTTTTCAAAAATCTAACGATTCAACCTGATTTCACAGATAAAAGTCGAGTGAGCTTACTTAAAGGACCGCAATCTCCTTTAATGAGAATATTTGTAAGGGACCAAGATCCTGAAAGAGCTGTCAATATTGCAAATGCCATAGTAGAGGAATTGAAATCTTTTATCAGAAATTTTGCTATTACTGAAGCTTCACAAAGAAGGCTCTTTTTTGAAGAGCAGTTAAAACAAGCACGTGAAGCCCTCATTATAGCAGAAGATAATATAAAAACGTTTCAGGAAAAGACAGGCTTATTGAAGGTGGATACTCAGACAACAATTACAATCGAAAAAATTGCCGGTCTGCAAGCACAAATAACTGCAAAAGAGGTTGAACTGCAGGTGATGAGATCTTATTCTACAGCCAGTAATCCTGACTTTCAAAGAGTCGAAGAGACAATAAAAGTACTTAAAAATGAATTGGCAAAACTTGGTTCAAATACAAACTATGGCAAAAACTTAATAATTCCAACAGGCACTATCCCCTCACTCGGACTGGAATATCAAAGGAAATTCAGGGAATTAAAATTCAACGAAACCCTGTATGATATTTTAGCTAAACAATATGAATCAGCTAAGATAGATGAGGCCAAAGATGCTTTCTTGATTCAGATTATAGATAAAGCTGTTCCGCCTGACAAAGAGACGACGGTTCGAAAGTTTGGACTGAAAAAAGCACTGACAACTACATTTTTCGCCTTCTTCTTTTCATGTTTTTTAGCGTTCTTCATGGAATATCGTGAGAAGGCCCCTAAAAATGAACGGCTTGAAACTCTTAAGGGATATCTTTCTTTCAGGAAGAAGGGGTAGCTGTGATTGCCCAGTAAATGTCATTGCCCGAAGATTGACCGTTTAAAGAATCGTCATTCCCGCAGTCTGTTGAGCGGGAATCCGCCCTTCGACAAGCTCAGGGTGACAGCATTGTCATGGTGAGCCTGTCGAACCATAGATGCCCGATAAAAGATCTCGGGCATGACAGAACAAAGGATATTAGCAGTAAATGCAATCGGCAATAAAAAATCAAGAAGACACTGACAACACTATTTACAATCGCCTCGTCAGATTATGGCTTGCAACTATTCTTCTGATATTACCTTTTCAGATGACTATTTCCACATACATTGCTCCGTGGAGCAGCAAAGCATCAACCATCATTAACAACCTGGATGAGCTAACAATTGTTGTTTTTTTATTACTTGCAATCGGAGAGTTTTATAAGCTTAAGAAGCTGCCAAATAATTTATTTTTTTTTTGCTTGTCCCTTTAGCTCTTTTCGGTATTTACGGGCTTCTATCAGGAATTCTCAATGGGAATTCTCTCTTTGTAACATCTATCGGCACGTTTGATTATGTAAAAAACTTCCTCGTTATCTTTATTTATGCCGCTTTCTTCAGGAACTTCAATGAATTCGGGAAATTATTCCGCCTCCTGTTAATCATAGCTGTTTTCCTTGGAACTGTCGCATTAATACAATTTGTATGGGCAATGGGTTCCGTATATATATTGGGAAAAGATATTACTGATAAAAGTGTATATATTTTCTTCAATATGCCTATGGACAACTTAGATATAGCCTGGCGGTATGGAATTTTCAGAACGTCTTCATTAACCTACCATGCCTATATTCTCGGTTTTTTCAATCTCCTGATACTTACGATTTATTTCTATACTGAAAAAAGAGTGCAAATCAAAACTTTTATCCCTCTTTTATCCGGAGTTCTTACAAGTATTTCAAGAATGGCTTATGGAGGATTCTTTTTTTTAACACTATTGCAACTTATTAAACGCAAGAAATGGATTATTCTTCTACTGTTACTTATCACAAGTTTTTTTGCCTTTAACAAAATGAATTATGATAAAAACAACGATCCAGGTTATTTTGACATACGGGCAGAAACAAGGCAGACGGCTTTAAAAATATGGGAAGACCATCCTTTAATGGGTGTCGGGCCCGGTATGTTTGGAGGGATAGTTGCATTTAAATATCATTCATATATTAATGAATTATACAATTTAAAGTCAGGGTATTTAGAACAAGTTAAAAGTATTGAGCAGTTCTGGTTCCAGATATTGGCTGAAATGGGATTAGTTGGCGCCTTTTTGTTTATTAACTTAATCGTCTTTCTTTTTATCACACTCTATGAATTAAGAAAACATACAATGTCTCAAGATATGAAAAACTTATTTTCAGCGTTGATCGTCTTTATTCCGTGTATTTTGATATATACCATTGGCAGCGGCATAAACATTGCACCGGTATTTTTTACGTATTGTGCATTTGTGGGGATGGGACTGGGGTCTATGGAATATGGGGTAGGGATTATGGTGGGAAAATGAAATCTTACTGGCAGATATTTCGTCTAATTTTTGTGATTTTTTCCCTCTATCTATTGGGTGATGCTTTTTATCGCTGGGACGGTTTCAGGTATCATTCATCTTTCTCTGAATTTCTTCCGAGTGTTGCCCTTGCCGCAATTCTATGGAGTATTCTATCTATAATGCTATCTCTAATCATATGGCTGGTTATAAAGCCAATTGCCCGGTTGTTGCAAACTCGAAAAACTAAAATAACATCAGAACATATATTTCTTTTTGTGACATTTTCTACTATATGCGGGATTCTCGTTTGGGTTGCTAAACGATTTATATTCGATCTTGCCGGTTCTACTACTTTGTTTAAATTCTTAGTGATTATTTCCTTGTTCTTTACATCTGTATTTCTTACATGGTTATTACGCAATAAATTTAACGTCATTCAAGAAAAGATCACTCCTCTTGTATGGCTTTTTGGTTCCTTTGTAATAATCTCACTTCCGTTAGTCGCATATAATACGTGGTGGAGAAAAGCAGATGATACGGCACCGCAAAAAATTTACAAACACTTATCTGCGCATTCAGACCGGCCTAACATTATCTTAATAAAGACTCCCCGTCCGCTTGCGGCGGGGAGTCTTCATTTGTTCCAAAAAAATAAAACCAATCTAACCAATGAAACTAATTAGTGTCTGTGTATAAACTCAAACATTGAACCGTCATTCCCGCAGTCCTTTGAGCGGGAATCCAGTTTTTTTAACAAGTTCTGGATGCCCGATTACAGA
>JAGVGM010000252.1 GCA_020057065.1 Thermodesulfovibrionia bacterium
CAAAGGGGGGCGAGGGGGGATTTTTTAAATTCATTCTACAAAATCTCCCCTAACCCCTCTTTTTCAAAGAGGGGGATAGTCCAATCCACCCGTAACTGAATGGTTACTATCCTGTGAATTCATGGAAAAGAGTGAGGAGATTGATTGGTCGTCCCGGAATTTCGGGACGTATCTTAATAACAATTCTTTATCGGTGGATTTGAGATAGTTATGGCTTCAGTCTGTAGGGGAAATAAAGGGTAAAGGTGGTCCCTGCGCCTGAAATGCTCTCGACCTCTATAAAGCCGCCATGTCCTTCAACGAATTTTTTGGTTATTGGCAGTCCCAGTCCCGTGCCTTTCTGTGTTATTTTTGTGGTGTAAAAGGGCTCAAAGATCATATTAAGTTTATCTTGAGGGATCCCCACTCCGGTATCTTTAATTCTAACATACATGAAAGGTATGCCTTCTATTATTTTTTTATCAGATGTAATATCCAGAGAACCGCCTGCCGGCATTGCATCAATGGCATTCAGGACAATATTCTCAACAGCCTCGTGCACATGAGTTTCATCAATGAAGATCGGCGTCATGTCATCATAAGATGTATGTATTGCTATGGATTTTTCCCTGCATGTTTCTTCATTTAATTTCAGGACCCTGTCTACAATTTCATTAATACTGTGCTTTTCAAATGTCGGCAGAATATCCCGTGAAAAGGCAAGCACATTCTTCAGAATACCTTCAAGTATGTTCACTTCCGTAATTATGAAATCGGTGTATTCCTTTTCTTTTGATCCGGAAGGTATATTTTTCCCCAGTCTTCTCGCGAAGCCCCCGATAGCGGTAAGGGGATTACGTATCTCATGCGCTACATTGGCGGTAAATCTGCCGAGGGCGGCGAGTTTTTCAGACTGGGAAAGCTGTACCTGAAGGCGCTTTTTTTCCTGATCGGTTTTATCATGTTTAATAATGCTTGCAAGTGTGCTTGCGACAGAGGTGAGAAATTCTTCTTCCCCTCCGCTCCTTATATGTCCTTCTTTTATATATACATTCAGTAAACCTATCGCATGTCCTTCTGACATGACAGGCACACAGTAGTGGCCATGGGGGAACATATCCTTATTGTGAATATCATGGCGATTATTAATATGATCAGAATAAACTGTTCCGGGAAGAGATACCGCCAGGCCGCACAGGCACTTGCCAAAAGGGATTCTATTGCAGGGGATACGCTCTTCCTCCGAAAATCCGCGGTATGCTTTCATCACAAGAACTTCAGGAGCGGATTTTTCTGTCAGATACAACGCTACTTTTGACTGCAATGAAAGATGCGGTATGGAAATTATCAGATCCAGAATGCGCTCAAACTGTTCGTCCAATGAGAGCGGCTCCAGTGATATCTTAAGCATGGCATTGATTACCCTCTGAATATGGTAATTCAGTTCGATCTGATCTTCCGCCTGTTTGCGTTTCGTAATATCCCTGACCGCTGCGGTTACAAGAAGTCCCTCGTCAGTATTCAAAGGGCTTAAGTTTATATCGACCGGAAATTCCTCCCCGTTCTTCTTCACTGCGTAAATTTCAAAGTTCGAGCCCATAGGATGTACTACAGGCTTCGTGAGAAATTTTTCGACGTATTCGTGATGCCTGCCCCTGAAACGTTCCGGGATCAGTATATCGAGCCTTTTTCCCTCAATGTCTTTCTGAGTATACCTGAACATTTTTTCAAATCGGGCGTTGCTCATAACAATAGTGCCTTCGGTATTGACAAATATCAATGCATCAGGAGCTGAATTCAACAGCATCTCATATTTTTCACCTACTTTACGTAATTCGCTCCTGCATTCTTCCATCTCAACAACTTTTTGGCGCATCTCCTCCAGCGCCTGTATAAATTCCTCTTTTGTTTTGTAAGGATATGTCATATCATCGCCGCCCATTATACTCAAATATTAACTGTAAATGATCATGATGTCAAATAATGAAATCCTGACAGAAAAGAGGGTAAACTAAGCAGTTCATAAGTATGAAGACATATTAAAAGCATGTCATTCCGGCTTGTCCGGAATCTTTTCCCAGAATGATTCCCGACGCGCTTCGCTTGCGGGAATGACAAAACATATCACCTTACTTTTTTTGCATCAGGACTGCCAGTCGCTGTTCAATAAGTCAGGCTCAAGCTATTTATCAGCGGCTTTCTGTATCGATTCACCGGCGTTTTCAAGGTCCTTGCCCATGCCGCGAAGGGTGTTGCAGGCAGCCAATGTCAATATACATAAGGACAGTAAAGCGGTTAAGATAATCTTTTTTAGCATATGCGCATCCTTTCTTTAAGTATATTAATAGAATATTATACTTGATTTTGTTTGTGAAGAACTACAAGTTGGAGGAAACTACCCTGTCCCGCCGATTATGTTTTTTGCCTTAAGGAATTCGCTGTTTCTTATTGACTCAAGATATGTCCTTACAATCTCGATAACCGCCCGGTATTTCTGGAAATTTTGAGAGAGTTCCAGAAACAGCTCCTTGTCGGTAAATTCTGAGGCGATCCTGTAAGAGCGCTGACCTTGCAATATATAGAGTTCAGAAAGGTTTCCCCCGGGAACTATTATACTGCCGAGCAGCAGTTCCCTGCCTTTTCTGCCGCAAAGGGACGTTGGGAACATGCCAAGCATAAAAAGTGTAAAATCGCCTATATGTTTATGGACCTGGAATTCCCTGTCAAAGCTCTGTGCATTCATCAGTACATCGCCTTCAGCCAGCATATCAGCAACGTCCTCAAGGTTCCTGCCTTCGGCGTCCCTGATCCTGTACAGACTGTCGAAATGAATAAATTCACAGAGTATCTGCTTTTCGATATAATCGGCGATCCCGGCCTTATCTGTCGGGTTCAGTTTAAAGCCATATTCCAGGGCGCACCTGAAAAGCTTTCTTAACGGGTGGTCTGCGTCTATTCCCTGACTTTTTAACATGATCCTTCCGCCTTTCAATTATCTCTGATTATCTTATCGTGCTTTTTTGTGAAAACCTTAATCCTTGATAGCATTAACCCGAAAATACCCCTCTAATGTATATCTGCTCTCAAGAAAATACGACTCTGTGCCGTATAATATACATGTCAATGTTATAATGTAAATGACAACTTAATTCCTTTATTTATTGAGTTTATTTATTGAAATGTTTCCTGGTGAAGACAGAAAAGATATAAAGACAAAAGATGTCTGGATAATCTCGGAGGGCAGATTTGTCAGCCTTGATTTGAGTAAAATTTGCGAACAGCCTGTCTCAAAACCTGTCACGGAATACAGCATATCGGAACTCGCCAGGTATTTGCTTAACCCGAACCAGGTTACAGTACAGGAAAATGTCATTGGCTGCAGGAT
Source organism: Thermodesulfovibrionia bacterium (assembly GCA_020057065.1). GTDB lineage: Bacteria > Nitrospirota > Thermodesulfovibrionia > UBA6902 > UBA6902 > SURF-23. The sequence goes on from JAGVGM010000252.1 coordinate 3,365, forward strand.
CAAGTATCACAAATCCCGATCAGGAATTTTTGGAAGGAAATTAAAGAATATATTTACGGACAGGAAAACTTCCTCTGATAATACCCCCTTTGTTGAAGAGATCATATCAATGCTGAAGATAGGAGATCCGTCATTCCAGGATGAAGATCTGAACAAACATTTCATGAAGATCAATGACATTCTGAGACCTTATGATCCTGTATTGAAAAGACTTTCAGAATTAAACATTGAAAAAATAGATGACATTACAGCCATATGTGAAGATATCGGGCACAATCGCTACCAGTTGAATTTACAGGGGAACCCGAATGAGAAATTAAATTATATAATGAATTCCATATCAAAAAGGGTCAACGTGTTCTTCAACAGGGCCTATCTTTCAAAAGGCCTTTTCGAGATGCGCGGTTTTAATTTCCACTCGTTCAATGCACGCAACTATTGGAGACTGATAAAGTTCATACAGAATAACCAGCCCAAATACTGCGTGCTGAATGCCGACTACCAGTTGGAATACCGGGTTAATGACAATGAGCTTGTGAATTTCATGCATATCCTTGAGCAGTCCATAAGAACCGACGCCAAATTGAAAGAGGCGTTAGGGCTTTGCATAACAGGAGACGCAAAGCCGTTAAAGTTGTTTTTCTCAAAAAAACTGGACCAGAGCTATACCGAGAAATATCTGCCGATGACATACCGGAAGGTATTTGATATGTATGAAATGAACCAGGTCGAAAAAGCAGCGATCGCAAGCATGCTTAACAACCATCAGAGCGTAGTCTCATTTAATTATATTCCCAGATCTGAAACCGGTAAACAGAAACTGGTTATAAATATTTCCGTGCTTCATGATGTAAAGGCGCTTGAGCCGATAAAAAGCAAACTGCCGCTGTTATATTCGGAAATAAATAAGAAGGCTCCTCAATCGGATATTGGGAAACTCTATTTGCTGGATTCCATGAGCGGGTACCAGAATGTATAATATTTACAAAGATGAAGATTATGAGTGGATCAAAGAGCTTATGCTCTATCCGCAAACACTCGAAAAAAATTTAAGTTATTTTGATAACACCTCCGGGATTACCACGCCTGCGGACCCTCTTGAAAAGATAATTTTCCAGGACAAGGCCAAAAAAGCCATCAGGAAAGTGGCCCAGAACAGGGGCCATCTTCTAATGGTCGGCAAGCCCGGGACAGGCAAGTCCATGCTGGCGGATATGTTCAATCATGTTATTGACAAGTCCATGGGCGATTATATCAGGCCTAAAGAATCCATTGTCGCCTATCCCGGTAAAGACCAGAATCATATGCGTGTTGCATACGCGCCTCCTGAAAAGATAGAAAATCATATTCTTAAGGTAAACCTGGCCATTGAAAATGCAAAAAACAGCATGGGGGAGTTCTCCCTTGATAAGCATATCAGTTCCGTCAGGAAGGTCAAGAACATTCTATTGGGTATTACTGCGTTAAGCATCATCGCCGGGATTTTCTTTCCGCCTGCTTTTGTCATCACGGGCTTATCGGGTATTGGAGCCATATTCATGTTTATTCAGGAAAATAATCACAGGGTGCAGGAGAAGATACAGCAGGAAGCCTTCAGCAGTAAATCCGCAAATGTGAAGCATATAACGGACATGGTGCCTGAAATTCTGTATGATCCAAGAAAAGACATTAACCTTATGATAAGGATATCCGAACCAAATTCCAAAAATATGAAGGGCGGTTTCAGGCATGACCCATATCAATCCGGCAATTTGCAGACGCCGATACATAAAAGGGCATATCTCGGCGCACATGCAAAGGCCCCGATAATTTATATTGACGAATTGAAGACCCTTATAAAAGAAGGATATATGTCAGGCCTGCTCGAAATAATGCAGAACAAAAAATATATCCTTGAAGGCGGCAGTAACACCGGCAGCGGCGCCGCCGACATGTCGGAAAATTATCTGAGGGCTGACAATATAATCATAGCGTGCTGCAATCATGATACCCTGAATTATCTTCAGGAGGAGGGCGACGGCGCCTTTCTCAGCAGGATAGAAGATAAAGGCGAGATCATCAACATGGAAAGCTCAGTGGAAGAAACTAAAGAAAATGTAGCGCAGGTTGCTCAATACATAAAACAGGAGATAGACAATCTCGACACGGAATTCAGGAATGCCTGGGGCAGTGTCATGGGAAAAGAGGGGCATATCGGGGTAAGAAGGAGGAGCGAGCAGATCTATGGCAGGAAACTGCCGCCTGATTATAAGCTCAAGGCGCGGGAGTTTTCGAGGAATGCCGTTGCCGAGATCATAAAAGAACTCAGGTGCAGAAGCGCGGACGGGAAATTGAGCTGTATCTTAAGGCCGATAAACGGGATTATCAAGACCGCGGAGCTTGAGGCTATTGTTGAAAATTCCGAGCATGTCGAAGCGCGCCATATCAGGAAGGCGCTCAGTGAACATTTAAGCATAGAAGGGGCGATCTCAAAGGAAATTACCGAACATAAGAAAGACCTGAAGAAATATATAACTTCCATGACGGATTCAATAGGTTACGTGGTAGGCCTTGCGGTAATATGCTCAAAATCAAGCGGGCAGATGTTCGGCCAGCCTCTTCCCATACACTGTCAGATCAACGCAGGCGGCTCGGATGTTATCACGGCCCCCGGCAAAATAGGTGAAATTGCGAAGGCAGCTGCTGAGAATGTGCGGGCCTCGATCAAAAAACTGCTTTACAGGGTAGGGGCGCCTTATGCGGGATATGAAATGCATATTGAATACATACAGGCGCATGCCGGGGTTGAAGGCGACAGCGCCTCGGTGGCGATGAATATCGGCCTGATCTCGGATTACATACAGCAGCCTGTAAGCCAGAAGTACGGGATAACAGGCTCCTTGACCGGTGAGATCATCCTTCCGGTCGGCGGAGTAACTGAAAAGGTCAGGTCTGTTATGGATATTGATCTTACAATGGAGGGGGCTTGCATTCCCTGGCAGAACAAGCACGATATAGAGCCTCTTCTTATAAATATGGAGTTCGAATATATCCAGGAAGAGGAAGTCCCCGGTATCAGGATATACAGGACTGAGGGGAGGAAAGACCCCTTTGATATTTATTTCTGCAAGACCAAATATAATGCTTACAGGATACTGATGGGGTTGAGCAAAGAGGAAGTTGAAGACAGGATAACCGAAAGGAGCAAAAGAGACCTCGAATTTATACAGAATATAAAAAAGAGTCAGAAGGTGTAAGCTTTTTCATTTGTGGTATATATTCTGTGCGTATGATACGCCCTTGTTGATTAGAAGCTGTATTGCTTCAACGGCTTTTTCAACAGCTTCTTCGATCACGGGTTTTTCCCGCCTCAGAAAATTTCTAAGGACATATTCTTCAACAGAGATCCTGTCTGAACGGCCGACCCCGATTTTTAATCTGATAAAATCCTTTGTGCCCAGGGTCTCTATGATCGATTCTATGCCTTTGTGGCCGCCTGAGGAGCCGGACTTTTTTATCCTGATGACGCCGGGCTCCAGATCAATATCATCATGCACAACAAGAATGTTGTCAATATCTTCGTACTTATTTAATACTTCCCTTACGGCAATGCCGCTCCTGTTCATGAAGGTAAGCGGTTTTATGAGGAGGGCTTCCTGCTTTGAGATAACGCCTTTACCGTACAGATAATTGTGTGTTTTGTATTTTACAGGGATGGATAAACAGTCAGACACGGCGTCAATAACGGTGAAACCGATATTGTGCCTCGTATCTGCATAAACATTCCCTGGGTTACCCAGACCGACCATAAGCCACATGAGAATGGTTTACTTTTCCTTCTGCTCTTTCTGGGGCGCTTCTTCCGCTGCCTTGCCTTTGGCTTTTAACACTTCAGGTTCGGCAACCTCTGCTTCTGCAGGTGCTGCAACAACTTCTTCTTTAGGAGCAGATACGGACAGAATAACTTCAGACGGATCGGTAACTATCCTTATGCCTTCCATGGCAGGAATGTCGCTTACATGCAAAGAGTGTCCGATCTCAACAAATCCCGCATCGATCTCGATCTTGTCAGGTATCTGGGTGGGAAGACATTCCACCTCGATCTCCCTCACACGATGCTGCATGATCCCGCCCATCTTAATGCCGGCAGGTTCTTTAATGATCACAACCGGAATGGTGACCTTGATTTTCTCTTTAAGCGATACCTCGATAAAGTCCACATGCAGCAGCTCTTCAGAGACAGGTTCCCTCTGATAATCCTTTATGAGCACCGGATGTTCAGAGGTTTTGGAACCGCCCTCATTGAGCTCAAGTGTGATCAGGACATGTTCGCCGCCTCCGGAGTATATGAGCTTCTGTATTTCTTTTCTGTTCAGCTTGATCGGGATAGCTTTTCCTACCCCGTACATTACGGCAGGCAGTATATCCTGCCTCCTGAGGCTCCTTGCGCCTCCCTTGCCGGTCTCTGCCCTTTTATCTGCCTTTAACAATATCTTTTCCATTTCTTTGATCCTCCATAATATTGATGAAATTTCAACTTCTAATAATTAATGTCATTGACCCGAAAATGTCATTCAGGCTTGTCCGGAATCTATCCGAATAATGATTTATTTAAAAAGCGAACTGACCGATGTTTCTTCGTGTATCCTTTTAATTGCCTCACCCATCAGGGCTGCCACTGAAAGCACGGTCAACTTCGAACACTGCTTTATTTTGTCGTCCATGGGTATAGTATTTGTTACAATGACCTCCGTCAACTTCGAGGCGTTGATCCTGTCTACTGCAGGGCCTGAAAGCACTGCATGAGTGCATGCTGCAACCACTTTACGCGCGCCGTTCTCAAATAGGGCCGAGGCTGCCTGTGCTATGGTTCCCGCTGTATCGATCATATCATCAAAAAGGATGGCGTCTTTCCCCTTTACATCGCCGATAACATGCATTACCTTGGAAACGTTAGCCCTTTCCCTGCGTTTATCTATAATAGCCAGCGATGCGTCAAGCCTTTTTGCAAAGGCCCTCGCCCTTTCAACGCCGCCTGCATCTGGAGAAACAACAACCGTATCGTTCACATATTTCTTTTTCACATACTCTGAAAGTACCGGGGTCGCATAAAGGTGGTCCACAGGTATATCGAAAAACCCTTGGATCTGCCCTGCGTGCAGATCTATTGTAAGCACCCTGTGTGCTCCAATTGCGGTTATTAGATCTGCGACCATTCTTGCCGAGATAGGCACCCTCGGCTGGGCCTTACGGTCCTGCCTTGCATATCCGTAGTAAGGAATGACAGCAGTGATCCTGTTGGCAGAGGCCCTTTTCAGCGCATCTATCATCAATAATAATTCCATTATATTATTGTTAACCGGCATACAGGTGGATTGGACCACAAAGACGTCGCATCCTCTTACGTTCTCATTTATCTGGACCGTAATTTCGCCGTCGCTGAAAGTAGAGACAGTTGCTTCACTGACAGGAATTTTCAGAACCTCGGCGATCTCGCCTGCCAGGGTCCTGTTGGAGTTTCCTGTAAGAAGTATAATACCTGAAGGCACATTACCTCCTGAATAAGAGTTATGAGTTTAGAGTCAAGAGTTGTGAATTAAATGGTTTAACGAATGATTATTATACGATTTCTTGAAATTAAAAGTCTATTGAGGCCTTTTTAATTTACTTTTCTCCGTATTCTTGCGTATTATTAAATATTAAAGATAGTCCTGATATCTATTGACAGGTTTAAAGAAGTTTGATCGAACATTTTCTATACATAAATGAGAAAGGGAATAGTGGGAAAAACTAAAAGAACTGCCCCCTTAAAAATTAAAGGCTTCCTCCAGAAAACTGCAATACTTGATCTCCTGCCTGACTCAGTCTTTATATACGATCTTAAAAGAAATCTTATCTTTGCCAATAAGGCTGCGTGTGAATCACATGGGTATACAAAGCAGGAATTGCTTGGGACAACGCATGATAATATTGCAGTGCCTGAACATGCAGGAAAATTCCAGGATCGCATGAAAGAATTGCTTGAGAAAGGCGAGATTATCTTTGAAGCTGCCCATTTTCGTAAAGACAGATCTATAATCCCTGTTGAATCGCATGTCCGGTATTTGAAAATTAATGGGGAGGATATATTTTTCTGCACTACCCGGGATATCACAGAACGTAAAAAGGCAGAGGAAGCGCTTAGGGAAAGCCAACGGGTCCTGGATATGATAATTGAGACAGCTCCTACCTGAATCAAGCTTATTACTGCAGACGGGATGCTGCAGAGAATGAATCGTATTGGGCTTGAAATGATCGAAGCAGAGTCACTTGATCAGGTAAGGGGTCAATGTGTTTACCCGATGGTATCTGAAGAATACCGCGAAGCGTTTAAGTCCTTGACACAAGATGTGTTCAAAGGGAGATCAGGAACACTTGAATTTAAAATGATCGGCCTGAAAGGGCGGCCACTCTGGTTATTTACTAAAGCTGTCCCGCTGCGCAATGAAAAAGGACAGATTGTTTTATCGCTTTCAGTAACAATTGACATTACAGAGCGTAAGGAGATGGAGGAGGCGCTGCAGAAAAATGAGGAGCGTTACCGCCGTATCACAGAGGCGATAACGGATTACATATATACCGTTCGTGTGGAAAACAGAAGGCCGGTGGAGACAAGGCACAGCGAGGCCTGTGTTGCTGTAACTGGATTTACCAGCAGGGAATTTGCAGAGGACCCTTATCTCTGGATAAAGATGGTGAGTGAAGAGGACCACGACCTGGTACGGGAACAGGCTGAGGAAGTCCTTTCAGGAAAGACCCCTGACCCTATAGAGCACCGCATAATTCGCAAGAACGGCTCGATGCGTTGGGTCGAAAGCGCTGTTGTGCCTCATTATGATATGAATGGCACGCTCATTTCGTATGACGGGATAGTGCGGGACATCACCGAGCGGAGGATAGCTGAGGAGGCGTTACTCGCTTCCGAAAAGAAATGCAGGGACTTGCTCGAAAACATCCAGCTTATAGCCGTACTACTTGATTTAAAAGGTAACATAACTTTTTGCAATGACTATTTCCTCAGACTGACCGGCTGGTCCAGAGATGAAGCGCTCAACAGGAACTGGTTTGACATGTTTCTGCCGGAGGATGTTAAAGGATATGGTAAGTCAGTTTTTAGAGCTAATATTACAAGGGGAACAATATTGCATAATGAAAATCCCATTATCACCCGGCAGGGAGTTTTACGCCAAATTGTATGGGACATTGCTGTGCTGCATGACTCTGATGGCAATGTGACAGGGACTGCAGGCATCGGCATTGATGTTACAGAACACAGGATGCTCGAAGAACAGCTTCGTCAGGCCCAGAAGATGGAAGCGATCGGACATCTTGCAGGAGGGATCGCGCACGATTTCAACAATATCCTTTCCGCAATAGTCGGTTATGCTCATTTGACCCTGATGAAGATGAAGGATAACGATCCGTTGCGAATAAATATTGAGCATATACTCGCCTCATCCGGCAGGGCCGCAAGTCTGATCCAAAGCCTGCTTGCCTTCAGCAGGAAGCAGATCATTCTTCTAAAACTTGTGGATATCAATGAGATCTTATATGACATTAAAACAATATTATGCAGGATAATCGGGGAGGACATTGATTTTAAAACCGATACCGCTGTTAAGCGCTTAATAGTCAAGGCTGATAAGAGCCAGATCGAGCAGGCGCTGATGAACCTTGCAACAAACGCCCGGGATGCCATGCCTCATGGAGGGACCTTAACGATATCTGCTGAAGAGGTTGAAATAAACGGGAGATTTATTCAGATGCATCAGTTCGGTGAGCCTGGCAGATATGCGGTTATTACAGTTGCCGATACAGGCGTTGGTATGGATGAAAAGACAAAAAAGAATATTTTTGAACCCTTCTTCACGACAAAAGAAGTGGGCAAGGGCACAGGCCTTGGGCTTGCAATGGTATACGGGACCATAAAACAGCATAACGGCTATATCAATGTTTACAGCGAGCCCGGCAAGGGAACAACCTTTAAAATTTATTTACCGTTAGAGGGACCAGGTGAACAACCCGCTGAAAAAAAGGGAGCTTCAACCGTTTCTGCAGGCACGGAGACGATCCTGCTGGTTGAAGACGAAGAAATTGTCAGGGCAATTATGAGATCATTGCTTGAGGAATCCGGCTACACGGTGCTTGAAGCGACGGATGGAGAAGATGGTCTAAGATTGTTTAAGGAGAACAGGGGAAAAATCAACCTTGTTCTATCGGATATAATCATGCCGAAGATGCAGGGCCGGGAAATGTACGAAGAAATAAAGAAGATAGCTCCTGATATAAAGATACTCTTTATCAGCGGCTATCCCGCTGATTTTATCGACCAAAAGAGCTTTTCCGAAAAGGGAAAAAATATTATAGACAAACCTGTCATACCGGATGAGCTTTTAAGAAAAATAAGAGAGGTCCTGGATAATTGATTTCCCTTATATGAGCGTCTGTATCTTGAGAATATTTTTGAGTTAATCCAAATAATGCATTTAACCACAGAGGTCACAAAGAAGCTGATAGCTGTAAGCTATTAGCTATCGGCAAATGGCTGGGGCGGGAGGACTCGAACCTCCAAATGGGAGATCCAAAACCTCCTGACTTGCCGTTTGTCGACGCCCCATTTTCAATTAATAATTAACAATTAACAATGAGCAATTAAGGAAGAATTTAAATTGTATTCCTTATTGCTCATTGTTCATTACTAATTGTTAATTATATTAATGTCTGTACTGCCATTGTCCAGTAATCTTTAAAAGCCTTTGATGCTTTTTCAGCTTCTTCTGTAGAGCGGAATATCCCAAATACAGCAGGGCCGCTGCCACTCATCATCGAAAATATTGCTCCCTGTTCTTTCAACCTATTCTTTATCTCGGAAATTACAGGAAAACTTTTAATAGTCACTGACTCAAGATCATTTGTGAGAATATCTGCCAGATCTCCAAATTCCGCTTTTTCTATCAAGCGGACTAATAACTCTATATTATCGGCTTCGTTGTCTTTTTTTGTCAACTCTTCACAAGTCTGGTCTCCTGTATCCTGACTTCTGTCTTCTGTATTCTGTCTCCTGTTTTTATATTCTCCATAGACCCAGGCTGTAGAAACAGGGAAGGGGGGTTTTACGAGCAGAAGGTTTACTGACTTTTCAATTTTACATGGGGTGATCTTCTCCCCTCTCCCGTGTGAAGAGGCAATAGGGCCGTAAAGAAAAAAAGGTACATCCGACCCCAGTTGCTCCGCAATATTACAAAGATACCCGGTGGGAAGATCGAGGGACCATAACTTGTTCAATCCCAGCAGTGTTGATGCGGCGTCGCTGCTCCCTCCGCCGAGCCCTGCGCCTGCCGGTATATTTTTATTTAAAGTTATAAGAGCGCCTTTATCTATGCCGCATGTGTTTTTAAGAAGTAATGCAGCCCTGTATACAAGATTTTGCTCAACAGGGATCGATGTGTCCGATTGCAGCGTCAAATCATTTGACGGACTGAATGTAAGTATGTCGTATAATGATATCTTCTGCATCAGGCTCCTGATCTCGTGAAATCCGTCGTTACGCAGGCCGAGCACTTTCAGGAACCAGTTGATCTTTGCAGGAGCTTTTAAAGACAGTGATGAGTGATGAGCGATGAACGATGAGTTTTTAATCATCATTATTAATTATTTATTTAAATCCTGAAGTTTTTTTTCGATCCTCTCTTTAAAACCTTCTTCTTTTTCATCAGGCTCAAGGGATCTCTGCCAGACCTCTTGTGCAGCATCTTTATTGCCAAGCTTAAGATAAACATCGCCGAGATGTTCAAAGATCACAGGGTCGTTGCCTTCGAGCTCTGAGGCCTTTTTAATTTCAACCAGCGCCTCGGTATACATGCCTTTCTTGAAATACACCCAGCCGAGACTGTCCCGGATATAACCGCTTTCAGGCTCCAGCCTGACGGCTTTTTGGATAAGCTCCAGCGCTTCGTCAAGGTTAATGCCTTTGTCGGCGTAGGTGTACCCGAGGTAATTAAGGGCCTGCACATGATCAGGATTGATCTCGAGGGTTTTCTTTAAAAAGGTGAACATCTCTGAGTTCCTTTGAGTTTTATCGTACACTACTGCAAGATAAAAAAGTGCGTCTTCAGCATCGGGCTTCAAGGTGAGGGCCTTCCTGAATTTCTCCTCAGCCAGGTTGTAATCTTTTTTCTCAAAATATAACTGCCCAAATGACAAAAGCATATCGGGGTCATCAGGCAGTATCTCCTCCAGTTTTTCAAACTGCTTTACAGCCTCATCGTATCTTTTCAGAAAGCTGAGGATCTTACCGAGCATTAGAAGTACGCCCGCATTCCCGGGCTGGGCTGAAGCAATGAAATTCAGTTCTCTCTCCGCTTCTTCTAACTGTTTATTGTTCATATATATCTTGGCCAGTATATCGTGGGCCATGAGGTCTTCGGGATTTGCCCGGGATATTTCTTTCAGCAGGTCAACGGCCCCGGTGATATTCCCTTTTTTGAGATAAAGCATGTAAAGTCTCTTTTTTATTTCGATGTTGTGAGAATTCAGCTTTATTGATTCTTCGTAACTGGAAATGGCTTTATCAATATTACCGGTGGATTCATATACACCTCCCAGCATGTTATAAGCGTCCCAGAATAAAGGATTGAGCTCAACGATCTTTTGCAGTTCCTGAACAGCCTTGTCATATTCTTTAATTTCTAAATAATTCCTTCCGAGGGAATATCTTGCCATGATATTATCAGGTTCCGCTGTAATAACTTTATTTAGTATTTCGATCGCCTTTTCGAACTGATTATCCAGCGAATACTGAAAGGCGAGATGGATGTAATTCTGTTTTTTTTGAGGATCGATCTTTATCAGTCTTTCGTACATGTCGATCGCTTCCCTGGATTTTTTCTGGTTTGAGTAGAGATATGCGAGCAAAGATAATGCCGGCTCATAATCAGGAGACTGCCTGACAGCCTTTTCCGATATACTGACCGCGTCTTCTATTCTGTTCATTTTCATATAAAGTTCGCCGATCTCGGTCATAATATAAACTGATTCCGGATCTTCCTTAAGTGCGAATTCCAAGTGCTTCAGAGCCTCATCCCAGTTTTGAGAGAATTCCGATTCAACTGCAAGGATATAATGATAATTAGATTCTTTTGAATAATCTTTTTTAACAACACCCTTTGAAAAAGAGCATGATCCAGCGAGCAGCAGGATTATGAATAATGACATACATTTTATTATTTTCAGGTTCATGGTGATTATTATGGCATAAAGGAAAATGATTGACAATCTTATGGAATGTAAAGGTGATGCATGAATAGCTTCTAATGTTCATTGCCGGACAATTCCCGCCAGTTGCCAAAAATCGTTTTTAAATGCTAAATTTATTTGTCTCAAAATAGCAAAAGGAATGAACAATTATTTAATGAGTAATGAGTAATTAAGAAATTTTCTCACTGCTCATTGTTATTTAACTTTTAAGATGAAAGAACTTTTCAAAAGATTCAAACAGACAGGCATTCTTGTGATAGGCGACCTTATGGTTGACAGGTATATCTGGGGCAAAGTAAGAAGGATATCCCCTGAAGCGCCTGTGCCTGTGGTTGAAGTAACAAGCGAGGACCTGCTTTTGGGCGGTGCGGCGAATGTCGCGCATAATATCCTGTCTCTCGGAGGCAGGGTGTATGTCGCCGGCACGGTCGGCACCGATTATATGGGTAAGATCCTGATCGACAGATTCAGGGAAAGCGGCATAGGCACTGACGGTATCGTTATAGATAAGGACAGGCCTACAACGGTGAAGACCAGGGTTATCGCGCACAGTCAGCAGGTAGTCCGCTTTGACAAAGAGATGAAATCAGATATCAGTCCTGCAACTTTGTCATTAATTGTTGATTATGTAAAGACCTGTCTCCCTGATATAAAAGGCATCATTATTTCGGATTACAGCAAGGGGTTAATAACAAGGGCCCTCATTAAAAGGATATTGGACCTTACGGATTCAAAAAAGATCGTTTCTGTTGATCCCAAGATCGGGCACTTTAATTTTTACAATGGAGTAAGTCTGATAACCCCGAATGTTAATGAGGCGTCTTTCGGCGCAGGCATTGACATAGTTGATGAAAAATCATTGATCTCCGCAGGGAAAACGCTCCTTAAAAAACTGCGCTGCAAGGCCGTAATTTTAACAAGAGGGGATGAAGGAATGAGCCTTTTTGAAAAAAGCGGCAAAGTTACTCATATTTCAACCTGTGCAAGAGAGGTATATGATGTGAGCGGAGCCGGAGACACGGTCATAGCGGCAATAACCCTTAGCCACTCAGCAGGCGCAACGTTGAGGGAAGCTGCGATAATCGGCAATCATGCAGCAGGGGTTGTGGTCGGCAAAGTTGGCACTGCCGTTGCCACGCAGGAAGAGATATTGGAAAGCATGAAGGCATGCAAACAGTAAATAAATGAATAGTGAGCAATAAATAATGAGTAATTAATGAAAATACTCCTTAATTGCTAATTGTTAAATATTTTTTAAAGAGGTGAATAAATGAGACTATCAGAAAGGGCAAAGGCGATCAAACCTTCGCCGACGCTGGCGATTGATGGAAAGGCAAAGGCGCTTAAGGCCGCAGGAAAAGACATTGTCAATTTCGGGGTCGGTGAACCTGATTTTGATACGCCTGACAATATAAAAGAGGCTGCAATAAAGGCGATAAGGGATGGTTTTACAAAATACACTCCTGTTGGAGGAACGGATGAATTAAAGGCGGCCATTGTTGAAAAGTTCAAAAAAGACAATGGTCTGTCTTATGAAAAAGATGAAATTATTGTTTCATGCGGGGCCAAGCATAGCCTTTATAATATTGCTGAGGCGCTCTTTGGCCCTGGCGATGAAGTTATCATTCCTGCACCGTACTGGGTCACATATCCGGACCAGGTGATTTTAAATGATGCATTGCCGGTTATCGCTGTTACCGAAGAAAAAGATTCATTCAAAATAGATCCGCAGCTGCTAAAGAACAAACTGTCAGGTAAAACAAAGGCTTTGATACTCAACAGCCCCTCAAACCCGACAGGGCTTGCTTATGACAGGAAGAGCCTTGAGAAGATCGCCGAGCTGGCTGTCGAACACGACTTCTATATTATTTCTGATGAGATATACGAAAAACTTACATATGACGGCTTCGGTCATATAAGCATTGCATCTCTCAGCAATGAAATAAAGCAGAGGACCATAGTTGTGAACGGGCTTTCCAAATCACATGCGATGACAGGTTGGCGGGTAGGGTTTGCCGCCGGCCCAAAGGATATCATCCAGGCCATGACCAACATCCAGAGCCAGTCTACCTCAAATCCAACATCAATAACACAGAAAGCCGCTGTAGAGGCGCTGACAGGGCCGCAGGATTTTATCCCTAATATGGTCGCAGAATTTGACAGAAGAAGAAAGTACATGGTTGAGCGCCTTAACAAAATAAAAGGCGTTTCATGCATAACCCCGATAGGTGCATTTTATGCATTTCCGAATGTAGCATCCTGTTACGGCAAAAAGTTCAACGGCAAGCCGATAAACTCATCTCTGGACCTTTCCGCATATCTCCTTGAGCAGGCAGGGGTAGCGCTGGTGCCGGGAGTGGCATTTGGCGATGACAGATATATAAGGCTTTCATATGCAACTTCCATGGAAAACATAAAGAAGGGCCTTGACAGGATCAAGGACGCTTTATCGAAGCTTGAGTAGGATGAAATCTTAAAAGTATTTAACATCTTTAGCCCGACATGGAAGCCTGTTCCAGAATTTCTATAATCGACAAAAGGATTATTACATTTTGCTTGAGGGCAATCATGCTCTTTTTCTTGTCCCGACTACTGACTACTATCTACTGACTACTTTTTAGAGGTGTCGTATAGAAATTCTTCCACAGCCTTCCATGTCTATAAACCATTACCTACATAATCACCTGCCTGTTTATAGAAAAATAATTTATCAATAAGGTATCATATAAAAACTGACTTATCATATAACGAGGTATAGTGAAGTGGTAAAACAAATGAAAATAGAAGGGCTGCTGTTTGATCCGAGAAGCAATATGTATATCCTGCTTCTTAAGGAGGTTGACGGGAATAATACACTGCCTATCTGGATAGGAAAGCCGGAGGCGGATTCCATTGCGCTCGCATTAGGTAAAATTGTTACACCCCGTCCCCTTACCCATGACCTGATAAAAAATGTGATCCAGGGTGTCAAAATGAAAGTCACAAAGGTTATAATCACCGAGATAGTTGATAATACATATTATGCCGGAATTTATATCGACAAAGGCGACGGGACAGAGCTCCCCATTGACTCAAGGCCCAGTGATGCGATCGCTGTGGCAATAAGGATAGGCGCCCCGATATTTGTGGATGAACAGGTTATCGAACACAGGAACAATGATGAGCTTGAAGACTGGCTCGAAAAATTAAAACCTGAAGATTTCGGAAATATCATGTAAGCTGTGCTGACGAGAACGGAAGGCATAGTCCTAAGGACGCAAAAATACGGTGAAGCCGACCTCATAGTAACCTACCTGACCTCTGACAGAGGGATCATCAAGGCCTTTGCAAAAAGCCCGAGAAAGACAAAGAGCAGATTCGGCAGCAGCATGGAGCCGCTGACACATTCAAAGATATCCCTGTGGGGAAAAGAGCAGGCGTCATTGCCTAAAATTACCCAGTCCGACATCATCAATTCCTTTCATCAGGTAAGAGATGATTTTCATGACTTCATAAGCGTATCAAAACTTGTAGAGATGCTTATGGCGCTGTCACCGGAAAATATCCCGAATAAAAGGCTGTTCACCTTTTTTCTCAATATACTTCACACCGTAAAGGCATCGGAGCAGGGATCAAAAGACGTACTGCACCTGATCACGCAGATCCGTCTACTTGCAACGATAGGATATGCCCCGAGGCTGAAAGGATGCGGGAGATGCGGTGGGAAAGGTTTGAATTTCTATCCCGCCTCCGGAACAATACTCTGCAGCAAATGCGCCGGAACTCCCGTTGGAGAGGGGAAGTCGTTTGTGAGGATTCATGACAATACCGTACGCTTTTATACACACAGTATCGAGTGGCCTATTCACATATCAAACCGGCTAAAACCTCAGCAGGTAATACTTTCCGAACTTTCTACTCTGCTTGATAAGCATCTGACTTATCTGCTCTCGAAAAAACTTCAGTCATCAGAATTTCTTGCGGGTGTAAGAGGGTGAGAAAGAATGGCAAGAAAAAAATATACCCTGCTTCGTTGACTGTCCTTTCTTTTTTCTTTATACTTTTTCATATAGCTGTGATTACCATTAATGGAGGGAATTATAAAAATGTGTGAATCCAATGTGTATATTGAAAAAGACGGTAAGGAAGAACTCTATCTGGAAAGTGTCGATATCATAAAACCCGGGGAAGGGAAGGTATATATGAAAAACTTATTCGGGGAGCAGAAGACCTTTGAAGGCGCAATAAAAGAGATTTCGCTTGTCAAGCACAAGATTGTTCTGAAGTAGGGGCAATTCATGAATTGCCCCTACATTGTTTATGGATTCCCGATAAAGACCTCCAACAGTAGGTGCTTTAAGCACGGGAATGACAAACTAAGACTTTTGCAAGAGCCTCAATAGATATGAATTATCAGATTTAATAAATGCAATTCATTCGCATCATCACACAAGGGCCGCATCATGCTTTCTTCAATATGGCGCTGGATGAAGCCATATCAGAGGCTGTAAGACAAAAACTCTCTCCCCCGACCCTGAGATTATATCAATGGGACCGGCCGTCGGTTACAATAGGTTACTTTCAGAAGATTTCAGAGATTAACATAAATTACTGCACTGAAAAAGGATATCCTGTTGTAAGAAGGGCCACCGGCGGCAGGGCGATCCTGCATGATATGGAACTTACATACAGCTTTTCCTCATCAAAGAATTCCACCTTTTTTAACGGCGGCCTGCTTGAAAATTATACCGTCATCAGCAAAGCGCTCGTAAAAGGGCTTAACCTGATCGGAATAAATGCCGGGATTTCTTTCGTGAAAAAAAGATGCGACAGCCACAGAAATTCTGCCTGCTTCAAATCCGTTTCATATGGAGAAGTGACTGTTGATGGCAGAAAAGTAATCGGCAGCGCCCAAAAACGGTATCATAACGGATTTTTTCAGCAGGGTTCCATTATGCTGAATTTTAAGGCAAAGGAATTATGTAATGTGCTGAATGGAAGTAAGGAAGAGGATTTCAGGAATATCGGTTCGATCAGTGATTCCGGCAGGGCAATAACTTTTAATGATCTGAAAACACCGCTAAAAGAAGCCTTTGAAAAAGAGTTGAATATAAAATTAATCTCTGATAACCCATCCAAATTTGAACTTACCCTTGCGAAAGAACTTGAGATAAAAAAGTATTCGAATCAGGAGTGGAATTTCTCAAAATAACAATGTAGGGGCAATTCATGAATTGCCCCTACTACTAAATATCGTATGTTGCTGGAGAGACAGGATAGTTCGCAGTTTTTGTATAATAAACGGTAAGGGCGCTCCAGACAACAATTGCCAGATAATTTTGAAAAACTACGCTCACGAGATATAGTACGATATCTACGAGAGGTAACATGCCAAGAGGTATCATGATTAGAAAAAAGACAAGGTTTACTGCAATAGCTCCTGCGAATAAAATGATAAAAAATAAAAAAGCCTGAGGAGTTTTCTTTAAATGATTAAACGTATTTTTTATGGTATCAGCAGACCCTTTTCCCTCGATGACCAGGCATAGGAAAGAATAAACCGTAAATATAAGCCAGCTGAAAAATATTATTATGCCAAAAATTATAGTGGACAAAAAAACAAATGAACCAAGAAATACTTCAAGCGTTGTCTCAGACCATGAGAAACCCTGCATGAAACCTGCAACAATTCCTCCGGATATAATAACGGCAGCAAACAATGCAATAAAAATAAGAAATAGAATTGATACCAGCCAATAAAGACGAGAAAAAATATTATTTGCCTCTTTAAAAAAAGAAGCGAGGCTGAATCTGTACTGAACATTAACCGCAGAATTTTTCAGCACCCCCAAGGTCCCGCCAAGTGAATACAGGATTATTGTGGATACAAACATTAAATAAAAAATAAATGATATACCAATGAGAAAGACAAGTCCGAGATACTTTGATAGTAAATTAAACGGATTTTCCATTAAATCAGGCAATAAATCCACTGCATGGGACAGGTCAAAACCCATATATGCCACAGCGGCAATTATAGGCAGGCCAAGGACAAAAAGGAGGCTTATGAAATTAATTATCACTACAATAATTCTCAGGAATACAAGCTGGTAATTTCTATTGGCAAGATGGAAACCTTCTTTTATACATTCGATCATCATAACAGGGTTTTTAGTTTAGGCTGATGTTGTTCAAAAGTCAATTTACCCCGTTAGAAAATCAATAGTTATCTGACATGAGAAATAATACAAACTGCGAATAAAATAATACAGATTAGAAGATTTTTTGATTTTCTCACGACGTGAACTTGAAAAACATCCTCTGTTACCTATAAAATTTTATTTAATGGGTATTCTTAATGAAATTCTGAAAAACAAAAGAGAGGCTTTACAGGCAGTTAAAACTTCCGTCCCTTTAGCCGAGCTGAAGGCAAGGCTTAGGGATGCTGCTGCTACAAGGTCTTTCAGTGATGCAATAAGAAGGGAGCAGGGCAGTCCGGTGAAACTTATTGCAGAGCTTAAAAAGGCATCCCCGTCAAAGGGT
The DNA here is from genome assembly GCA_020057065.1 of Thermodesulfovibrionia bacterium. Lineage (GTDB taxonomy): Bacteria > Nitrospirota > Thermodesulfovibrionia > UBA6902 > UBA6902 > SURF-23. Next base: position 21,161 of record JAGVGM010000252.1, read on the forward strand.
CTGATAAGGAAGGATTTTAACCTGTCCGAGATTGTATCTGTTTACAACAGGAAGGATGTTGCCGCCATATCGATTCTCACGGAGGAACATTTCTTTTCAGGTAAACTTGATTATCTGAACAAGGCGAGGAAAAGAACCTTAAAGCCCTTATTGCGGAAAGACTTTATCTTCGACAGTTATCAGGTTTATGAATCAAGGGCTAATAATGCTGACGCAATTCTGCTTATCGTAGCGGCTCTTGAAAAATCCCAGCTCAGCGACCTTTACGAGTTATCAAGGGACCTATCCCTTGACTGTCTTGTAGAAGTTCATGACTGGAAAGAGCTCGATACAGCGCTGTATTGCGAAGCAGAAATAATCGGAATAAATAATAGAGACCTGAAAACATTAAATATAAGTTTAAAGAACACGCTTGATCTTTTAAAGGATATTCCGGATGACAGGATCGTGGTGAGTGAGAGCGGGATAGATACAAGGACTGATGTTGAAGCCCTTGAGTCAACAAGAACTGACGCCATTTTGGTTGGGACCAGCATCATGAAGTCAGAAGATATCGGTAAAAAGATAGATGAACTGATGGGGCGGAATCAATGAACAATGAGTAATTAATAATGTGCAATTTTAAAAGTCAATAATTCCTTAATTGTTCATTACGCATTGTTAATTTCTAATTGCAGTTATAGAAGGAGAAACTGAATGAAAACTCTCATTGAGAAGGCAAACGTACTCATTGAATCCCTGCCATTCATAAAGAAGTTTTACGGAAAAACCTTTGTTATCAAGTACGGCGGGGCTGCTATGGTAGATGAAGAATTGAAACACGCATTTGCAAAGGATGTTGTGCTATTGAATTTTATCGGGATTAAACCTGTAATAGTGCATGGAGGAGGGCCGAAGATAAACAAGGTGATGGAGCAAATGGGGAAAAAGCCCAAATTCATTCACGGCCAGCGGTTTACTGACAGTGAGACTATTGACATTGTGGAAATGGTGCTTGGAGGCCTTATTAACAAGCAGATTGTTTCGCTGATAAACAGACACGGGGGCCGGGCTATCGGTTTGAGCGGAAAAGACGGCAACCTGATTAAAGCAAAGAAAAAGGTGATTAAAAAAGTTTCAGCCGAAACAGGGGCTTCGGAGATAATTGATCTGGGCCTTGTCGGAGAGGTAGAAAAGGTTAATCCGCAAATTCTTTTTTCTATGGAGAGAGACGGTTTTATCCCGGTAATCGCTCCGATCAGCGCGGGGCGGAACAATGAGACACTCAATATTAATGCTGATTATGTTGCCGGAGCAGTTGCATCTGCCCTGAAGGCCGAGAAGCTGATACTGCTTACTGATGTTGAAGGGATTATGGACAAAAAGAAGAAATTATTATCAACATTAAGCACGAAAAGGGTCAAACCTCTGGTCGCTAACGGAACAATCTCAGGCGGCATGCTTCCGAAGGTCCAGGCGTGCCAGAGCGCCATTGCGAAGAATGTGAAAAAGGCGCATATAATAGATGGACGTGTACCTCATGCCTTACTTTTGGAAATTTTTACCGAGAAAGGGATAGGGACAGAGATAGTAAAGTAGTAAGAAGATAATCCAACCGACATGGAAGACTGTTCCAGAATTTCTATAATCGACAAAAGGATTATTACATTTTTGCTTCAGGGCAATTCTTATCTTTTTAATTCCTTAACTCTTAACTCCTAACTCTCAGCTCTTTTTTATAGGTGTCGTATAGAAATTCTTTCACAGCCTTCCATGTCTTCACCCATTATAAAAAAAATTGCTATAACTTATTAGTTTTAAATCTTTTTGAGAACCACTTGTGAAGAAGGATGACAAGGCCTGCTGCAGCGCCTCCCCATATTGCCCCTGCAATCACGTCAGACGGATAATGAACGCCGACATAAATCCTTGAAAATGCAATAAGGACGGCGCAGAAGAACATGGGCAGCGCTGCCTTTCTGTAAAAATGTGAAAAGGTCGCCGCAACAGCGAATGCATTAACAGCATGATTTGAAGGAAACGAGAAGGATCTACCGCAGCCGACAAGCAGCCTCACGTCCTCAAGAATATGGCAGGGTCGTGGTCTTTCAAATAAATGTTTTAATATAGTAGCGCTTGGATCTGCAATAGCAAAAGAAAGAAGGCATAGTCCCAGAACCTGCAGGCCCTTTCTCCTTTCTTTGGAAAAAACAGGGATTACTATTAACACAAGAAGCATATAGGCCCTTTCTGTTAAAAGAGGCATTATCAAATCAAGAAACGAGTTCTGTAGTCCTTTATTTATCAAGAAGAACAGGGATGTATCCATTTATTAATTTTAACTCAAACAATACGGATATTGTTTAAATATTTATTTGAAGCGATAGATTTAATTAATACAACCGCAAAAAAGATTTGTTGTAGTTTATAAAATCTCCCCTAACCCCTCTTTGTCAAAGAGGGGGACACACCCCTTAGTCCCCTCTTCTTAGAGGGGAAAGTCTCCCCCTTTGAAAAAGGGGGATGAAGGGGGATTTTATAACTTTATTTTTTTATGTTTGTATTTATTAAGCGATCGCTCAATAACATACAGTATTTTTTATTTTATCTGATATAATTTTCATATGAATCTTTCTGAGAATGCCCTCAAAGTGTTGGAAACCCGTTATCTCCTTCGGGACGAACAGGGAAATATTAAAGAGACGCCGGAGGAAATGTTTCACAGGGTAGCAAATGCCGTTGCATCCGCTGAACTGCTTTACGGCGGAGACGCAGAGGATTGGGGGGCAAAATATTATGAGGCGATGAGCGATCTGCTGTTTCTTCCGAATACTCCTACATTAATAAATGCCGGTAAAGATCTGGGTCAGCTTGCAGCGTGTTTTGTCCTTCCTGTTGACGATTCAATGACGGGCATCTTTGATTCTCTTAAAAATGCCGCACTCATCCTGCAGAGCGGCGGAGGCACAGGGTTTTCATTTTCCCATCTGAGGCCCCGGTCTGATGTTGTGAAATCAACCGGCGGCATAGCCAGCGGGCCTGTTTCATTCATGAAAATTTATAACACTGCTACCGAGGTAATAAAACAGGGTGGGGCCAGGAGAGGCGCAAACATGGGTATTTTGAGGATCGACCATCCTGATATCCTTGAATTTATCAAGATAAAACGGCATGAAGAGGAGCTGTTAAACTTTAATATCTCTATATCTGTGACCGATGCATTCATGCAGGCGCTTAAGAATGATTCTGAATATGATCTGGTAAATCCCAGAAGCAACCAGGTCAAGTGCCGTTTGAGGGCCAAAGACGTTTTCAATGAAATAGTGGAAAGCGCCTGGGAAACAGGAGACCCGGGCATTATTTTCATTGATAGAATAAACAGGGATAATCCCACTCCTCATATAGGTACAATTGAAAGTACCAATCCATGCGGAGAGCAGCCCCTACTTCCTTATGAGTCATGCGTGCTGGGCTCTATAAACCTGTCGAAGGTGGTGAAAGCGGTCAGCGGTCAGCGGTCAGCGGTCAGCAAAGGAAATACCCCCCCTTTGAAAAAGGTGGAGCGAGGGGGATTTTTATATGAAATAGACTGGGATAGTCTTGCTTACCTTGTGAAACTCGGCGTGAGATTCCTTGATAGCACCATTGATGTTAATAAATATCCGGTTCCTGAGATAGAGAAGATGCACAAAGGAAACAGGAAAATAGGTCTTGGGGTCATGGGATGGGCGGATATGCTTATAAAACTCGGGATCAGATATAACTCTCCAAAGGCGTATAAACTTGCGCGAGACGTTATGAGCTTCATAAGAAATCATGCAAGGGATGCATCAGCAGAACTTGCAAGGCAGAGAGGCGCTTTCCCGAATTTCAAAGGTTCTGTCTATGATACGCCTGAATTCTCCTCAAACGGTGGTTTAAGAAATGCAACTACAACAACCATTGCGCCTACAGGGACTTTGTCATTAATTGCGGCCTGTTCAAGCGGCATCGAACCGCTTTTTGCAATAGCCTACAAAAGACTGGTGCTTGAAACTGAACTTTATGAGATCAATCTTTACTTTCTCGAAACAGCCAGGCAAAGAGGGTTTTACAGTCAGGAACTTATTGAGCGTGTCAGCAAAAAAGGCAGCCTGAGAGGATTCAGGGAAATCCCTGATGATGTCAAGAAGATTTTTGTAACCTCACACGAAATAAGTCCTGAAGCACATATAGAGGTTCAGGCAGCTTTTCAGGACTTTACCGACAACGCTGTATCAAAAACCATAAATCTGAAACACAGGACCACAAGAAATGATGTGGCAGGGGCTTTTCTGCTTGCGTATGAAAAAGGATGTAAGGGGATAACTGTGTTCAGATATGGTTCAAAACCTGGAACTCTTGTGAAGCTTGATGAAGTGGATTAACCCACATTATCTAAACTTTTACTTCAGAACAGGCATGACTAAAAAACATCTTGAATGCGATAAGTTTTTTAAAATAACGTGCAGTATCATTCTTTACAGAGTGTATATTTATATTTTCGCTAAGGTATCGCTCAATATGTTTTTTAGCCACACCTGCTCTGAATTTGTGAATAATATGGGTTAAATTAAAAGGGTGAGGAATTGAGAAGATGTCAAGTTTTTAGTTGAAATTTATTTATGGCTCCCATTTAATTGTTATTCTTCAAGCAGCTTTTTTTGCTAATGTTTGATCTTTCTGCTCCG
>JAGVGM010000022.1 GCA_020057065.1 Thermodesulfovibrionia bacterium
AATAGATATTATAGAGCTTTATATACAGATGTAAACGTTAAACCAACATATTTATCCCAACTGCCAATACCTGCTGTGGATAAAAAAGTCCAGAATGGTTTAATAATTTTCGTTGATCGCTTAATTTCCCTCACCCAATCCAGTGACTACCTGCAAAACCCAGCTAAGCATACACAATTTAAGGAATACGAAAAGGAGATTGACCGTCTGGTTTATGATTTATACGGCATGACGGAAGAGGAGATAAAGATTGTGGAGAGGTCATCATGAGTATCAAATTTACAAAAGGTTCAGAATGGCGTAAGTGGGATTTGCATGTCCATAGTCCGCTTTCAATTCTCAATAATCAGTTCCCTAAACTCGCTAAGGGAGAGCCGGATTGGGAGCTTTTTTTAAGTAAATTGGAATCGATTGATGTGGCAGTTATAGGAATAACTGACTACTTCACTATTGAGGGCTTTAAAGCTCTCAAAACTTTCAAAGAACAAGGAAGGTTATCCAATATCCACACTATTTTGCCGAATGTTGAATTTAGACTTAAGCATATTGTCTCAGCCCGAAATGGAGAAGAAAAAAGATTGAACCTTCATGTCATCTTTTCCAACGAAGTTTCTATACAGGAAATTGAGGAGCACTTCCTCTTCGATATTCCATTTTACTACCAGGGTGATCCGCAAAATCGGGATGAGCGAAGAAAGTTAAAAATATCCAACTTAGAAGCCCTTGGAAAAGAATTAATTGGACAACACCCACCATTTCAAGAAATGGGTCTCTCTAATCTGGAGGTTGGTGCTATGCAGGCAGTGGTGGATCATGAAGAAATTACCAACATTCTTGCAGGAGATAGTCGATTTAAAGAGAAATACATTGTTGTCCTAGCCGCTGACGAATGGGATCAAATAAATTGGAATAACCAAGCGCATCACTTAAGAAAAGCACTTTTGCAGAAATCGGATATGGTTTTTGAATCCAACGCCAATACCCGTCAATGGTGTCTTGGAAAAAAACCGTATGAACATGGAATTGAGCACTATATAAAAGAATTCAAAACTCTAAAACCATGTATTCATGGTTCGGATGCACACTGTCTAAAAGATATATGTAGACCATGCGCGAAGCGCGGAAACAGAAGCCATAATTGTGATAACCATCCCTCAGAGTGTGAACTAAGTTATTGTTGGATTAAAGCCGATCCGACTTTCGAAGGTTTTAAGCAAATTCTCTATGAACCAAAGGAGAGGGTACAGATTCAGCAGAATGACCCATCTCCTGTTATCAGCAACTATTCTATTAAACGGATCCGTCTTGGTAGTGCTATGGTGAGTGATGAGCTATCTTTAGCAGATTCCGATTTTGAATTGAATCCATTTCTTGTTGCAGTAGTTGGAGGAAAAGGTGCAGGTAAAACTGCGCTGGTTGATTTGGTTGCGAATTGTTACGTAGATCGTCTTGCCACCGACGATCCGAATTCCTTCGTCAAGCGCGTTGCCGAGTACGAGCCACAAATAGTTACATCACTTTCTTTCAGGGATGGCAGTGAATTTACAAAGAATTTAAGTGAAAATAAGTTCTACGAAGAAAGTCAGATTATCTATATTGCACAAGGCGAACTCGAAAAATATATTGGTGAAAAATCTGATCTACATCAGCGAATCAGAGAATTAATCTTCGATAGTCCCCAAATTAAGAATTCAATTCTTAGCTTCGATTTTGATGAAACTATTGTCAGTACCGATGAACTTGAGAAAAAATTAGGGGTTAAAAATCAGATTATTGAATCGCTCGAGGATAAAACCAGCCAAGACAATAACCGTGCTATTGAGAAAGAAAAGACAAGAATTGAGGCTGACCTTAAGGATATTGGTGAACGGATCAAAGAGGTTGAGAAGGTACAGGATAAGTCACATACAGAAGCCGCTGAGAAAAGGCAGGAAAAGCTTGGTGCATTGAAATCCCGATATGAAGATTTGTCCGTACTTAAGTCTACTCTCGAAAATGCAATCGGTTTTTTGCAGAATGAGCTTGCTGAATTTAATAAACTTGTCGCAGTAGCAAATGAGTTAATAAAGAAGCTTGGAATTGAGCGAGAAGAAATCTTGGAACTTTCCTATTCGGATAAGGCCAGATTTGAGGAAGTGCTTGGTTTGGTAAAAACACAGATAAAGCAAACCGTTTCTGAAATTGAAGGCGAACAGCAGGAGCTTGAAAAACTTGAGCTTGGCGTGAAGAAACATGCCAAGCTCCTTGAACGCAGAAGCGAACTTCAGACCGAGTTGGAAGCAGTACAGAGAAAAGTCAGGCAATTCGAAGAAGATAAAAAGAAACTTTTGCAGACAGAGAAAGATCGGAAAGAGTTAGTAAAAGAGCTTTTAAAAAGCGTGATTACTCAGAAAAAAAAGTATGAGGAGATCATAAAAACCTTCTCTGATAAAAAAGCGGAGGTATTGTCAGATATCGATTTTGTAGCCGAGATTCGCTTTGACAGAAAGGAGTTTCTCGAGAGGGCTGAAAAGGTTCTTGATAACAGAAAAATTGTGGTTATCGGTGATGATAAGAATTCTCCAGCGTTTGATACTCTGATGAAGCAGGCTCGTGCGGTTGTAGATGCAGATGAATCTAAAATTGATGAGTTCGTTGAGGAAATAGAACGTTGCAACAAGGACTATAAGACAAAAATTAAGGGTGAACCAGTAACAATCGGCCACTTCTACGATTTATTGTATAGGGATTACATGCGAGTAATTCCAGTAGTCAAATACAAAAAGACCTATCTGGAAAAGCTGTCTTTAGGACAAAAAGCAACAGTGCTAATCAAAATTTATCTTGCCCATGGTGACAAACCAATAATCATTGATTCTCATGACGACCACCTAGATAATGAGTTCATTATGGAAGAACTGGTAAAAGCTATTCGACAGGCGAAGAGTTTTAGACAGGTTATTCTTGTTTCGAACAACGGCAATGTGGTTATTAATAGTGATGCCGAGCAAATTGTTATCGCTAATCGACACGAAGGCAAAATAAGCTACATTTCAGGAGCGATTGAAAATCCCGCTATTCGTGATAGAGCCCTGAAGGTTTTAGAGGGTGGGGTTGACGCATTTCGAAAGCGTCAACAAAAGTATCGTATCGGTACTTTACCTTAAAGTAAGTTGGAGCGGGAGATTGACCAGAGGGGGATTTGGGGACAGGGGATTTGGGGACGACCTTAAATTCGTAAATAACTTTATTGAGCAGTGTAGATATTTAATTATTTAAGGTCGTCCCCCTCTCCAAGGTCGTCCCCCTCTCCTCTCTATTTAATTATTTAAGGTCGTCCCCCTCTCCTCTCTAAACTTTAATGGATTAAGAATTATGTCATTTGCCAGACCAGAAATAATAAGACCCCCAAGTGAACATGCTAGTTACTTTCTACCCTTGACATCAGGATGCTCAAATAATACATGTTCTTTCTGTGCTTACTCCTTTTCAAAGCTCGGCATTCGCGAACTCGATGAGGTCAAACAGGAAATCGACGCCATGTCGCTGTACGCGAATCAGCGTATGTGGGTAGCGGGGCAACCAGATATCGTATACCTAATTCTCCGTAGCTGGAACGGCAAGAAAGTATTTCTCCAAGATGGAGATGCCCTGGTCTATCCATATCCCAAGCTGATTGAGGCGTTGCAGTATCTCAATCAAAAATTCCCTGCCATTGAACGTATTGCTAGCTATGCCACACCTCGTGACATTCTGAGACGAAGTCTGAAAGAACTTAAGACGCTCAAGGAACAGAAGCTTGGAATCCTTTATATGGGTGTGGAAAGCGGCGACGATGAGGTGTTGCAGAAGATACAAAAAAACGCCGATCATAATCAGATGGTTGAGGCCGCAAAAAAAGTTAAGGAATCGGGCATCCTCCTGTCGGTTACAGTTATACTCGGGCTTGGCGGAGTCAAAGGCAGTGAAAAGCACGCACTGGAAACATCAAGAATTCTGACAGAGATGGATCCTGATTATGCCGGAGCATTGACCTTAACCTTAATTCCCGAAACAGGACTTCATAAAGAATGGAAACACGGTGAGTTCGAAATGATCACTCCTTTTGATTCTCTGTGGGAGTTAAAAACGATTATAGAAAATTCAACCTTC
>JAGVGM010000355.1 GCA_020057065.1 Thermodesulfovibrionia bacterium
GTTTATCATCCTTGCAGTTAACTTCCGTTCAATAAAATGGGCCGTTGTCGGGTATGCCCCTCTCCTTTTCACTATCCTGCTGATTTACGGAGTTGTCGGTTTTATCGGCAAGGACTTTGACATGCCTATATCCGTTCTTTCATGTCTCAGTCTCGGCATGGCTGTGGACTTTGCGATTCATTTTATAAGCAGGTTTAGACAGAGAGTTAAAGAACAGGAAACTATAGGGGCGTATGGCTATACGCCCTCTTCCATTACTGACGCTTTGCTCTGGACCGCAGCGCGGCCCGGAAAAGGGATAATGCGCAATGCCGTGCTCTTTGCGGCATCTTTTGCCGTAATGATATTCGCGCCGTTAACACCGTATATCACTGTTGGCGCATTTATTGTGAGCATGATGCTGCTCAGCGCGATAATGACAATAATTTATATTCCGGCGCTTATAACGTTATTGCAGGGATGGTTGTTTAAATGTACGAAGTGTTTGTGAGGGGGAGAATAATCCCCACTTACTGGGCTTATTGCCCCCCTCTTTGGAAAAGAGGGACAAGAGGAGATTTTTTGATGAATGTTTTTATTTCAAAATCCCCCTACATCCCCCTTTTTCAAAGGGGGACTAACTGAAAAGGGGTTACAATATTAACAGGAGGTTGAAAATGAAACGATATTTGATTTTACTGGTTGTACTGTTAATGCCGTTAAATGCCTTTGCCCTGACAGCAGATGAGATCATGAAGAAATCTCAGGAGGCTTTTTTCTATCAGGCTAAGGACTTCAAGGCAAGGATTATGATGAAGCTGATCAGCAAAGGCGGACAGGAGAGGATAAGGGAGCTTACGATGCTGAGAAAAAATTACGGCGCATCAGGCGGCGAACAGAAATATTTCATGTACTTCTATCAGCCTGCCGACGTGAAAGACATGACGTTTATGGTCTACAAATTCCCTGCAAAAGACGACGACAGATGGCTTTTTGTGCCTGCAATTAACATGGTTCGCAGGATTGCTGCGCAGGATAAAAGCTCAAGCTTTGTCGGCTCTGACTTTACATACGAAGATGTTTCAGGAAGGGACATTGAAGATGATAACCATACTATTGCAAAAGAGGAAAAACTTGATACAAAAGAGTGCTATGTTATAAAAAGCGCTCCTAAAGCTCAGGATGTTGACTACACATACAAACTATCATGGATTGACAAGGGCAGTTTTCTGCCTTTAAAAGAAGAGTACTATGACAAAAAAGGCGAACTCTACAGGGTCTTCAGCGCTGATGAGATAAAGGATGTAAAAGGTTTCTCCACAATTACAAAGAGGAGTATGATAAACCTCCTGAGCGGTCACAGGACTGAAGTTACGTATGTGAAAGCGGATTATAACATCGGTATAGAGGACAGCCTCTTCAGTGAACGCTTTTTAAAGCAGCCGCCGAAGAAGTGGATTGATTAGCTTGATTTACACACCCCTTTATCCCCTCTTGTTAGAGGGGACAGGGAGCGAGAGGTGTGTTTAAAAGGGAGGTACAAAAATGAAAAAAATCTTAATTGCAGTAGACGACACAAAAGGCACTAAAAAAGCTTTCGCAGAGGCCGGTTCTATATGTTCCTGTATGCGGCCTGAAACTATCATACTGCTGTATGTTGAAAAATTTGAAGGCCGGTCTTTAATGGATGAATCACTCGGAGACGCGGAAATGTCCACCTTAAAGGAAGTGTTGGAGGGAACAGAATTTAAGGAGAGGCTGGATGAGAAGGCAAAGAAGATTCTGAATTATTACAAAAAAGAAATGGAAGACAGGGGAATAACAGGCGTAAAAACTGTAATTAAAGGCGGTCATCCGGCAGAGGAAATACTCAAGACAGCAGAAGAAGAGGGAGTGGATATGATAATAATGGGCGCAAGGGGTAAAAGGGTCTCCCATTTATTCATGGGAAGCGTAAGCAGAGAGATTGCAAACAGGGCCAAGGTGCCTGTTTTGATTGTAAAGTAAAAGTAATGGAAGATGTTGAGAAAAAAAACAGGATATGGGCTTTTATAATTCTCGGCGTCCTTATCATCATCAGTATTCTGTACTATAACGCAAATGTTTATTACCTGTACCTTGTAACATACATCTGGTTTGGTTTTGCCTACGGGATGATGCTTCAGTACGGAAGATTTTGTTTTGCATCAGCCTCAAGAGATCTTTTTGTTGCAGGCGTTCCGAGGATGGCTGTGGGTATTATTATAGCCCTTGTGTTTTTCAGCATTGTTCAGGCAATTCTTTCTGCAGCCAACATGAGTACTTTTCATCCTGCGCCCTTTGGAATCCACATGTTAATATCAGGGACGATTTTCGGTGTCGGAATGGTGTTTGCCGGCGGCTGCGCATCCGGTTCCCTGTATAAAATAGGCGAAGGCAACGGCACCTCTATCCTCGCGATGATCTTTGGTCTCTCGCTCGGACAATCTATATTTGTAGACGCGGGAGGGATATTCAAGAAACTTCTTCCCCAGTCATGGATAGATTCATCAGTTGCAAGGACATGGCCTGTTGGTGACAGGATTACATCATGGTATGATACGTATCTTACCGGTTATGTGTGGGACCAGCCGCAATATACAATAGCCGGCCTTATATCTAAGGGGAAGCCTCATGCTCTGGATTATTTCATAGGCAATTCTCTCATAAACGTCATGATACCTGCATCTGTAATAGTTGTTGTGATCTATTGCTTCTATTCAAGAAAAGGCTTTATCAAAAAAAGAATGAAAGAAAAAATCAACACTGGTCCTGTCGATGAGATTGCCGGTATATGGAAAATGATAACCGCATCAAAGAAGACAAGCCTTATGGGTGTTCTTGTCGGCATCACTGCCGGAATCCATATCCTTGCTGTAAAGGGAATGCAGCTTAAGTTTGGTGTTGACAATTTTGGAGAGCTTCTCATGAGGATGGGACATACAGGGGATGTTTCGGTCACGGGTACGGTCTTTGATCCCGGCTACTGGTACATTACAACACAGGAGGCACAGCTTGGGGCCTGGATACTTGAAAAATTCGGCTGGAATATGCACGACAATGCATTTTTCGGCATTGTTAACGGCCTTCCTGAACCCTGGCGGAACCCTGCGCTCTGGATGTCCTTAGGGATAATTTTTGGAGCCATGGTTACGGCCCGTTTAAATAATGAATACAAATTTAAATGGCCAAAAGGGGAACTCTATGTCTGGGGCATATTGGGCGGGCTGTTGATGGGGTTTGGTTCAAGACCTTCTCTCGGGTGCAATATAGGAGCTTTCTTTATAAGGGTTGCGGGCGGCGACCCAAGCGGATGGGTGTATGGGACCGGCATGGTAGTCGGCGCCTTCATTGGGGTTAAGTTCTTCAACTGGTGGAGCGAAAAGAAAATAACAAAGGCCATGGAGGCTCTAAAATGAGAGCAGCTCTGCTGGTTGTAATCATTATTGTTATAGCAATCTTGGGCTCTCTTTTAATTTACAGTCTGACAGGTCTTCCTGAAGGGGCCTTTAAATTTACTAAAGAGGCGCTTAAGGCAGAAGCAGGCGGCTATGGGGCAAAGTTGATTGAACCTAAGATTCCGACAGAGGATCTAATTCCTCCAGATGCAAATCCCCGGTTGTTGGCAACCCCGGCTGACATAGAGAATAATATAAAGAAATGGATCGTGCTCGACTGCAGGGATAAAGCTTCATACGATGCAGGACACATTCCCGGCGCAATCAGTCTTGGCGGGCGTTGTCATACACTTATCAGGGACACAGAGAAAATAATCAGGATTATAGGAAAAATGGAAAGGGATTACGATCTTGAAGCTATCAGGAAAGGACTGGAAAACGGAAGGATTGACATCAAATCCCTTATAGCCAGCCTTGCTTTAAGGCCAGTTGAAGACTTAGAAGAACTCTTTGCCAATGCTGGAGTGAGCAATGAAAGAACAGTGGCAGTATATAGCGATGCCGAGGATATTCTACCCGGTTACCATGCTGTTCCATTTTTCGCATTGGAATATCTCGGGCATCCTGATGTCCGTATACTTGATGGCGGGATTAAGGCATGGGTGGCTGAAGGGAGACCCCTTGAACGGAAAGAAAAAAAGCTTCCGCCTACAGATTTTAAGGCATATATAGTTAAAAGCAGGCTTGCAACTACTGAGGAGGTATTAAAGATTGCAAAGGGAGAATTAAAGGATGTGCAGCTTGTTGACGCAAGGCTGGTTGATGAATATCTCGGCAAAATTAAGTCCCCTCCCGGACATTTCTTAGAGAACGCAGTGACAAGGGCTGGACGCATCCCTAACACGACAGCCAACCTCCCACATTTTCAGCAGTTTGTTGATATGCAGACTCTGAAAATGAGACCCATCGGGCAGCTTACGAGATTTTATGCCAGTTACGGCAAATTAGATAAAAACAAAAGAACGGTACTGTATTGTTATATAGCGAACCGAATTTCATTTTCTTATTTTGTGCTTAGGCTCATAGGTTTTAAAGACCCTGCTGTTTATCATGATAGTTGGATTGTATGGGGTAATGATGAGAGCCTGCCAGTGGAGAGAGATAGTTCTGGAAGATAGAGTGAAAAGAGACCAGTTAAAGAGTGGATAGAATATTAGGATGAAATGGAGGTTTAAAAATGACAATGGAAAGATGGTTAAGGCTTTTAGGTGGAGCATTTGTGCTTTTAGGTATTGCTCTCTCACGAGTATACTCTGAGAACTGGCTTATTCTGAGCGCTGTTGTTGGATTCAGTCTCTTTCAATCAGGATTTACCAACTGGTGTCCGATGATGCTGATCTTAAAGCTCTTTGGTGTAAAGAATGGGAAGTAAAACCATTGATAGAGGAGGCAGGATTTATATGTATTCTGGCAAAAAAATTTTAAAAGCAAAATCCTTTGGAATATTAATAATGATGTTGCTGATTCAACTATCGGGGGCAAGTGTTACCCATGCATCAGATATTTCTCTTCACGGCTTCATTCAGGGAAATTATTCTTTCAATACCGACTCATCGAATCCTGATGGCAAGAACATGAAATGGTCAGAGGAGAGAGTGCAGTTAAAACTTGATGCAAACAAAGAGCCCTTCCATCTGTTTCTGAAAACCAACGTCTTCTATGACAATATTGATGACGCATCCCATCTGGATGTAAGAGAAGGATATATTGATTTTACATCTTCAAGCTATGATTTAAGAATAGGCAGACAGGTAATTACATGGGGGCTTGGAGACCTAATTTTTATAAATGATGTATTCCATAAGGACTATGAGGCGTTCTTTTCAGGCAGACCGCTGGAGTATCTGAAAAAAGGCGTGGATGGGGTAAAAATTGGTTTGTACCCTGCGTTTGCCTCTGCCGAGTTGATTATCATCCCATTCTTTGAACCTAATAACTATCCGGATGATAAACGTTTCCGGATGTTTGATCCGATGCCTTCAGTTACCAACCGTAAGGAGGAGGAGCCTTCAACCAAAATAGACAATACTGAAGTTGCACTCAGGATTTATCGAGATGTGGCAGGATTTGACGGGTCAATCTTTTTTTACCGCGGTTTTTTCAGGCAGCCTTCCATGCTTCCTGACAGCATGACTGCGCCTACAAAAATCACTTTATTTTATCCAGAACTATCGGTCTACGGGGCAAGCCTTCAGGGAAGGATGCTTGATGGTGTTATAAGTCTTGAAGCAGGCTTCTATGATTCAAGACAGGACCGGGAAGGCACAGACCCGATGACGCCAAATTCACAAACGAAATTTCTCATCGGTTATCAGAGACAATTATGGGAAGACTTTACCATCGGCTTACAGTATTTCGGAGAGTACATGCACGATTATTCCGAATACGAAAAGAATCTTCCCATGGGTTTCCCGCAGGAAAAGAAGCTGCATGATCTTGCCTCTGTGAGGCTGACGCAATTTCTGATACATCAGACCTTGAAACTCTCACTCTTTTCATTCTATAGTCCGGCGGATAAAGACTATCTTCTGAATCCTGAAATTAAATATAATTTCACTGATTCTGTATGGGCATCCATTGGAGCTAACATCTTCGGGGACGGAGAGGAATGGAACCAGTTCGGACAACTGGATGAGAATGATAATTTATATGTTCAGGTTAGATATGAATTTTAGATGTATTTTCCTTTCTCTTTCCCTTGTTGCAAGTCTCTTTTTTACTGTAAATTCAGAGATATTTGCTGAGGAAGGCCCGCCTAAAAAGACAATATATTTTAGCGCCATAACCCTCTACCATCCTATCGTGATGTATCAGAAATATCAGCCACTCATGAACTACCTTACAGAAAATACCCCCTACAGATTTGAATTAAAGTTCAGTGAGGACTATAGGGATATAATAAATTTCCTTAAAACGGATAAGGTTCAGATTGCATTACTTGGCGGCGTCACATATCTTGAAGCAAAAAAAGAATTCAATATAATCCCTATCCTGAAACCTCTTGGAGCTAATGGCAAGCCCTTTTACAGATGCGTATTCATTACGAGAGATACAAATAAAGATATTAACACCCTCTCAGACCTTAAGGGCAAATCTATTGCTTTTGCGTCAAAACTGTCAACATCAGGGCACCTTACGCCTCTCTATCATCTGTATTCTAAAGCAGGCTTAAGACTGGAAGATCTCTCGCAATATAGAAACCTTAAGTACCACGATTCTGTTGCAAGGGAAGTTTTAAGAGGTAATTTTGATGCCGGGGCTGTTATAGATTCTGTTGCAGCAAGGTTTAAAGACAGAGGGTTAAAAATAATAGATGTTTCTGAACCAATACCGGGACTGCCTATAGTAGTACGGGCAGATGCACCCCCCGAATTAGTAGATTCTATAAAAAAGGCTCTTCTCTTTTTAGACTACAACAATCCCCAAAACCGTAAGATAATGGAGCAGTGGGATGAAGAGTTTAAATATGGATTTACAGAGGCGAGCGATGGTGATTACGATTCCATACGTAAGATGATTGATTATCTGAGTAAAAAGGGTGTGAAGATACCGTAACCAATGCCTTTTAATTATGGGTAAGAAATTTAAAAAATGGGTATATAGTCTTCAGGGAAAGTTTATCATTACTGCATCTTTTTGTATTTTTGTCTTTACCACAATTGGAAGTTTCGTTATCCTCTCAAGAGAAGAAGAACTGTACAGACAGGATATAATGAACCAGGGGAAAGTTCTCGCCGAAATAAGCCGGCTTACTCTGACAAATGTTATGGTGTATGAAGAAATGGGCATGATGGATGAGCAAAACCTTGTTGATTACCTCGACTACTTCATAATTAATTTAATGGAACAGGATAAGAGAGTAAGATATGTAATGATTCTTGATAATGAGGGATGGGTTCTTGCTCATAGCAATCCCTCTCAGTCTAATAAGGCCTATATGGATAAATCAATAAAAGAAGTTCTCACAAACCTTAAAACAGAGATAACCTATGGAGGTTTTTATAACGAACCTGTTCTTATAATAACATCGCCTTTAAACATAAGCACTAAAAACTGGGGTGTTATACGATTTGGATTTTCTTTAAAAGAGGTTCAGGAATCTATAGGTTTCCTGAAAAAAGAGGTTATGTTAATTACCATTGTATTTTCATTAATTTCTCTGATTATTATAAATATTGGGGCAAGGGTGCTTTCAAAACCAGTGACAAGACTTGCGAGGATAATGGATGGCATAAAAACACATGGAGACTTAGAACAACAATTCCCTGAACTTAAAGATAGACAGGATGAACTTGGCGAACTTCAAAGAAGTTTTTTCTGGATGTTACAGAGGCTCAGGGACGCAGACAGAGAACAGAAAAGGACAACAGAGGTGCTCAGCCAGACTGAAAAGATGGTATCTGTCGGGCGGCTTGCCTCCGGTGTTGCCCATGAGATAAACAATCCGCTGAGTGGTATAACTCTTTGTTTCAGAAATCTTATAGAGGCAGATGTAGATAGCCGGACAAGGGAAAAACTGATTCAGGCTGTTAATGATAGTCTCCAGAAGATAGAGAATATTGTAAAACAATTACTTGATTTCTCAAGGATGACCGTTACAGAAAAGACAACCGTTAATCTGAACAATCTCATAAATCGCCTGTTAGTTTTATTTAACTACCCTGCCTCAAAAAAGAACGTTAAAATTGTTAACTATCTATCGGATGATATTCCGGAAATATTGATTGATGAAAATAAGATGTCACAGGTCTTCACGAATATTATAATAAATGCCCTTCAGGCATTGGATAGTGGTGGCACATTAACGATTAAAACGGCAATGGATAATGGGTTTTGCGTAGTTTCTATTGAGGATACAGGGGTTGGTATCCCGCCGGACATACTGCCTAACATATTTGATCCCTTCTTCACGACAAAAAGGATCGGGGAAGGGACAGGGCTTGGACTTTCTGTAAGTAAAGGTATTGTGGAACAACACGGCGGCATAATAGAAGTTGAAAGCCAGGCAGGCGCCGGGACCAGGTTCAGAATCAAATTGCCGATAATATAAGGTTTAAAAATGGCACAGAAATTGCTGAATATTAAGAAACAGAAGTTACAACCCGATAAAGTGAAAATACTCGTGATTGAAGATGAACTTTCCGTAAGACTCGGGGTCTCATGCACCCTTGAAGGCGTTGGTTACAAGGTCAAAACCGCAGACGGCGGCATTGAGGGAATAAGGCTTTTTGAAAAGGAGTTTTTTGACATTGTGGTAACAGACCTCAGGCTCCCGGGCGCTGACGGCATTGAGGTGCTGAAATCCGTAAAAAATATCTCTCCTGATACAGGGGTCCTGATAATTACCGCTTTTGCCGATGTGAAGACCGCTGTTGAAGCTATGAAAGAAGGCGCCTATGACTATATTTCAAAGCCTTTTGATCCTGCCGAATTACTTATTGTTATAGACAGGTTTGTAAAACACAGGGGACTTGAACTGGAAAATATAAGTTTAAAGGAACAGGTAAGGGAAAGAAAACAGTTTGAGCATATTATCGGAACAAGCCCTGTCATGCAGACAATCTTTAACACCATAGAGATCGTTGCTAAGACAGACTCGTCAGTAATGATATATGGTGAGAGTGGGACAGGCAAGGAATTAGTTGCAAATGCCATACATAACCTGAGTCCGAGAAAAGACAAACCCTTCATAAAGATTAATTGTGCCGCAATCCCTGAGACCCTTCTTGAATCAGAATTATTCGGGCATGAAAAAGGGGCCTTTACAGGCGCTGTTCAAAGAAGAAAAGGTAAATTTGAGGCAGCGGACAGCGGCACGATCTTTTTTGACGAAATAGGTGATATGCCCCTTAATTTGCAGGCAAAACTTCTGAGGGTCCTTGAAACCCATAATTTTGAACGCCTCGGTGGAAATGAGATGCTGACCGTAGATATAAGAACCATATACGCAACGAGAAAAAATCTGAAAGATGAAATAAAAGCAGGTAATTCCAGAGAGGACCTTTACTACAGAATAAATGTTTTACCTGTTACCTTACCTCCTTTACATGAAAGGAAGGAAGATATACCATTACTTGCAGAACATTTTATAAAAATATTCGGTAAAAAGACTGGAAAGCCCAACCTTACTGTTTCTCCTGCTACAATGGAAAAATTGTTAGCCTATGGTTATCCAGGCAATGTGAGGGAGCTTAAACATGCCATAGAAATGGTGGTAACCCTCTGTAGAGGTAATGTGATAGAGTCTTGTTGTTTGCCTCCGGAAATAAGAGGAATCGAGATAAAATATGTTCCGTTAATTTGTGATAACCTTCCTTTGTCAGAAAGAGTAAGGATGTTTGAGAGAGAGGTAATAGCTCATGTCCTCGAAGAGACGGCTGGTAAAAAGAAAGAAGCTGCAAAAATACTCCGCATAAGCAGAGAGACCCTCTGGAGAAAACTCAAGGAACACGGCTTTCCTGTATCTCCTTCAGATTTAGAAGATTAATTGCCCCCTTCGTTAAATTTCTGCAACACTTCAAATCTTTTAAGTTGCACAATTGAAACGTTAATTTCCTGCCTTAAGATGTAAAAGATCAATAACCTTCTGATTTTAATAAAATTCTAAAGATGGCACCGTCTTTGCTATAAAGATTATGGATCTTACAACTAATTCTAACTTAGAGGTATCAAGACATGAAAGGCAAATTTATTTTATTGATAATAGCAGGATTGTTTTTTATATTGAGCATTTCCTCTGGTGGAGAATCAGCAGAAGATACACAAAAAGACGAAAAAGACGACGTTCCGGAGATTTTCTTTCCCAAGTCTCTCTCCACGGAAAATTTCCCCTGTTCAAGGTGTCACAATTACAGGGCGGTAAACAAAAATAAAAGGAAACTTAAAGAATATCATACAAATATTGACCTTAAACATGCAGATGGGGAGCGCTGGTGCTATGACTGTCATGAAGGAGATAAGCTGAGATTATCAAGTGGAGAATTGATAGATTATGACAAACCATACAACCTCTGCAAACAGTGTCATGGAACTATATTCAGGGACTGGAAGGCGGGCATTCACGGCAAGAGGACCGGGAATTGGGATGGGGAAAAACTATATCGTTTATGTGTAAGCTGCCACGATCCTCATCAGCCGCGGTTTAAGCCACTTGAGCCAAAAGATGCGCCGGTAAAACCGTCTGACATTAAATTAATAAATAGAGGGTAATAGCCATGTCTAAGAGAATACGCAGCAACCCGTTGGGACTCAAGCTTAGCAGAAGGACCTTTTTAAAAGGAGCCTCCGCCGGATTAGCAGGCGCGGCTCTTCCGCTGAATACTGCTGATGCATTCAACTGGGAGGCTTTTTTGCAAAAGCATTTTAAAGAGATGACTGATGAGGAAGTCAAAGGGGTTATTGAAAGACTGGAAAAAGAAGCGTCTCTTGAATGGAAAAAAGAGATCCATATTTCTGCGGCAAAACCGAGGCCCGGCGTCAAGTTCGGATATGGTCTGGACCTGTCAAGATGCATCGGATGCAGGAGATGTGTTTATGCCTGTGTAGATGAGAATAACCAGTCACGAACCCCCCAGGTGCACTGGATCACAGTCCTCCGCTTCAAAAATGGTGAAAAGTGGGTGGACCTTGAAAATTCCGAGAAATACTACAATCCCAAAGAGGTTCCTGAGAAGGGATTCTTTTACATGCCTGTACAGTGTCAGCAATGCGAGAAGCCTCCATGCGTTAAGGCCTGTCCAACACAGGCAACATGGAAAGAGCCTGACGGGATAGTGGTAATAGACTATAACTGGTGTATCGGCTGCAGATACTGCATGGCTGCATGCCCTTACGGCGCAAGGCGCTTTAACTGGGCAAAACCGGATATCCCGACAAATGAATTAAACAGCGAAACCCATTACCTCGGCAATCGTCCCCGCTATAAAGGCGTAGTGGAGAAATGCACATTTTGTATTCAGAGGACGAGAGCCGGCAAATACCCCGCCTGCGTTGAGGTCTGCCCGGTAGGGGCGAGGAAATTCGGCAACCTCCTGGATCCTGACAGTGAGATACGTTATCTGATTGAGAACAAAAGGGTCTTCAGACTCAAAGAGGATATAAATACAGAGCCTAAATTTTATTATTTCTTCACAGGCTGGCAAGTTTAATTATACAGGAGGCAATAGATTATGTCGGACGCTATAAAGGTTTTTTTCAGGGCAGTCGTCAGATTGCCAAAAGGTGGAATAATGTTTTATGCATGGATTGTCTTTCTGTTGGCTTTGATGGGTCTCAGTCTAAACGCATATATAGACCAGTTCGACAATGGGTTAATCGTAACAGCAATGAGAGACCAGGTATCCTGGGGGTTTTACATCGCTAATTTTACCTTCCTGGTAGGAGTAGCGGCGGCGGCTGTTCTGCTGGTGATCCCTGCTTACCTCTATCATTTTAAGCCGATAAAGGAGATTGTGCTTTTCGGCGAAATGGCTGCTGTAACGGCAGTTACCATGTGTATACTTTTTATCACAGTTGATATGGGTAATCCTTTGAGACTCCTGCACATCATGCCGCCGCCGCTAGGCAAGATGAATTTTCCTGCTTCTGTTTTAGCATGGGATGTGATAGCCTTAACCGGATATCTTCTCATAAACCTTTCCCTTATCCTTTATGCGTTATACAGGCTTTCTACCGGAAAGGAATATAAGCTGGCGTTAATATTCCCTTTGATATTGCTTTCAATCCCCTGGGCAGTGAGCATACACACGGTGACGGCATTTCTGTATAATGGCTTTCCGTCCAGACCTTTCTGGAATGCGTCCATCCTTGCGCCGAGGTTTCTTGCCTCTGCTTTTTGCTCCGGGCCTGCTCTGATGTTGATTATTTTACAACTTATAAGGAGGTTTTCAAAAATAGAAGTGGATAACGCAGCGATCTTCAAGATTGCCGAATTGATGGCCTACACAATGGGTATTAATCTTTTCCTGCTGGGTTCGGAGATATATAAGGAATTTTATTCCGGGAGCATACACCAGACCCCTATGGAATATTTATATTTTGGGCTCCACGGGAAGGCCCTCCTCGTGCCGTGGATAAGGACAGCTCTTATATTCAATATCGCAGCCTTTATTATCTTTCTTATACCAAAGGCACGCGAGAACTTTGTGACCCTGAATATAGGCGCCATATTAATAATTTCAGGTATATATATAGAGAAAGGTCTTGGTCTGATTGTTCCGGGTTTTGTGCCTGACAGCCTCGGTGAGATATACGAATACTGGCCCACGAGCCAGGAATTTATTATTACTGCCGGCATATGGGCGACAGGCGCATTGCTTTATACCCTTATGGTTAAATTCGCAATTCCAATTTATACAGGTGAATTGAAGTCTGAAAGCTGGGTGACTGCCCAGAAGCAATAAAAGGAGGATACATGCTTAATAATGAAATGAAGAGGAGGACCTTTCTGAAGCTTTCTGCTGCTACTGTTGCCGCTGCTTCAATCGCATCAAATTTTAAAGATGTTGAAGCTGCGGAGTGGAAAAAACAGATAGGCAACACAGGTTCGCAGCCTGACCCGGTAGATGAAGAAGTAAATATAGTAAGAAGCGTTTGCCTTATGTGCCACGGCGGATGCGGGATTCAGGCAAAGGTAGTTAAAGGAGAGCTTTTACGACTTACAGGAAACCCCTATCATCCTAACACTTATGATTATACTGCAAAGGGTGATATTGTTGAAGAGTCGGACCTTGATGGTGGCGTTGCAGGCAAGGATGTAGGGACATTATGTGCCAAGGGGCAGGCAGGGATTTACTCGCTTTACAGCCCGTTCAGGCTCCAGCATCCCCTTAAGCGTGTAGGCCCAAGAGGTTCCGGCAAATGGAAGACTATATCATGGGAGCAGGCAATAACAGAGATAGTTAATGGCGGATATCTTTTTAAGAATGTCCCAGGAGAAGAGAACCGTAATATTGAGGGGATTAAATCAATACTGAACAACGACAAACCAATAGGACCCGAGGACTCTGACTATATGGATGAGGCGCCTCCGGGAGGCTGGGGACCAAAGCGGAATCAGTTTGTATGGGCGCATGGCCGCAATGAGCAGTCGCCTCTGACACCGCGATTTGTCCTTGATGCGGCGGGGGTGCCGCACATGCTTAACCATTGAAGCCGCTGCGCCGGCACCTTCTACAGTGTTGTAGAGGCAGTTTTAAATTTACCGCCCTATGAAATAGGGAACTATACTGACTATGAATACTGTGATTATCTAATCAGCATGGGTTCAAATATAACTCAGGCTGATTATCCTATGCAGACCAGGGCACGGTATCTCCAAAAGTTCGGCAAACGGCTTAACCCATATGCAAATGAATTCAGGCATGTCGTTGTTGATCCGAGATTTTCAAATGGTGCAGCAAAAGCAACGCATGACGGCAAGGGGGAATGGGTGCCGATAAAGCCGGCTACAGATGCTTATTTCCTGATAGGCATGATTAGATGGATGATAGAGAATAATGGATATAAGAAAGAGTATATCTCCATACCAAATGAATTGGGCGCCAAGAAAAAAGGTTACCGTAACTGGACTGACATGACGTATCTTGTCAGCACCAAAGAACCTAAGACATATCTTACAGGCAAGGATGCAGGGCTTGGCCAGAGCGATTATGTAGTTCTTGTAGACGGCAAGCCAACAATGTTCCAGGAGGCAGACAATTTTGCTGACCTTGATGCCGGCGCTGTTATGAACGGGGTTGAGTATAAAACTGTTTTCAGGACGTTAAAGGAAAGGGCTCAGGAAAAGACCCTTGAAGAATGCGATACGGTCTGTGACCTGCCGCTCGGGACTATTGCCCGCATAGCAAAAGAATTCTCATCAGCCAGGCATCCTGCAATAGAGATGTTCCGCGGTCCTGTTCAGCAGACAAATGGCTGGTATAACGGGCAGGCGCTCTGCATTGTAAATATGCTTGTTGACAATATTGACAGGAAGGGCGGTTATATATCAGGGCATGCAGCATATAAAGGCAGTGTAAAAGGAGACAAGCGGAAACCTTCAGGTATTCGTGTTGATACTGCAAAGGCAAAATATCAGGGCAAAAAGCCGACAGCCACAAGGCCGTGGTATTCAGGTTATGCTGTCCCAAGAGGCGTAACTCCTAATTTTTATGCAGGCGCCAGAATCGGGTATCCGTATAAGATAAAGGCGTATCTCAATTACTATAACGACCCTGCCTATACAATGCCCTTCAACCAGAGTGTTATTGAGGCCTTGCTGGATTTAAAGGCAATCCCGCTCCACTTCTCCATAGATGCCTATATGGGTGAGACAACGATGTATGCTGACTATGTGCTTCCCGATACTGAATATCTCGAGCGTCTTGGCGGCTTTAAAACATATCCGCCTGTAAAGACGCAGGTCTGGGGATTGAGGCAGCCTGTTGTCGGCTCATTTGATCCGAAGACTCATGAATATAAGCCGATTCGTCCGGACACAAAGATGGCAGACGATGTGCTTATTAAGCTTGCAATGGAGTGCGGACTTCCTGCCTTTGGTAAGGACGGAGGCGGTAAGGGTGTTGACATTTACAATTCATGGGACTTCTGGAACGAGTATCACAAAAACGATGACTTTAAGGAAGGGTTAGATCCAAAAGGCAGCCTTATGAGATTAGGCGGTAAGTTCCAGAATCCAGGACCTAAAAGTCAATACACAAATGCCTATTCTTCAGGCGAGTATGTCTCATTCCCCGGAGGAAGACAGGTCCGGGTCCTTTTTGCCTATCAGCAAAATGTTGCTTTATATAAAAATGCAATGACAGATAAATATTTTGACGGACTCCCGATGTATAGAACCATTGTGGACTGCAAAGAACAGCCTCTTGATCCAGCCCTCTTGAAGGAATATCCGTTCCAGCTTCATACATGGAAAGATGCATTCCACACCCAGTCAAGGACCATGAACAACCTGTGGCTTGCATCTATAAAGCCTCAGAACTATGCGGAGATAAATCCTGATGATGCTGAAAAACTTGGGGTAAAAACAAGCGACTGGATAAAGGTTAAATCACCCTCAAGTGAACTGCTTGAAACTGACTATCCGAACTTCAAGAAACGCATCAAAGAAGATTATCCAAACTACATCGGCAGCGGCTGGTTTAAATTCCAGGTGCGGGTAACAAGCAGGATACGGCCGGGGTTGTTCTCTGTATGCCAGTCATATGGAAGATTTGGGGCGGGTGCAAGAAAGTGGTATATGGGCGGTAAAGAGCAGCCGAGCGATGAAAGGATTGGAGCAGGTTTCCATCTAAATCCACTCTATATGGCTGACCCTGTATTGAAAGATATCGTACTTATTGACCCTGTAGGCGGCGGCACACAGAGTTATGGAACGCCTCTCAGAGTTGAAAGAATATAAAGAAAGGAGGACAGCATGCCTGAATTAGGAGCATTTGTACCGGACGAGGTTTTAGAGGCAAGCTTTAAGAAACCAGGGCCGAAGCAGTATACCCTATGGGTTGACCTTGAATATTGTGTAGGATGTCATGCATGCACTATGGCATGTAAGGCTGAGAACAATACACCCGTAGGCGTGGATTACAACCGTGTAATGGAAATTGAGGTTGGTGAATTCAAGAACCCTAAGGAAAAACCAGATATAAGGGTCTATTTTGTTGCGATGCCCTGTATGCATTGAGGAAAGCCTGCCTGCATGGCGGCTTGCCCGGTCGGGGCAATCACAAAAAGGAAAGAAGATGGGATAGTGCTTATCAATAAGGATAAGTGTATCGGCTGCAGGTATTGCGCATGGGCATGTCCTTATGGACATCCCCAATTTAATGCCGAGGCAAAGGTA
>JAGVGM010000169.1 GCA_020057065.1 Thermodesulfovibrionia bacterium
GCATAGCGTATGAAATTTCATTCGCATGCCTGTTAAAGAATATTCTTCTTTTAAAAAAAACTCTGTCTGTCTGTCTGTCTGTCTGTCTGTCTGTGCAGGATTGATGCCCGAAGATTATAAATCCCCATAAAGCCTTCTCCCCTTAAAAAAATTGTAGCTCTTGAAACACTGATTTTAAATAAGGATGTTAATGTTATACCACAACCCATATGATGCTTGTCAAGATTCCCCCGTTTTTGACTTTTGGCCCGGAATTTCTGTATGTTACATAGTTATGATTGATTTGCATATGCATACCCTGCTAAGTGACGGGGTACTTCTTCCATCAGAGCTTATCCAGAGGGCTTACAGCATGGGATACAGGGCGCTGGCGCTTACAGACCATGTGGATATGTCCAATATCGATTTTGTTATTCCAAGAATTGTCAATGTGATCCGGGAGATTTCAGAGTTCACCACGTTGACCGTTATCCCCGGCGCCGAGATAACACATGTACCTCCAAAACTTATTCCGATCATGGTAAAAAGGGCTCGGGACCTTGGCGCAAAGATTGTAGTTGTGCATGGAGAAACTCTTGCCGAACCTGTAGCAGCCGGAACAAACAGGGCCGGGATTGAAGCAGGAGCGGATATTATTTCACATCCAGGGTTGATCAGTCCGGAAGATGTAATGCTCGCAAAAGAACGTGGTGTTGCACTTGAGATCACAGCCAGAAAGGGTCACAGCATTTCAAATGGTCATCTTGCAAAGATCGCCCTTGAAACAGGGGCCCTGCTTGTTATTAACACAGATTCTCACGCACCGGAGGACCTGATCACCCTTGAAAGGGCCAGGATGATTTTGCGCGCCTCAGGTATTACAGAAAAAAATACAGACCATATTATTGCAAATTCAGAAAAGCTTATATATAAAATCGGGAGGAATTAAATGCCTAAGATTATCAAGAAAAGACCTTCAAAAAAGAGATCTGTTGAGAAAACAGAAGAGGTAAAAACAGCCGCCCTGCATGCATTTAATGCAATAAAGGCAAGACAAATGCAGGTAACAATACTCATATCTGTAATTGCTGTAATCGCCATTATTGTTATTGTTTTGAAGTTATATACTTCTTCTCAAAACAATAAGGCCCATGAGCTTGAGATAAAAGCTAACAGTATTTATTACACTGTTAACCCCAATAACCCGCTGCCTGAAGCTGAAAAGTGGAAAAAAGCATTAGAACTTTACAAGCAGGCTGTTGATGTCAAGGCAACGCCTGCGGCTCTGTTTTCACTCGGAAACTGTTATTACAATCTCGGTGACTATGAAAATGCAATAAAACAATACAATATGTTTGCCGGTAAATTCAGCAATGATGATATTATATTTCCCCTTGTCTATCAGAAACTGGT
This sequence comes from Thermodesulfovibrionia bacterium, assembly GCA_020057065.1. Classification (GTDB taxonomy): domain Bacteria; phylum Nitrospirota; class Thermodesulfovibrionia; order UBA6902; family UBA6902; genus SURF-23. The sequence goes on from JAGVGM010000169.1 coordinate 1,393, forward strand.
CTCGGCTTATTTTAAAACCGGTAAAAATGACATAGCTATCGAGACGCTTGCCAAGCTTGCTAAAATCAGGAGCGGAGCCTTCAGTGATACAGCTTTGTCGATTGAAGCAAGGCACTATGAAGAAATAGGAGATAATGTAAAAGCACAGGAAAAATACCGGGCGCTCTCCAGTGAATTCCCGAACTCACCCTGGAGCGCCGAGGCTACTGCAAAGGTATCCGGCAACACCGGAAAAAATACAGCAACAATTGAACAAACTCAACCTGCCGCAGAGGCAGTAAAAAAGTAGACAGCAGACAGTAGGCAGTAAGCAGTATAAAGCTTTTTCACTGCCTACTGCTTACTTCTTACTGCCTGCTTTACTCAATGCCGTTATTAGGGTTAATAAATTGCAACACCCCATGGCGAACCGGAATATGTACTGTCGGTTGAAGGAGAGAGCTTCACGGTCCCGATAATTTTATTGTTTGTAGTGTCCATTATTGCAAGCGAAACATCTCCATGATTAGCTACATAAACCCTGTTGTTTTCCGGGTCGACAGCCACTCCGATCGGCTCTTTACCTATATTGATCCTTTCAATTACCTTGTCAGTGGCTGTATTGATGACCACTAACACATTTTCTTCTCTTATCGTCACATAGGCCCTGTTTTTTGCGGGGTCAGTCGCTATATACCACGCTGTCTTGCCGACATCTATTGTGGTTATCTCCTTATTGCTCCTGGCGTCAATTACCGACACCTTTCCTTTACCATGAATGGCTACATAAACTTTCTTCTTGTTCTGATCCACAGCTATACCTAAAGGAGTATCAACCATCTTAATTGTATCTACAACCTTGTTATCTGCCATGTTCACCACTGAAACTGTCCAGTCACCGGAATTGCTTACAAAAAGTTTATTATCCATAGTATTCATATCAAAAGGTCCAACACCCACCTCAATTTTACCTTTAACGGTATTGGTCTTAAGGTCAATGACAGAGAGGGTTTTATTTACGTTCTTTCCGTCAACTATATGCTCTGTATCCGCGGCATAACCGATGCCTGCACCCGGATTAAGCGCCATGCTCATCGGGCCGAGGCCGACTTTTATTGAGGCAATTATAGAATTGCTGTCTGTGTCAATGACAGAAACCGTGCTGTCCCCCTCATTTGAGTTAACAACATAGGCCCTTTTGGCTGCAGGATCAATTGTTATGCCTGCGGGCCACACGCCCACCCTGATAGTATTGACAACTTTATTGGTTGAGGTATCGACAATCGAAACTGTGCCGCTGCCGGCATTAGTAACATATACACGTTTGGATGCGGCATCTACGTTAAATACTGATATTGCAAAAGCTGCAACAGCACTTATGACAACTACCGGCATTTTGAGACTTGTTGATCTGAACATGTTCTTCTCCTTTTATTTAAATCTTGTATTTTTACAGGTTTTATTTATAAAACTTTCCTGCATAAAATGTCAAACCGGAACTACGCAGGCTGGAATTTGTCCATGCAAATAATCGTAGTATGGAGGTAAGTTCGGTAAGGGGTAAGGAAGTGAGTTTTTTACTGTCTACTACCTACTGTCTACCGTCAGTTATCTCCTCTTGTTTTTCTTGTGCTCGTACATTTTCAATTCAGCATTGGAAAGCAGTTCATCAATAGAGACAGAGAGTTCAGGATTGTTGAACGAAGAGCCGAAGCTCATCGACACACTGGAAGAACCGACCTTATTTGCATTGTACATATCAATATTCTCTTTTAAACGTCTCATGATCATTTCCTCTGTGTTTCTTGAAAATACAAGTGTAGACACCACGAATTCATCTCCGCCTATCCTTGCAAGAATATCCGCTTCCCGAAAGGTCTTCCTGAGAATATTTGCAATGTCAATTAATCTCCGGGTTCCGGTATCGTAGCCTTGTTCATCATTTATTATCTGCATATTGTCCACCCCGATATATATGATCAGCATCCCCTTCTTTTCCCGGTGGGCCGCCTTTATCTGCTGCTCTGTCATACTCATGAATGTATGAAGATTGTAGAGGCCTGTCAGTTCATCTTTTGCGCTGATATATTGAAGCAATTCATCAGCATGTTTCCGCTCTGTGATATCATAGGCCACCCCCTGTGTGCCGATAATATTGCCTTTGCTGTCATAAATCGGTGTCATGTTGATAACAAGATGCACCTCATTCCCATTTTTTGAGAAAAAAGTTGTTTCGTGCCCTATGACCGATTCGCCTATAAGACAGTTTCTGAATTCGTTAATGTAAAACTCTGCCGCTTCAGGTATCTGAAAATCAGAAAAAGGCTTGCCGAGCATGTCCTCTGCTTTATAGCCGTAACTCTTTTCCCATGCCGGATTGAGGAACGTAAATTGTCCCCCTGCATCAGTACGCCATATGAGGATATTGGCTGTATTAACAATATCACGGTAAAGGTCCTCTGTCTTCATCGGCTCACTGTCAGAGCTTTTTATGGACAGCTTTTTATTTTTTGTTGTTTTCATAGTCTTTCTCCTTATTACTAAGGTTTTACCACAAATTCTTTAAAATTTCTACAGGATGAATTGTCCAGTATGCTTTTACAGTCTATATATATTATACGGCTTTTTATAGTACTTCTTTAGACCACAATATTCATGGTGAACTCTGTTCCAATTGATTAAATTTAATTTTTTTAGTCATTATGCCGATATATTGATATAGCTATTATTGTAACTGGTGCATATTTATGGAAATCTGTGAGCAACTTACAACAGTAAAAAATATAATTCAGTCTATCCTGAAGGCTAAAAAAATCGTGAATCTATATCCGGAGAATAATCCGATATACATAAAAATCCTCAAAGAGTTATCGGACAGGTTTAGCGAATTTTTCCAGGATAACGACTCCTTAAAACTGAATATCGACAAAGATGCCATTTTCTATGATTCTGAATCTGTATATCAGAATTCTGAGAAGCTTGACAATATCGCCCTATTATTTTTTAAAGACGGGGTGCGGGAGCTGACATTTAAAAAAGGATTAACTGCTAAAGAAATAGAGGCTTTTATAAAGATCATTTCTATAGATTTTGAAAAAGACACAATTGATGAAGATATCGTAATATTGTTCTGGGAAAAAGATCTCGATAACATACAGTATATTGTTGAGGATCTATTTCTTTCGGATGATTATGAAAAAAAGGCAATGGATGAATTACAGCAAAAAGCATCTGCGCCTGAAAGTATCGAGGAAATTTATAGTGAGATATTCAGAGAAGAGGAAAGTTTAAAAAATGAGATTATACTGCCTGTAACAGATGAGGATTTTCATTCGTTATTAGAAGAATTTGATAAACACAACCAGGACAAGACAGATAAATATTTAAACATGTTGTTTGAATTATTTTCGGAAATGGAAAAAGATCAGGAATATCCGGATATTGTTAATTATTTCAAGATGTTTGTCGAATTTTTAATTAAAAAAGGGAATATTAATTCCGTTGTAGATATTCAGTCAAGATTGAAGAAGTTGATTGATAACGAAGGAACAGACAAGGGAATCAAGAAATGTGCTGTAACGCTTCTTTCTTTTACCGGAGGTTATTCCATTATAGATCTTATCGGGAATATCCTTAATAGCGGCTCAAAGATTGAAGAAAATGTTTTCAGGAGTTTTGTCAGCTTCCTTGATACAAATGCAATTTTACCATTTATGAAGTTACTCGGGGAATTGAAAGCTATTCATACAAGAAAATTGGTTATTGACGCTCTTGTATATTTAGGTAAAAAAGATATTGGGTCTTTATATAAGGGATTAAGCGATCCAAAATGGTATGTTGTCAGAAACATGGCTTATATCCTGAGAAAAATTAACGATAAAACTGCGGTTAATTATCTTTTGAAGCCATTGGAGCATGAAGATATTCGTGTTAGAAAAGAAGTTATAAGAGCCCTCGGTGAGCTTGGTGGAGACAAAGCAATAACATCTCTTCAAAGGTGCCTCCAGGATAATGATATCCATGTCAGAAAAGCCGCTTTAAGCGCTTTGGGGAATATTGGGGCTGCAGCGGCAAAACAGATTATCATGGAACAGATTTCAGGCAAGGAATTTAAAGACAAAGACTTTGACGAAAAGAAGCAGTATTTTGAAGTTCTGGCAAACTGGAAAGATCAAGATGTTTATGATTTTCTCGTAAAAATGTTAGCAAAGAGATCATTTTTCCTCGGTTCTAAAGATTATGATAACAAGGCTTGCGCTGTTTACTGCCTCGGGTTGATCGGCAGGAAAGATGCGATCCCGATACTGAATGAATACAAGAACAACTCTAATAAGCTATTACGTGAATCTTCATCTGCAGCGGTCCAGAGAATAGAAAATGGCATATAGCATAAATTCCGAAACCATTAACAACGCGACAGAGGTAATAAATCAGCTCTCAATATTTTTGCGAACAGCCAAAGTACATAATATAAACAATACCGCTGTTATTTCAGCTACTGATAAATTTGTATCTCTGGTAAACAATATCATCAGTCTTGAAAATACTATCGTTCTTGAGATAAGGGGAGAGTATTTTTATTTTAATGATTACCGGATACGTTATTCCCCTGAATATATACTCAATCTTGATTCACTTATCAGAGAATTCAAAAAAGTAGAACTTGGGACCATTATTATCAAAAGCAAAATAAGCCCGGAAGATATTAAAGTTTTTATCGGCCTGTTTCTAAAATCACATTTATCAGAAAATCCTTTTGATTATTTAAAAGAAGGGATGTCAGGTATATCAAATATTGAACTGAAAAAAATTCAAGAAATATCGGAAGAAATTCTTGATAAAAGAAAAATTGCCACTAAGACTTATTTTAATGCGGTCTCTTTTTATAAGGAAATATTCAATAATGTTAAGACTAATGAAAAAATAAATCTTAAAAAGTCAAAAAGGGTAATTAGATCGGTAATAAACCAGATCATTGAACAGGAACAGATTTTACTCGGGATGACAGCGATAAAAGACTACGATGAATACACCTATCATCATTCAACTAATGTCAGCATACTTTCTGTTGCTTTAGGCCGGAGGATGGGGATGAATCACAAGATGCTGATTGACCTTGGCATTGTCTCACTATTTCATGATCTCGGTAAGATCGACGTCCCTAACGAAATACTGAACAAACCGTCGAAGTTGACTGACAGTGAATGGGGGATTATCAAACAACACCCTAAATGGGGAGTAAATGCAATATTAAAGATGAGGAACATTGATGATCTGACAATAAACGCTGCTATTGTTGCCTTTGAACATCATATGAATATTAATCATACAGGTTATCCCCAGGTTGAAAATCCGGCAGCGCTTGACTTATTCAGCAGAATTGTGAGCATTGTAGACCAGTACGATGCCATGACTGCTAACAGGATATACAGAAACAATCCAATGTCGCCGGATATAACCTTAAGAGAGTTGCAGGAAAAGAGCTGGGACAAATTGGATCCCCTCATTTTTAAATTTTTCGTTAATATGATCGGCATTTATCCTATCGGAACTCTTGTTATGCTTAATTCCAAAGAGCTTGGACTTGTCTACGAAAATAATCAGGATGTTCTGCATAGACCCCGCGTAATAATTATTGCCGATAATAAAGGCAATTGGATCAAAGGGTCTATTGTAGATCTGGCTGATAAAAATGGAACCGATGAATATTTGAGGACGATAATAAAAACTATGAGTCCAAAACAATATAATATTAATATTGCTGACTACTTCTTGTAGTAATAGTGTCATGTTGCAAAAGTAGAACCGGTAATATAAAAAAAGTTAGGCCAACTGCCAAAAATATGTAATAATGCCTGTGAGTATGAAGTTACTGTCTATGATCGCCTCGAATAACCTGCTTGCCTGAATTCTTCTTTTCTGAAAAACATATAAACATGCTACCATGAAGACCGGTGATATAACTAAATAATAACCGAGTGAAGGCACAAGCTCAAAGAGCGCGGATAAAGACATGAACAGGCCTATAATTACGGTAAGAATAAGCAGCATAGTTTGTGTACGCTTCGGACCTAATAGTATCGGGATGGTTTCCCTGCCGACTATCCTGTCTCCCTCTATACTCACGATATCAAAGACTACCGACCTTATAAACACTGTTAGAATGACAAACAACAAAATAGATATGGATTTGTAAGAGAAATAAATTCCCTGGTTCAACACAGGAATTATGACAATAACCCAGGCCCAGGCGAGTGATACAAAAATATCCTTTGATCCCGGCAGGTCCCTGAACCTCTTATACCGCGTGAGATGCTGCAGCCTTTCAGGCACGATCCTTAACCTGTAAAGGATCCCCATCAGATAAGAAAACAACAGGAGGATAAAATCCCTCACACCAAGCACGTATGACAGATACAGACAAACTAAAGATGCAATCATAGCCGATATTATCAGGGCTTTTCCATAATCCCTGAAGAATCTCATTCTTGCCGGATCAGAAAATTCGTCTTTCAATCTTTCATTATAACGGTTGAAAACATGCACTCCAAATACATAAAAAAAGGCGATCAGTAAAATAGTGGAAGATGGCCTGTCACATAAAAATATCATGCTCACATAGCACATGCTTACAGCGCCGATACTTAAATACAGAGTGCTTTCCACCATAAATCCGCCGATACTTTCGAGAAATCTGTACAACCTGCCGCGCCTTTTTTTAAGGAGATGCTTTATTCTGTCTATTACTTTTATAATGACCCAATTGGGAGTTGAAGCTCCGGCCATTACGCCGATATTTTCATATTGTTCAAGACCGATATTATCAAGTTCATCTTCGTTCTCGATATGAAAAGACGGCGTGCCTGTAGTGTGGGATATTTCATATAACCTTCTGGTATTTGCGCTGTTCTTCCCTCCTACAATGACCATAGCGTCAACTTCCACTGCAAGCTCCAGGACTTCTTTTTGACGCATATTTGTAGAATCACAGATAGTATCAAATATCCTGACGTCAGGGATCTTCTTCCGGATTTTTTCAGTTACTGCCTGAAAAAGCGTCCTGTCCTGTGTAGTCTGCGCAACAACACAGGCTTTATCCATATACGGCAATTTCTCTACATCATCAATATCTTCAACAACAAAACCCTCCCCGTCCGAATATCCGAGAAGCCCGTTCACCTCGGCATGTCCCCTGTCGCCGACAATAATTGTCCTGTACCCATTCTTGACTTCTTTTTTTATTATTGCCTGTGCCCTTGCAACATGAGGGCATGTTGCATCACATACCACATTGCCTGATGCCTTTAATTTTCTCCTCTCAGACGGAGCAACTCCATGTGCCCTTAATATTACCGTTGCATCCGAGACCGAACTGTTTATATCAAGGACCTCCACCCCTTTCTGTTTCAGCATTTCTATGGCCTGTGGATTGTGAACAAGGGGGCCGTAAGTAAATAAGGCGCCTTTCTTTTTATGGGCTGCATCAAGGACTATATTCATGGCCCGCCGGACTCCCATGCAGAAACCGGCAGTCTTGGCAAGCTTAACCTTCAAAGAATAACCTCCTTAACAAAATAGTAACGAGTGACTATTAATAAATAAAGTTACAAAATCCCCCTTCATCCCCCTCTTTGATAAAGAGGGGTTAGGGGAGATTTTATAAACTGTAACAAAACTTTTTGCGTTTGTATTAATTACCGAAACAATCTCTACTTTATATTCTTATGCCGCCGGATGTACTCAGCTACTTTTTTCTTATAAGCTTGATGCAGCGCTTTGGTGATCCTGCCCGGCTTTTTGACTATTTTCATATTGTCTATCACTGAAACAGGCATGACCTCCATTGTTGTATTTGATATAAAAACCTCACTGGCGCGATAGAGTTCATTTTGCCGGAAATGTCCTTCCTTTACCTTGATCCCCAACTCTATTGCAGCGTCCAGGATTATTCTCCTGGTGATCCCATCCAGTATTCCGACATCAAGACCGGGTGTGCATAATGTGCGTTCCTTTACAAAAAAGATGTTTGTTACCGTTCCTTCCGCAATATATCCCCTGTAATCAAGCATTACTGCTTCATAGGCGCCCCTTTTCTTTGCCTCTATCTTTGCAAGTATATTATTCAAGAAATTAAGAGATTTTATTTGAGGATTAAGCGCCCCTTTAAAATTACGCCTTGTATTAACTATCGCTATGTTCACCCCTTTTATATAATAAGTTTTCGGATATTCTCTGAATTCATTTGAAATAATCACAAAGGTCGGCCTCGGACAAAGCCCCGGATCCAGACCTATCGGCCCGGCGCCTCTTGAAATTGTTATACGGATAACCGCTTCATTTTGGCCATTTGCTTTAAGCGTGTCATAAACAGCTTTCTTGATCGATTCATGGGTCTTTGGTATTGTCAGATCAAGCATTGAGGCAGAGCGGAACAGACGCTCAATATGTTCGTCAATTTTGAAAACACGGCCTTTATAAGCCCTTAGAGTTTCGTAGATCCCGTCACCATAAAGAAAACCATGGTCGAAAACAGAAACGAGGGCTTTACTTTCAGGGACAATCTTTTCATTAAGATAAATCACGAGTCAGTTTATCACGGCAACAGGCTATTTTCCAATGATGGTATCTGCGATTTATTGACGTATTGGCATCTAATCAATACAATAGTTATATCATAAATGACCTATATTCACTTAATAATTGATTCATGAAATTTAGCCGGAACGCCATATGACCAAAAAAAGATTGGGGATATTTTTACTGTTTTGCATGGATATGATATCAATTATTTTTCTCCTTCAGTTTGCGATGGTAATCAGAAAAAATATCCTGCCGTATTTTTTCCATTTTCCGGAGTTTCCCCCAATAAATTTCACCTTTTTCTGGTGGGTATTCCCGGTATGGCTCTTTTTTTTCGTTTACGAGGGATTGTATTCAAAAAGATTATCTTTCTGGGACGAGGTAAAAGTCTTGTGGAAGGCTGTCTTTTTTTCAACGCTCGGAGTATTTACTATCCTGTACCTTGGGAAATCCGGCGAAAAAGTATCCAGAACGGTATTGGTCCTAATGGGTGTTATTTCTTTCCCGCTTTTCCCAATTATCAGGATCAATGTAAAAAGATTCCTGATATGGACAGGGCTGCTGAAAAGCAAGGTGCTTATCATCGGGGCCGGCAAGACAGGAAAACTTATCCTTCATGCATTTAAGAAAGACAAGAACTTCGGGCTTAATGTTGTCGGATTCCTTGATGATGACCCGGATAAAATCGGGGGAAAAATAGACGGCATCAAGATACATGGCGGAGTGGATAAGGCGCAAAGATACATTGGCAAAAGCGGGATAGAAGATGTTGTCATCGCAATGCCGGGTTGTGAAAAAAATAAAATTATCTCTCTTATCAACAAACTTCAATACAAAACTCAAAATATATTGCTGATCCCAGACCTCTTTGGAATAACCGTGCTCGGGACCAACCTGCAGCATTTTTTCCAGGAACAGGCCATAGGGCTTGAAGTAAAAAACAATCTTGCAAGACCGCTTAACCTCATTATAAAAAAGATTTTTGACGTCATTGGCAGTCTTATTTTATTTATTGTCCTTGCTGCTCCTATGCTGATAATCGCCTTTATCATCAGGAGCGGTTCAAAGGGGCCTGCAATATTTTCACAGGAACGGATAGGTAAAAATGACAGGCCTTTCAGATGCTACAAATTCAGGACTATGTATGCTGACGCGGAAGAAAGATTTAATACATTGCTGGGAAACAATCCGGGAGCGCAGGATGAATGGAGAAATAATTGGAAACTCAAGAATGATCCGAGGATAACAAGGATCGGCGGTTTTCTCCGGAGCACGTCCCTTGATGAGTTGCCTCAAATTTTTAATGTACTAAAAGGCGATATGAGCCTTGTCGGCCCCAGACCCGTTACGAGAAGAGAGATAAATGAGTATTATAAAGATCATGCAAAACTCTGCTTTGGCGTGCCGCCCGGAATAACGGGTTTGTGGCAGGTTAGCGGGCGGAGCAATACAAGCTATGACTATAGAATTACCCTTGATTCATGGTATGTTAGAAACTGGAATCTGTGGTTAGATATCGTAATTCTCCTGAAAACTGTCAGATCCGTAATTAAGCAGGAAGGAGCGATTTGAATTAGTAATTAACAATGAACAATGAATAATTAAGGAAGATTTATTCATAAACAATTGCTCATTATTAATTGATAATTTAAAAGTAATCCTTAATTACGCATTACTCATTGTTAATTGTTAATTATTTAAAGGGGGTTTTATGGAAAAATGGAAGTGCAGTATATGCGGCTATGTTTATGATCCTGCGGCAGGAGACCCTGACGGCAATGTTCCGCCGAATACGCCGTTTGAAAAATTACCCGATGACTGGGCTTGTCCTGTATGCGGGGCCTCAAAAGATCAATTTGAAAAAGTCTGACCGGCAGATAACTGATTTGTTTTCTCAGGGCTGGCAGACTTTAATGCAGAGGCCGCAGATGTATTGGCCGACGTTATGTTCTTTGGCGAAGTATTTCAGTTTTGCAAGACAAGCTGATTTATCCCAATCTCTATATGACTCTTTAACCGCAGACACCGGACAAATTTCAATGCACTTTTTGCAACTCCCACAGTCTCTTTCAAGGGGCTTATCTGTTTGAAGAGGCATGTCCGTCAGTACAGTAGCAATCCTTATCTTCGAGCCGGCCTTTGGATGAACAAGCAGATTGTTTCTGCCTATCCATCCGATGCCGGCGCGAAGGGCGATCATCTTGTGTGAAAGATGCGCTGTCTGTTTTTCCCAGTCCACGATCTGACTTGCCGGGATCGGCAGGGCTTTATATCCTTTATCCTGAATTGCGAGTGATATTTTCAGTGCTGTCTGATCGAGCAGGAGATTGAGCATTTTATAATGATGCAGATAATGACGGGTAGGTCCAATTATGCAGCCTTTCAGCACAGAAGCAGAAACTCTTGCTCCTATGGAAATCCCGTATGATAACCCCTCTGTCTGATCTGATGGAAGCGCATCAAAATGAGGTCTCAAATCCTCAATATATCCAACGCCACATGCAGTCAAGCCTGATGAGATGGCGATGTCTTTTAATTCTTTATACATGATTTTATAAATTCCAAATTACCTGTAAGGGCAGGTTTTAAACCTGTCCCTACAAAGGCGGGAGGCTACAAATACTTCTCAATCATTGCCAGATTCTCCGGAGTGGTCCATTCACGCGGACCAACTATCTTTTCCCTGACAATGCCGTTCTTGTCTATGATGAAAGTCTCGGGTACGCCTGTTATGCCGTATAGTTTCGCCGCCTCATTATCATTACTGATAAGAGTAGGGGCGCTGACAGGCAGTTTCATTTTATATGCCGGCAGATTGGATGGTGAATCCCTGAAGAGAATGCCGAGCATCTGAAAAGGCCGGCCCTGCATTTTCTGAAAGAGCTTCTCTTTGTAAGGCATTTCCGACTTGCAGGTGGTACACCATGTAGCCCAGAAATTGAGAAATACAACTTTACCCCTGAGGTCGGAAAGTTTCCACAAATTGCCGTCTGCATCTTTCAGTTCAACAGCCGGCGCCGGCTTGCCTACAGCCGCGATCTCTTCATATATTTTCTCCTTTGGCAGAAGAATTAAAACTGCAAGACAGATAGCTATAACTATCACAAGGATAAGGCCTTTATATTTCACAAATACCTCCTGAACAGTAAGTTGAGATTATTATAACCTAAAAGAATAGCAAGTTAATATTTATTCCAGCATAACAAAGATCCGTCAAAGTTTGTCACTCCCGCTTGTCGGAAGTCTTTCCGTAAAGTAGATTCCGGACAAGCCGGAATGACAAAGCTGCGATCCTAGACTGATAGCTGACAGCTGATCGCTAATTGCTTTTCTTCAACAAACACACTGCCTGTGCCACTATTCCCTCACCTCTCCCTATAAAGCCCATGCCTTCGTTTGACTTCGCTTTTATATTAATAAAATTCGCAGGGATGCCTGTCTTTGAAATTGCCTCTTTCATCTTTTCGACAAACGGCTGAAGCCTCGGTCTCTCTGTTATGACCGTTGAATCGATCCAAAGGATTTCAAATCCTTTTTTTCTCATTAGTTCTATAATTTGTGAAAGCAGTTCAATGCTGGAGGTATCTTTCCACTTATCATCCGTATCAGGGAAATGCCTGCCGATGTCTCCTGATCCAAGCGCACCTATTATTGCATCAATTATTGCATGACACAATACATCTGCATCAGAATGTCCGAGAAGTCCTTTTTCAAAAGGTATCTCCACACCACCAATGATAAGTTTTCTGCCCTCAACCAGTCTGTGTGAATCATAGCCGATACCTATTCTCATGCCCGTTTCACCTTTGCGAGCAGATGCTCCACCATCTCCCTGTCCTCCGGTGTTGTTACTTTAATATTCAAAGGACTGCCAGTGACAATTTTCACCCGTCCTCCAAGTCTCTCAACAAGAGCGGCGTCGTCCGTTGCGTAAAAACCTTTTGTATATGCTGCGTCGTATGCCTTTTTTATTGTATCAAAATAAAAGGCCTGGGGTGTCTGAACCGTCCAAAATCTTTCCCGGTCCACTGTTGATATAACAGTGCCGTCCAAAGCCGCTTCCTTGAGAGTCTCTTTTACAGGAAACCCCGGTATTGCTCCGTCGTAATTCTTCAGTTCTTCAATAAGTCGTTCGATCAATCCTTCGGGAATAAACGGCCTTACTCCATCATGGATCAATATTACACTGCTTGATTCAATTCCATTCTGCTCAAGCAGTTTCAGTGCATTGTAAATAGAATCCTGCCTTTCATTTCCACCAGGTACAATTCTTCTGATCTTACGCAAACCATATTGTCTGATAAGATCAAATCCGTTATCGATATCCTCCCCACCCAGGACCGGTACAACTTCAGTAATAACTTTTTCTTCACAAAGTCTCATTAAGGTATGAATTATGAGGGGAACGCCTTTCAGATCAACGAAGGTCTTCTTTACCGGAGCTTTAAATCTCTTTCCGAGCCCTGCTGCCGGCACTATAGCAATGATCTTTTTTGACATTAACTGATAAACCAGTTCACATAATTATTATCCACAGATTTCGCAGATTCCACAGATTAGATAAGAAATCTGTGTTAATCTGAGTAATCTGTGGACGGATTTATTTTATTACCTTTATCTCTGTGTTCCCTGTGGTAAATTGAATTTTAATGCCGTGAGGTTCTCAGTTCTTCCCTCTCGGCGTCTTCTTTGAGCTTGGCAAATATCATCCTCCCGGCAGTTGTCTGAAGGACGCTTGTGACTACAACATCCATCTGCTGGTTAATCAATTTTCTCGCGTTATCAACTACAACCATTGTGCCGTCATCAAGATAACCCACTCCCTGATTGAACTCTTTCCCTTCTTTGACAATAAAGATATTCATGGTTTCCCCTGGAAGGACAACAGGTTTAATGGCATTTGCCAGTTCGTTGAGGTTGAGCACCGTAACCCCCTGAAGTTCAGCAACCTTGTTAAGGTTGAAATCGTTTGTGATTATCTTTGCGCCAAGCAGTCTTGCGAGCGCTACCAGTTTGGCGTCAACTTCTTTTATCTTTGGAAAATCCTCATCTATAATCTTTACAGTAATGTCGGACATTTTCTGTATCTTATGCAGGACGTCAAGTCCTCTTCTGCCCCGCGCCCTTCTCAGAGAATCGGCGGAGTCCGCAATATGCTGAAGCTCCTGAAGGATAAACTGCGGGATAATGAAGGTCCCTTCAATGAATCCGGCCTCGCAGACATCCACTATCCTGCCGTCTATTATTACACTTGTATCAATGATCTTTGCATGCTCCTCTTCAACCCTTGTCTTAAACGCCTTAACTACATTCGATATAGTGAAGTCTCTCCCGGCCCTCAATCCCAGCAGCAATCCCGAATAACCGAATAATGCATTAAAAATTAACCCTATATATGTCCCGTCCATATTGTCAAAAATAGTTTTTAGGGGGAAATAGATCAGTTTTGCAAATAGAAGCCCTATTGATAAGCCGATCAACCCGACGATCACCGTACCAAACCCTACCATGGTAAGCACATATTCTAAAATGAGGGCTATGCCCCCGACCCCGGCGCCCCATATAAGTCCTAAATACGGTATGGCTTCTCTTGCGCCGATAATGTAGCCACCTGCTGCAAAAACCAGGAAGAATATTATTCTGTATTGCATATCTTTTTCCTTTTTTAAGAATATACTTTTAAGGTTATATAAAACCTGTTGCCGCCCCTGTTAATAAATAAAAGTAGTGTGTCGCCTTTTCTCACTCTGGAGACAATATAGTTAAAGTCCTGAATGTTTTTTATGCTCTTTTTGTTTATTTCCTGAATTACGTCACCTTTTTTCAATCCCGCATCCTCGGCAGCGCTGTAAGGTTCGACCCGGACTATTACAACTCCTTTTTCATCCTTTGATATATCGAGCTGTTTTGCTATCTCCTGTGTCAGGTTCATTACGCTGAAGCCGGCAAGTGCATTCTCCTCTGCCGGTAATTTTTCATCCGGTTCCCCGGGAACGTTTTGCGTTATATCCTGTGGGAGTTCCGTAATTGTTACGGTAAAAAGATTGGGGTTACCATCTCTTATAACCTTCAACTGTATCCTGCTCCCAACTTTGCTTTGTGCGATTATATTACGCAAAGTTTCCACGTTCTTAACTGCCTTATCATCTACTTCAGTTATTATATCACCTCTTTTTATACCTGCCTTTTCAGCAGGGCTCCCTTTTAATATTTCTGTGACAAGGGCTCCTGTCGATTTGCTAAGGCCAAATTCCTTAGCAAGTTCAGGGGTAAAATTCTGTATGGTTATGCCCAGCCAGCCTCGTGTAACCTTTCCCTTACTAATAAGCTGACTCATGACCGACTGCGCCATATTGCTCGGCACCGCAAAACCTATCCCCTGATACCCTCCCGTTCTTGAAAAAATTGCAGTATTTATTCCTATCAATTCTCCCTTTATGTTCACGAGAGGGCCTCCTGAATTGCCCGGATTGATGGCTGCATCCGTCTGGATGAAGTCCTCATAATCTGCAATACCGACATTGGCCCTGCCTACCGCGCTGACAATGCCCATTGTAACCGTATTGCTCAAACTATACGGATTTCCGAATGCAAGCACAAATTCTCCAACCTGGATTTTATCCGAATCCCCCCATTTTATCGTCGGAAGACTTTGAATGGAAATTTTTATGACTGCTATGTCTGTCTTGGGATCAGAGCCTATTATTTTGCCTTTAAAATTTTGCTGGTCTGATAATGTAACCATTATCTCGTCTGCCTTCTCAACAACATGTGTGTTTGTCAGGATATATCCGTCCGGGGAAACTATCACCCCTGAACCCAGGCTCCGCTCTTTCCACTTTTTAGGCTTGTGATGAGGTTCCATAAAATCAAAGAATTGGTCGTCAAAAAGGTCCGAAAAAGGGTTGGTGTCCCTTTCCACGATCTTTGAGGTAGAGATATTTACCACAACAGGGCTCACAACTTTAACAACTTCTGAAAAAGCTGTGCTTTCTCCGGATAGTTCTTTTGGTATCTGAAAATTGTACGTATATGGGGGTGCGGATTTATTAGAGAATATAGTTGTGCGATTTCCAATCAAATACCCTGCAATTAACGCAATAACGACAAAAAGCAGAAATGTGGTTTTTTTCATCACTCAAATTATACATCCGATTGTTTGAGCTTGTAAACACCTGCTCAATAAATCATATTTTTAGTGTTGATTACAGGAAACGACATGTTCCCTTTTTAATAAAGGAGATCAAAAATAAAACATAAAAAATCAAAATGACAGATCAAAATGTAAAAATGTATTCTTTGTCCGTTTATTTTTGCATCTTGATACGTCATTTTACATTTTGATTTTTAATCTTTCATTTTAGTATATTACGTTGAATCTCAAATGCTCACATGATTAAATTTCAATCCGTTAAAAACCATATTGAAAAACTGGACAAAAAGTATCTCTGGCACCCATTTACACAGATGAAGGAATGGGCTGAAGAGAACCATTTAATAATTACGGAAGGGCGGGGTTCTTTCCTGAAAGATATAACCGGCAAATGGTATATCGATGGTGTTTCTTCCATCTGGGTGACCGTTCATGGCCACAGAAAAAAAGAGATCAACGACGCTATCAAAGATCAGGTTGATAAAATCAGTCACTCCACTCTGCTCGGTCTTACGCACCCGCCGGCAGTTATTCTGGCGGAAAAGCTGGTAAAGCTTGTAGTGGCACGGCGCGCCGTGCCACTACGCCTGAACAGGGTCTTCTATTCCGACAATGGTTCAACCGCCGTAGAAATAGGGCTTAAAATGGCTTTTCAATATTGGCGTCACAAAGGGATCAAGAGCAAAAAAACATTTCTCTCGCTTAACAACGGATATCATGGCGATACTATCGGCGCAGTAAGCGTCGGGGGGGTCGATCTTTTTCATAATATATTTTCTCCTCTTCTTTTTAAAACATATAAAGCGCCTTCGCCTTATTGTTACCGCTGTGAGCCTGGCAAAGAATTACGTTCCTGCAGGCTGTACTGCCTTCAGGCGATGGAAAAGATTATGCATAAACATCACAAGGAAATTGCTGCATTAATAATTGAACCTCTTGTACAGGGCGCAGGAGGCATGATAGTGGCACCTGCAGGATATTTGAAGCAGGTGCGAAAACTCTGCAGCAAGTACGACATTCTAATGATCGCAGATGAGGTTGCAACCGGCTTTGGAAGGACCGGTAAGATGTTTGCCTGTGAACATGAAAATGTAAGTCCCGACATCCTCTGTATTGCAAAAGGGATAACCGGCGGTTATCTCCCGCTTGCTGCAACAATCACCACAGAAGAGATCTACAGGGCTTTTCTTGGTGAATTCAGGGAGTTAAAGACATTTTTCCACGGACACACCTACACAGGGAATCAGCTTGCATGTGCCGCTGCAATTGCTAACATCGATTTGTTCAAAAAAGAAAAAACCTTACAAAAGATGCGGAAGAAGATCGAGAGCTTAGGGAAAGAACTGGATAAAATAAAAGAGTTTCAACATGTTGGGGATATCAGACAGAAAGGTTTTATGGCCGGGATCGAGCTCGTAAAAAATAAAAAAACAAAAGAGCCCTATCCTCTTGAAGAAAAGATGGGCTGGAAGGTCTGCCTCAGGGCAAGAGAGAACGGGCTAATAATAAGGCCTCTCGGAAACGTTGTGGTCCTGATGCCGCCGCTCAGCATATCTCAGCAGGAACTAAAAAGCCTCGTGCGTATAACCGCCGAGGCTGTCAGGGTAGTCACCGGATAACAGAGTCTGTCAGTTCAATCTTCTCTCTATAAATTCTTCGAGATATTGGACCAACTTCGGATTATTAACAGAGACAATATAGAAATCATCATCCGGGCTGCGTTTGTAGTATGATAAAAAATCCCTGTATAGCCGTCTGTTCATCGAGTTCAACACCATGAAGCTGTACATGCTCTCTCCTCTCTCTCCAATATTCTCTGTCTCTCTGTTTTTCTTATCGGAACATCATAGAGAAAGCTTTAGTGATAAAGGTCGCAGTTGGGAGAAAATTTTTCTGGTGAAGTCACAGTGAAAATAGACATATAAGGGGGCAGCTCTTGAATAGGAAAAAGAAAAGGGTTGCATCGCTGCAACCCCCTAATATTGCTGGCGTCCCCACGGGGATTCGAACCCCGGTTACCGCCGTGAAAGGGCGATGTCCTAAGCCGGGCTAGACGATGGGGACTCTGGTGAGCCGC
>JAGVGM010000371.1 GCA_020057065.1 Thermodesulfovibrionia bacterium
CATTTTTATCCTCCTTTTTAAATGTTGTTTATTGTTTTATTTATTGTCATAACCTTATTTTTTAATAACAAGGTTCTTTATTCTATTTGTCCCTTTGCTGATTGTCGCCTGACCCTTAAGTGCGGTTTTTCCTATAACATCAGTATAACCGCAATCATAACCGCCTTCTATGGTAATCGATTTATTGTTAATATCGCCGGCGTTAAGGTTTTCGATAAAGAGCGCAGCCTGGCTCTGGATGACATCTCCGGCTATTGCAATATTGTAAGCTGTCTGGAGAGATGAATAGGAGCTAATAATGGTTGTCCCTCTCATAATCCGTACAGGCAGGTTTGAACATGTATTAAATGTTGATGTTATAGTCTTATCTGCATCTATTGTCACAGTACAATCACCTGTTCCGCTGCATCCACCTCCTGTCCAACCTGTAAAAGTTGATCCTGCATTCGGTAAAGCTGTCAGTGTTACATTCGTAACAACACTGTATGTCTCTGTGCAGTCAGCGCCGCAGTCTATCCCGGCAGGTGAACTTGTTACCGTACCGTTTCCAGTTTTATTGATTGTTAATGTATCCTCGGGCGGCGTTACGGTTATATAGTTTGAATTTATTAAGGTGTTAGGATCTCCATTTGAATCCGTAACTGTCAGTTTTACTGTGTATGTGCCTTGCCCTGTATAGATAGCAGATGGATTCATAGCCGTTGAATCAACTGTTTCGTCATTGTCAAAATCCCAGGCATAGCTTAACGGCTGGTCATAGCCTGTGGAGCTGTTGAAAAAATTAACTGTAAGCGGAGCTGGACCACTTGTCGGTGATGCTGTGAATGAGGCTGTTGGTGTAGTATCTGAGACAGCAACTGTTGTTGTTGCATTATCTGTTATGCCGAGATTGTCGGTAACTCTTAGTTTAATGGTATATGTTCCCTGTTGCGCATAAGTATGGCTCTGTGTTGGTGATGGAGAACTATATTCATATATGCCGTCATTGTTGACATCCCATTCGTATTTTACTATTGTTCCGGTTGAAGTGGTTGCATTCAGAGTTATTGCTTGTCCCTCAGTGGCTGTGTATGAGACTCCGGGATTGGCTGTAATAGAATTTATTAAACTTGTAGCATACCTTAAAGAACCGTCATAGTAACTGATATGCGCCTTATCATTGGAATCTACAACTATTGAGTTATTTCCTCCACTTACTGATGAAGCCACGATAGCAGTAACCCAACTGCCTGAGACATTTGTGGCATACTTGAGACTTGTATTGGTAGTGTCATAATAGCTGATATGCACGTTGTTATTTGAATCAACAGCTATAGATGTATATTTACCCACATCTCCTGTTGAATCCACTGTTACAGGAGCACTCCATACACCGTTGACTTTCGAAACATACTTAAGATCAAGATTTGCAGCAGTAGCATCATAATAGCTAATATGCACGTTGTTATTTGAATCCACAGCGATGGAGGTATAAGTACCAACACTTCCAGCATTATCCACAGTTGTTAGAGGAGACCAGACGCCGTTGACTTTTGTGGCATACTTAAGACTTGTATAAGTAGTGTCATAATAGCTGATATGTATATTGTTATTTGAATCTGCGGCTATGGAGCTATATGTACCCGTACTTCCAGTAGAATCCACTACTTCTGTTGCGTTCCAGGTGCCGTTGATTTTCGAGACATACTTAAGTCTTGTGTTTGTAGCTTTATAGTAGCTGATATGCACGTTATTATTTGAATCTACCGCTATGGAAGAGTATTTACCTACATCGTCAGTTGATTCCAAAGTTACCGGAGAGACCCAAGAGCCATTGATTTTTGAGACGTACATTAAATTATCAATAGTACCCGCTTTATAGTAACTGATATGCACATTATTATTTGAATCTACAGCTATGGAAGAGAATTTACCTACATCGTCAGTTGATGCCACTACGAACGGAGTCCATATGCCGTTGACTTTAGAGGCATACTTAAGACTTGTGTTAGTACTATCATAATAGCTGATATGCACCTTGTTATTTGAATCTGTTGATATGGAGCTATAATTACCCATAGCTGCCGATGAATTATCCACCAGTTCTATCTTAGCCATCGGATGAGTCCCTGTCTGATATTCCTGCAAATTGCTGGTTCCATCACTGTCATTATCAAATGCTGCATCATTCAGGTTGGGGTTTAATCCCATCGCAATTTCCCATTCATCAGACATCTGGTCCCCGTCAGTATCGGAATAAGCAGGATTAGCGCCGTATTGATACTCTGTCAGATTTGTCAGTCTGTCATTATCATTGTCACCTGATGCATCATTAACAAGAGGGTTTAGATTGTATATAACTTCCCATCTGTCAGACATACCGTCTCCATCGGTATCCGGATTTGTTGGATCGGTTCCCCACTGATATTCTTCCTGGTTGGTCAGTCCATCGCCGTCTTTATCGTATCCCGCATCATTGGGAAAATTAGGATTTAATCCATACGTGACTTCCCATGCATCAGGCATTCCGTCAACATCGCTGTCAATTTCAGTAGTTGCCGATATCCGGTTGCCTACTTCATCGTAAAGATACACGATCATGGTCCCGTTTCCATATTCTATCGATCTCAGCCGGTTCAAATTGTCGTAAACGTAATTTACAGTTTCGGCAAAAGAAGTAATTGGGATTATTATTAATGCGATTAATGTTAAGACTGTTAAAGCCCGATGTTTAAGTTTTGAAAGCATTTCCACGTCCCTCCGTTAAAGTTTTTATGATAATTTTCATTGTATTTCGGGAATCCTTCCCGAAATCAATCCTCCATCCGTTCGCATTGATAAGTCCTTCATCTACTTTTCAGCCTTTCCATGTCCATCTTTCGGACCAGTATCGGTAAAGACTCCCGAAACACTGAAAAACAGGGTAAATGTCCTTATCATAATGCCACCTTTAACAAACTGAATTTTGACAGAAAATTGTCTATATGGTAAATTTCATTTATACTAAGCGAATTGAAGGAGGTGTTGAAACGATGTCCAGGGTTATTGACGCAATTTATGAAAACGGTGTCTTCAAACCGCTTGAAGGCGTTAAGATGAAAGAGCATGAAAAGGTTACGATAAAGATTATTAGCAGCGATGAATGGTTGAAACGCTTTAACCGCATTATAGAAAAGATTCATAAGAAAACCGCTCAATTCCCGCCGGAAGAAATTGAAGCTGATATTAAAGAAGCTATAAAAGAAGTCCGGGAAGCAAAACGTGGCCGTTAAGGCAGTTATTGACACCAACATATGGGTGTCTTCTCTACTGAATCCGTTCGGTTTCCCCGCAAAATTAAGAAAATCCTTTGAGGACGGCTCCTTCCATGTTGTTATTTCAGAGTCAATGATTGAAGAGCTTGCTGACGTCCTTTCCCGCCCAAGAATAAGAAACAAATATGATATTACCGAAGACGATATAAAAGAACTACTGGTATTGCTTGAAGAATATGCGGAAGATGTTTCAATTTCAGGGGATATCAATATCTGCCGTGATAAAGATGACGACTTTGTCATAGAAACTGCAGTCAAGGGAAAAGCAGAGTACCTTGTCACGAGAGATGACGATATAAAATTTGACGAAACGATTTCATCATTCCTTGCGAAACACGGCGTCACTGTAATTTCCCTGTCAAAATTTTTAAATATCATGAATAAACCTTAATAAAAGCGGTCAGCCTTCCCTTCACAATTCCTTCTTTTTCTTAATTATGATCTTATCATTCGTTGATCTTGGGATTTCATCGAAAAAACTCTGCACCGTTTGATATTCAGTGTTTGGTACATGCGCCCGTTTAAAAGAGAACACATCTTTTCCGGTAATTTTAGCCCCCTCGGAGACATACTCACGTGTATAGGATGCAAAAGCGGTTTCGAGGGAAATCCTCTTTGGCAGACTTAAAACCTCGTAACCGACAGGGATAGTGTATGAAACATTGCTCTCTGTGAGAGACGGGGTCAAAAAAACAATAGGATACCTTCTTTTTGCTGATGAAAATATTTTTCCCCTCTGTTTCTGAGGCATACCGAACATCATCATGTCTCCCATCCGCTGTACCCAGGCGGTGTGTTCGAATTGCAGAAATAGAGACACCTGGGTATTTGGGATATCTGTATTTTTCCATACTTTTTTGAGCACTTTTCCGCCCATTGCAAGACTGGTTTCCAATGCAGCGAAGAACTTCTCTTTCTCATCAACGCTTACATTCTTCAGTCTCTCCCTCAAACCAATAGAGGAATTCCTTGAAAAGGTCAGATCTATTTCAACGACGGCAGTTCCGTCGTCTCGTATAAGCGCCTTTTCATTGCTGACGTTTGTAGTCTCCAAATTGTCTGCAAGAGGTATTTCGGCAAAATAACCGCCTCGATCATTAATAACAAAAACTCTCTTGCCCGAAAGCATGGCGGGAACTTCTTGGAAATTGTATCCATTGATCAACACATCGGTATAATACCGTTTCCCATCGAGCTCAAAATTCAGGATTGCATGGTCAAAATAAAACGGCATAGGCAGGAGATCTAAACGTCTGAGTTCGGAGCTCGTTGACATCAGAGTCGGCCATGCCTTCACTCCGATCTCAGACAGCATTGCCACTGCAAGAAGGGTTTGATCTTTGCAATCACCGTATTTGTTCAAGAATATCTCGTCCGAAGGATGAGGCTCATAGCTATGGGATTCTATATTCATTGAGACGTAACGGAAATCGGTCTGGAGGTATTTAATGATAGCGCTGATCTTGTCGGCCAATAATTCCTTGTCGTTTGTAAGTTCCAGCGCTTTCTTTTTCATCTCAGGCGTGATCTTGAGATTCTTCTTATTCATGGACCACTCCCAGTCAGACAGCTCTTTCCAATCATTCAACGTCGAAACCAGGACCCTCTTAATGTGTTCCTCTTCGGAGGGCATATATTCTTCGAATTCGTCTTTTTCGTTATTTCGTGTTTCCCAAGTGTAGGACGCCTCATCCCCGGCATTTTCAACTCTCGGATCAATTTTTATGTTCAAGCTTTTGAAATTAAGTTTCATGTCCTTAAGAGCTGTAATTTTGTATCGGGACTCCTTAATAGGACAAATGCACGTGAAACGAAAAGCATCATAAAAATGGTTCTCGATTACCGGTCTTGCCTTTTTCGTATATTTCCACTCGACAGTACTGCCAATGACGACCCCCGGCATAGTGATCATTTTTATCCGATTGTCGCTATATACCCCGAAATTGCCCGGCGCATTTATATCCTGTATCTTTTCATAAGGCAGTTTTGTGCCGTCCTGTAAGATAGTATGCGCCTCTATATCGGTTATCTCTTCACGACTCTGATCGTAGTCTATCGCGATCTCGCCCTGTTTTTTGCCGCCTTCATTCTGGATCTTATCGATAATATGCATTGTCTCCGTATAGGAATAGTCCTTATTGATCTTCACCTCAATTTCTTTAAGAATTCTAATATAAGGTTCACTCTTATACCTGTCTTCCCAACCCTGTAAATTCTCTTCAGAAAAAGATGCGGAATACGCAAACACAATGATGATTGCTGTAAAGAATGCGAAGAGTTTCCTCAATCTGCATTGAATCATACTAATTGCCTCCATATACTCCTTTTGACATTTTCAGGGCAAACCCCTTTTCAGTACTTTTTTGTTGCATCGTATGTGTAATTCTATATTTTATCTTATGCCCGTGCCTGACCCTGAATCTCCGGGAAGAAAATAAATCCGGCCATCATCAGAATAAGAAAGAGACAATAAAAATTCTGCTTACTCATAATTCATCCCCAATAATTGACTAATCTCATTCTTTTTGTTAATTTTAAGTAAACTATAAACATAGGATTAAACAATGCCGATGCAAGCAGCAAAACAAAAAAAGATAATGAACATTTTAGATAACTTGCCTCCTGAAAAGCTTGATGAAGTAATAGACTTCGCCGTTTATCTGAAAAAGAAAACAAAACCATTACAAAAAACAAAGAAGAAAACTCCTCACTTGAGAATTCCAACCTTTCATCTCGGTCATATAAGCAAACAAGCCCTTGACCGGGACAAGCTTTACGGGGAATATCTTGACCGTAAATTTGATTGATACGAATATCCTTGTCTATGCCAACAGTAAACACTTTAAACATTTCGACTCCATTAAAGTTGTTAATCCCTTGAGTCAGTAAGGATTTGTTATTATCTTCCCGTATTTCGGGATTCCATCCCGAAATCAATCCATCATCTATCTGCATTGATACGTTCTCCATCCTGCTGTCCATTATCCTGCAATCAATCATCAAACCGGTTTCATGAGCGACACACAGAACACAAAAGCCCCTGTAAGGCTCGTCCAGGCCGATGGGCGCAAAGTCTGCATCTATGCAGGCTTGGAAGGTTTCGGTGTAAATTGTCATGTCCCCCCTTTCAGGACTTTTTTGAAGAATCGTATGCGTAATTTAATACTTTGTCCCATGTCCGTGCCTGACCCCTTAGTCTTTCTTATTTACTCGCAATACTTTGAATTTTTTGCTTTCATATAATTTTCACATGCCCCAAGTTCACACGCATACTTCCAGTCGGAGCATGCGTGATCTCCGTCTCTCTTTGCAGCATATGTATTACCTCGATTGATGTATGATAAGGTGTGTTTCGGGTTTATTTTGATGGCACGTTCGAAATCTGCAATAGCTTGGTCAAACTTGCCTATAAGCTTAAACGTAAACCCCCTGTTATTGTAACCATCAACATTTCCGGGATTTATTTTTAAAGCCTTATTGAAATCGGAAATTGCATGGTCATATTCGCCTTTACGTCCATAAATAACTCCACGTTGGTTGAAAGCCTCAGCATACTGGGGGTTTATTTCTATAGCCCTGTTTAAATCAAAGAATGCGAGTTCTAATTTGCCTTTGTCAGCATAGGCAAGCCCACGATTGAGATAAGTATCTGCCTTATTTGCATTTAGTTCGGCAGCCTT
Source organism: Thermodesulfovibrionia bacterium (assembly GCA_020057065.1). Taxonomy (GTDB): domain Bacteria; phylum Nitrospirota; class Thermodesulfovibrionia; order UBA6902; family UBA6902; genus SURF-23. The sequence goes on from JAGVGM010000371.1 coordinate 6,974, forward strand.
ATTATAGTCTGCCACGGCGTTGTCCAGTTCTCCTTTTTTTCTGTAAACAATGCCCCGATTATTATATGCCTCTGCAGAATTTGGATTTAATTCAATGGCCTTGGTGTAATCTGATATCGCTTGATCCATTTTGCCCTTAGTATAGTAAGAAATTCCACGATTGTAGTAGGCTGAATAATATTTCGGATTTGATTCTATGGCCTTATTGAAATCCGCTATTGCCCGGTCAACGTCGCCTTTGTTTTGATAGATGGTTCCTCTGTTGCTAAAGGCATCAAAATTATCAGGAGTTAACTCTAATACCTTATTGTAATCAGATAATGCCCGTTCCAATTCACCTTTAGCATGTAACGAGTTGCCCCGATTGTAATAAGCCGCTCCGTTCTTCGGATCAATTTCGATAGCATTGTTGTAATCTGAAATTGCATGATCAATGTCGCCTTTATCTTTGTAAATATCTCCTCTTCTGGAATATGTTTCCGAATGTTTTGGATCAATTTCTATAGCTTTGCTGTAATCAAACAGCGCCTTATCAGATTCTTTTATTTTATTATTCAGGAATCCCCTGCCGAGATAAGCTTGATAATTCTTTGAATTTAGCTCAATGGCTTTACTGTAATCTGCCATAGCAAGGTCTGTTTTTTCCTGCTTTTGATAGACGACTCCCCGGTTATAATACGCCATATCATTATTAGGATTTATTTTTATAGCGCTGTCGTAACTCAGAATTGCCTGTTCAGGATTGCCCTTGCTTGCGTAACTATTCCCTCTATTTATATAAGCACCTCCACTGTTGTGATTTATTTCTATGGCCCGGTTGTAATCTGCAATAGCCTGATCGTGATCGCCTTTGGTGTGATAAGCGTTCCCCCTGTTGATATATGCACTTTCATTGTAAGTATCTAATTCTAATGCTTTGTTGTAATCGGACAATGCTGAGTCAAGTTTGTTTTCCGCCATATAAGCGAGACCACGGCTCATATAGGCGTCAACATATTTTTGATTTATTCCGAGAGCCTTATTGTAATCTGCAATCGCTCTGTCATACAAACCTTCATTGTAAAAGACAAGCCCTCGGTCACGGTATGCATTTTCAAACGGATATATCTTCAGGGCAGCGTCATAATCGGCTATAGCAAGGTCATAAAGGTTTTTAAGAGAATAAATTCCTGCCCGGTTGTGGAGCACTTTGACATAAGCAGGATTTATCTTTAATACCTTATTGAAATCCTCCATTGCTCTGTCATATTCTTTCTTGATTTTATAAGCAATACCCCGTCCGTTGTATGCGATAATATCTTTCGGGTTTAATTCTATTGCCTTACTGTAATCAGATATGCCGCCGTCAATATCATTTTTTCTGGCAAATGCTGCAAAACCCCTGATGTCATAAGCAATATGATAATCGGGATTGCTGACAACAGCATTATTGAATTCAGTAAATGCCTCATCAGACATCCCTGAATGGTCAAGAGCTTCGCCTTTAAAGAGGCGGACTGCGGTCTCGTTTTTTATCTTTTGATTTAATGCGTCTTCAGCTACTTTGAGGAGCGGCTCAACCATTCTATTCAGCGGGTCGGATGCAAGAACTTTTTCTATCTCTGCCTTAGCTTCTTTAAATTGTCCTCTGACTCCGTATATCAGGGGCATAAAATCTTTACCCAAATATGTCTGTGCATATTCGGGGTCTTTCTCAATGGCCCTGGCATAATCCGCCACAGCCTGCTCCATGTCCCCCTTGTCTTTATAAAGATCTCCTCGCAAGAGATATCCGTTGACGGTCTGCGGATTAAAATCTGCTATTCTCTGATAATCCCACAGAGCCTGATAATAGTCGCCTTTGTCATGATATGCATCTTTCCTTTCAGTGTATGCTGTGTCGATGTTTAGCCCGTCATCATAAATAGTCACATTTTGAATAAATTTATTCAATATTGATTCAATTTCTTTTTGCTCAGCCTTTCCTTCTTTGCTGTATGCAAAACTGTAAATAACAGGAATTGGCTTATCTGTGGATTTCCTGAAGACAGTTGCGACATTCGTTGTCTTATCCTTATTGTAAGCAGATTTATTGAAAGGGAATTTCTGCTTTATTATAGTGTCCCAGTCATCCTTGTACTTGTCGCCGAGTTCTTTTGCGGGCTCCATGTTTCTCTTTATGCTGAAATTAGTTTCGCTGCCCTTATTTTCTCCGATTGAAATGGCCTTGGTGTCCCACACTGTTTTGTTATTTTCCTTGAAATAACCGAACATTAATTTCATATAACTTCTTTCAGAAATTCCCATAACATCGGATGGATATGAAAAAGAAAGCCTTTTTGATTTGTATTGAAACGATTTGTCATAATCAAATGCAATGTCTATTGATGAGAAAGCATCGGGTATCAAATCCTTTATATTCAGAAATTCCCGCCACTGTTTGAGAGTTCCGTAATACGATGCGTAGATGAAGTTCGTGAGAATCTTCATGTCAGCGATATATCCATCGTCAACAAGCCCCGTCTGTCCGATTCTCATCATCGTTATACAGCCGTCTGGTACAGGAAGAGAAAAGGTCACGACTTTTGCATCGCTGTATTCCAGAAGCCAGATCCTCACCAGCCATTTTCTGCTGTAAGAATCAGTAAACGAATATTCTTCACGCGCTTTTCCCAACGATGTTATCTTTACGTTTTCCGGTCCGACTGTTCTGGGAATATAAACCCCTTTCAATAGCAAATCCATAAACAATTTGGAGTCGTTATACAAATCATTCAAAGACACATCGTCAGGTTTCTGTACGGAAAAGAATAGTGTGTCTCCTTGACCACCGTAAGTCAGATGTCCGTTGTTCGGCAGTTCAGCGTCTTTCGTTTCTTTGGGATAAAGAACATACCACTCACCGTTTTCTTTTTGAGAGATAAGTCCCGGGAAAACCGCATCATAATTGGAGTGGAGTATAATTCTTGCCCCTTTTCCATTAGGGAAGATATCTTTATTTTCCCTGAAAAGGGATCTTAAAAGGTTGTAGGTGAACCAGTTTGTGCCCTCTATTAATTCTTGCCTCAATTCCTGATGAGATTTCGGGAGGAGAATCTCTTTTTTGAATGTGCCTGTCTTTGTAGCATATGTGTTGTCCAGAAAATATTTCATTTTCTTATAAACGACTGCAAGGTTTTCTTTCGCATTAACGACCTCTGATATGGGGAGAGCGTAATTCAGGTTTTCATTTTGAGATTTCAGTAAAACAATCCCGATAACGTTGCCATCCTTATCGAGGAGAGGACCGCCACTGTTGCCGGGGGAGGCGGCGGCAGAAAACCTTATCCACTTCCATTCCCCTTTCTCATCTTCCGGCGTGTTGGAGGTGTACAGACCGTCTCTTATCACAATCCCTTCGCCGAGCGCATTGCCTACAGCGAATACCTTTTCATTTATCCACGGTTTTGTGTTGACCTGAAGAAATTCTTTTGCTGTCTTGTCCTTCAAAGAAAAAACTACAAAATCCCTGCGTTCGGAATACTTGATAATCTTATCGATACCGTACACATTCTTATCTTTATCCCTGAGATAAACCTCTTTGAATTGACTGTTCAAGACAACATCCATAACATGGACAGCCGTAACAAATTCTGTCGGGCTTATGGCAAAGGCAGAGCCTATTGAATAGTATTTATCAGTGCGAATGGAATAAGGCAGGAGATCGAGAGGCAGGGGCTTTTCATAAGTTAAAGAATCCTCAACTGGCTTTTGCACCACCACCTCAAAGACGGTGTTGCTGACCAAATTCAGCGTATTTGAATCAAGTGACGTTTCCGCAGTTGCCGTGTTTAAAAAGCATAAGAATCCGCAAGCCGCCGTAATAATTAAAATCATAAAGTATTTTTGCTTATTCATTGATATTCTCCATGTAATAGAATCCATTCGGCTCGGTCATGGCGCCATGCTGTCCAACGAACTTAAATGACTGATTGATAGCTTCAACCTGACTAACAATATTTCCAAACTGATCATATGAATACTTATTAACAACATTCTGTCCTGATTCAGACGGTATCCATTCATTTTGCATTTAATTTATCTTTGAACTTTTCTACTTTATAATGAGTTTTATCCAAGTCCTTTACAATAAATCTCTCATTTTCATTTAAAGTAATAATAAAACTGTTCCAACTCAGCCACTTTATCCCTTCAAAACTTTTTATCTCAAAATCACCAGAAAGATCCTTATCTAGTATCTGAAAAGCTCTTTCGATTTTCTTACAACATCCTTCTTCTCCAAAAGATATTCTTTGAATATATAGATGATAATAAATTTCACTGACTGTCACTATCACCATGAATTTATGACCCTCACCGATACCATATTCGCTCTTTGGCCCAATAGATACAGCTTCCACAGTTGGATCAACCAATGATGCCGCATTGCATTTATTGGCAAGAATTACAGCACCAATCGTCGTTACAAATAGCATGAATATCAATATGTTATTCGCTTTTTTTAATGATAAACTCATTTGTCCTCCTACTGAGCACAATATGCTCCAGACTTTCTTATATCACTATGGATATGTCCGTCATCATTATAATATTTAGTCCAATCAAACCCTAAGTCTTTCAATACTGATGGATCTAACGACATATTTGAAATATAAAAATCAGCAGCGTGTCCGCTCAAATGGGCAGAGTCGATTGCGCTTTCTTTCACAAGTTTGTTATTTAATGTTTCTCTAATGTTTCCAGAAGAATCTCTATATCTGTCTCCCCCCGTAACAATTATATCGCTTCCTGGTAACATATCATTCAGCATTTGAAGTTTTTGCCTCAATAAAGGATTTTTTATTTCTCCCCCTTTATAGAGCACTTCTAACCCAAATGGGTCAATCATAAGAATTGGATTATTCGAGACATACACCATCAGATTCACATCTCCACCGTCAAACCCTATCGGATCTTCACTAACAAATCTCCCCACCTGTGGATCATAGTATCTTGCTCTCATATAATAGAATCCATTCGGCTCTGTCATCACTCCAAACTCTCCGATAAACTTGAAGGGCTGCGATATTCCTTCTTGTTGATTAAGAACATTACCAAATGGATCATATGAATACTTATTCACCATAGCCTGTGATGAATCCGTCATCGCAATCGTACTTCCAACAGCGTTGAAGTGATATGTGTAAACAGCATTTGCCGGAGTCACCATCGCTATCAATCCTAAACCATGTATGTAGTACTTTGTGATGATGTTATTGGCATCCGCCTCTGCAAGTAAATTACCACCTGCATCATAAACGTAACGAGTCTCAGCACCACCTCTTACCGCCTTCACCCTCTTGCCGCTTCCATCATAGTAGAACGTTGTTGTTCCGGCTATGCTCTTTAAACGATGCTCTAAATCAAAGGTGTAAGTTGCACTGGCTTTTGTTGCAAGCTGCCCCTCATTGTCGTAACCAAAACTGTCCGCCCCTGCCGTCAAGAGACGATTCTTTTTTGTGTTGTAAGTGTATGAAACATTGGCAGTGTTCGGTGTCGACGTCAACGGTTCATTCTGCACAACATTAGTACGATTACCCTTAGCGTCAAGGGTAAAACTGTAACTTGCCAGTATTGTGGTGTTGTCTGATTTCTTGTTATCAAGAGCAGCTAATCTGTTAGCGTTATCATAGCTATAATCGGTTATCGTCCCATTGAAGTTCACAAGATAATCCAGTCTCCCTGCATCGTCATAATAATATGTCGCTGTCTGATTCAGCCAATTAATCTTCACGGTCTTCAACCTATTCAATGCGTCATAAGTATAACTCACCGTCTTATTGCCGGGATATGTAATTGACGTGAGATTGCCTGCTGCGTCATACCCATAGGCGACAGCAAATCCATTAGCATCTGTCTGAGATATCAGACGTCCAACGGCGTCGTAACCATAAATTGAATTACCTATCGCTTCCTGCATCCCCGTAAGCTGATCGTACTGGTCATACGTTAGATGGACTGTAGAGGCATCTGGATAAGTTATCGTATCCAGTTTATCTGTAGGAGTGTATGAGTATGTAATGGTCTGATTATTGCGGTCTTTCCTGGTTGCAAGCCTTCCTGCGTTATCATATGTAAGGATGGTGTCCTTCAAAAGCGGGTCTGTCTTCTTTGTCAACAAATTGCGTTTGTCATAAACAAAACTTGTTGTAGAACTGACCTGATCGGTCAGACCGGTCATCCTGCCTATGGGATCGTAAGTAAAATCAACAGCCGCGTGACTACCGACCTTTGTAGTATCAGGATTGCCGTAGGCATCATATGTCAATGTTGCCACTGTCCCCTTTGCATCTGTAGTTGTTTCTGTCAAACCGTTTGTATAGTACATGGCGCTGCTCTTGATCTCTTTCCCGTCTCCTGCTGTCACAGGGATGCAGGTAGTTCCTGTATAATTGCAGGATTTTGTAACCGTGGGATGATGCTCGGGATCATAATCAAAATGAGTGCCATGATTTAATGGGTCAATGGTGTCAGTGAGATGAAACTGTGAGTCGTAAGTATATTTAACCTCTTTGCCCAGGGCATTGGTGACTTTGGTTAAATTCTGATTGCCATCATATTGGAAGGTGGTGCTGTTCTGTCCCGGATCGGTTGTTTGGATCACGTGGTTTTGACCATCATAGACCTTTGTGCTTTTATTGCTGAGAGCATCCTCAACTTTGATGTTTCTGCCTTGTTCATCAAAATAGTATATGGTACTGCCTCCACCAGTTTCTTCGATATTCCTGTAGCCGGAGAAATAAAAATTATGGACTGCCGCGGTCCCTGACTGCCTTGGAAACGTCTGTTTATTCACACGTCCCATACTGTCATACTCATTGGTGGTTATGGTAGTCAGCAATGGGTTCTTAAAAGTGGTTATCCTGTGGTTTACGTCATAACCGTAGCTCCATGTTTTTAATTCAGTGTCGGTATATGTTGTCAGATCTTTATTCGCATCATAACCATACGACACAAACCTTCCTGCTGAATCAGTGACTTTTATTATTCTGTTAGAAGCATCATACTGGAGGGTAAAGGTGCGGTTAAAGGCGTCTTTCACTGAAGTCAGCTTATTGCCGGTGTATGTAAATGTCATGGCATTTCCGTCAACATCAGTTAATTGTGAGATCTTGTTGCTTGTATTAAAATCCATTTTTGTCCCGAAGCGCTCTTTCAGACTGTAAGTGCTGTCTACGTTCTTGATCAATTGCGTTGTAATTCCCGGCGGCGGCGAGTATGTCCCGTCGGAAAGCCTGATAAACTCCATAACCTTGCTTCCGAGATGAACAGTAACAGCATTATCAACTGTATCTGTTGATATCAACTGGTCGACTGCCCATTTGCTTGTAAGAGAAGAAACCATCCATCCCAATATCTTGTCCTGCTTTGATGTTGAATCTGTATCCTTGCTCTTTATAATATCCAGCATTACATAAAGCGATGAAATCATGGAGGCGGCGTCAACGGGCTGACGTTTGCCGAGTCCCGGATTACCGTCACTGTTACGCTCAAGATAGATATCATAATTATGCGTCCAGCCATAGCCGATATATTTCTTTGTATAATTAAGTCCACTATTGAAATAACGACCGAATGATAGACCCATAGGGGCAGTGCCTCCAAGTGCAATATCGGCGCTTTCATAAACCTCCGCCCCGGACGCCATATCAACCGGTTTGCAGGTCGTTGGAGTTACTATCGTCGTGACCTGGTCCCTTATTGTAACAGGTGAATATGAATTATAAACCTGATTTGAGACAGTGCTATTAACAATTGGCGGCTGTATATAACCGGTATTGCTGGCATAGCCTCCCAAATATCCGCCGCCGATTGCCATCTCCATCGACCAGTAAGTATCGGTGAATGCTTTGGCTAAATATCCTTTTCCCTTCCATTTGTCGACTGGACATAATGGATTTACGCATAACTTCCCATTCTGAGGCAAAATGAGAGAGTACCCGGCATTCACTAAACCTTGAAACTTATCTATATCATTATTCGTGCCGGAAGTAGTGTAATTTACTAATTGGTCCTTTATCTTACTTCCTGTTGAGAAGTTGCTGCTATCAGCATAGAAGATTATGTTGTTGGTCGTATTGCTATTCGCAATCTTGAAGAGCTTCATTGTAGACACGCCGGGATTATCCGATCCCATCAACTGCTCCAGTATCGTATGCTCAAAGGCGCTGGTGATAAGTCCTGAGACCTTAAAATGATTTTTCATGTCATCACTATTGCCGCTTTTAGAGCCTATTCCCATAACGGCGTTTTTGACGTCAATATAGTATCCTGTTTCCTGAGCCATTAAACCTATTCTATGATGGATGAAAGCTACATTATCAGCAAGACTTCCCAATAAACGGTCCGTTAAAACATTCTCCTTCATCCATGTTAAGCCCATGATGTTCAGGGTTTCTCCGCGCACCTGCTCCGATGTGTCGGCCAACCCCTGGTCTAAATAAACATCAAGCTGTTTCTGACGTTTCATAAGAAGCGAATCGTTAGTCCCTCCAAAATCAGACACAATGGCATACGTCGCATCATTTTTTACTATGTAAGATGCTGCCTGGTCAACATTAATCCCGGCATAAGGATGATCTACTATGATGCAAAAGGCTTTGTCAACAGTGGTGGCAATTCCATCTTGAACCAAAATCCCATCCAATTTAAGTTTAGGGATATTACTGCCTGAATGGGTAAGTGTAAGACGTTTTCCGGCAATCTCAGGGATGTAATATTCTTGAATAATGTTTACAGAGGTCAAATCAGGGTTTGAAATTTTGCAAAAATTATCTTTAAGGCTGACAGGGCCATGCCTTAAAATGAGTTTGGCAGTTTTATCATCAGGTATATCATCCCATGGGGACTGTTGACTGACTATTGTAAAAGGCAGGGATGTAGGATATTGCTGCAGGTTTGTCTGAATGATGCTTCGGCCACCGATTATGTCTTTCAAATCTTTGTTTGGATATTGGCTCCTGATAACATTTACGAGATTTGAAGAGTAAGTAGAAAGCTTATTATTTAAGTTCCCCTCATTCAAGTTTTTGACATAATCAATTCCTAAAGTGGCTCCTGTACCGGCTGCTGTTATAAGCTCGCTCTGGTTATAGAGCATTGCCTGTCCTATATCAATCTTGCTTGTATACTGATACGATTTAAAAGCAGGGTCAAAAACATAAGCTAATCCTCCTAAAATGGCTTTAACCCATACGCGGCTCATCTCCACATAGGCAAAGCTTCCGTCACCCAAGACATATTGTTGAACAGGAATACCACCCTGATATAAAAGATTAACTACTGCATTTATGTTATTGTTGACACCAAGCCAGTTAGAGATATCGTTTGGATATATTCTCAACGTCCCGTAAACATACTGGACCGTTTCGATACTGAAATTATAACTACTGCTCTCCCTCAGCAATGCAATCATCAACGACGCCTGATCAAAATCATTGCCGCTGCCGTCCAAATAAGTTAGCGTAGCCCCTTTGAGCGAACCGAAATAAGGTACGTAGTCAATATTATTGTGGACATAATCATAAATCAGTTTGGGATCGTATTGCAGGGCGCGGGCAAGCTCTTTGATCTCATTAGTTGCAGTTGTTGCAGAAGAGGCAAGCGCAGAAACTGCTTGAGACGTATTTTCTGAAACTGATTGAGATAAAATCGCTAACTGAGATAACTTTTTTAACTGCTGAGAATTATAATAAGCATCAGCCGCCTCAGGACTTACAGGCTTGGCATTCCCCATAAACCAGCCTGGGCCTAATTCTTCTGCATAAACTTGATTGAAGGTTAAAAATTGAAAAATAAAGATGATAAGGAATAAACAAATCTTCGTAAAACTATTTCTCATTTCCACGCCCCTCCATTATTTGTTGAATTCAAATAAATAAAAAAAACGTCCCGATTATTCTGGACGTCGTTGGTTAATTGCTTTGTAAGATGTAATTCCGTCTGTCTCAGGTTTAATGACATAGAGTTAAATCCCTCTCTAATTCAATACATCAATATTTATGAATATCTAAAAACCCGAAAAGGTGAAGTGGTTTTATGATTGCATATTCCCGAATTTCCTGTCAAGAGAAAAAACTACTTAAGGATTACGTAAAAACATCTAAACTAATTTCCTAAGCAAAACACCCAGAGCCTCCTGCAAAAGCCTTTATTCGTCATTCCAGATGTCTTTATCGGGAATCCAGTTTTCTTTAATAATCAAAAACGGCAAAAGTGATTTCTTCGATACATTTGCAAGAAGCTCTACTGATAATTTTTACCCATATCAGCCGAAAGGGGAATGCCGGTAACAGCGCCAACCACAGCCAGTCCCGATGGATATTCAGTTTTTCGAGGAAAGGAATAACAAAATCATAACCTGATATTTTATCGATAAATTAAAAGATTTTTTTTAGGGACTATTGCCAGAAAAGGCCTGTGAGGACTATAAATAAGATACCCTTTGCAAGTTCAATATAGCCTGTTGTACTGAGCTTTTCATCTCTCAGCCAAAAGGCAGTCACGATATTTTCGAGAAAGGGCAGGAGGATAATCAGGGATATATTCATGTAATAGAATAAAGGTACAGCCGTTATGCAGTAAAAGATCATCACCAGTCTGAATAATAGGGTTTTTCTAAGCCGCAGCCTGACCTTGAAAACCCCTGCAGAAAAAAAGACTGTAACAGCAAGATACAGTTTCCAGGACATTTCTCCGGTCACTGCAAAATACACAATCGGCGCTGAAACAGTCAGTAAAGCAAAACCGTTTAATTCAGCAGCAAGGTGATGCTCTTTTCCTGAATACAGCAGAATAATATAGCTCGCAACAAGAATGGCAAAAACCTGAAATGTCTTTATCCCCTCGGTCAGAAAAGGTATCAGTAAAGCAAGGCCGTACAAAACAAAGAACAGGAACCATCGGACATGTCTTCCCCCCCCTCCGGACCTCAGCGCAGATGCAAGAGGGTTTTTAGAATTTATAAGAAAAACCAGTCCTATAATAGTAAGCGCTGTAACATTCGTAAAATCCCGTCCTGCAAACCAGGGCTGTGTTTTTAATCCGGCAATAAGACCGGCAAGGCATGAAGAGGAAAATACCGCCCAAGAACCCCACTCCTTAACAATCGGAATTTTCATATGGAAATTTTAACTTATCATTTATAATCCCTTATTTTATTTTTGATAAATGATTCCTGCATCCAAGTCATTTAACTTGCAAGGCAGCATAAGGTTTCTTACTTCTTACTTCCTGCTTCTGACTTCTCCACAATCTTTACCTTCAGCTCCACTCTATCGTTTGGGTTATCGCTTTTGTCCCTCGGTTGATTTACTATTTTGTCCGCCAGATCCATCCCTGATACAACTTCGCCGAAAACCGTATATTGCTTGTCAAGGAACGGTGAATCAGCTACGCAAATAAAGAATTGTGATCCGGCGCTGTCAGGATGCCCTGCCCTTGCCATCGACAGAGTTCCTCTTTTATGAGGTTTATCATTAAACTCAGCCTTGATTTTATATCCCGGATCACCCTGGCCATGTTTCGACCTGTCAGGATTTTTTGAATTGGGGTCTCCGCCCTGGATCATAAATCCGGGAATTACACGATGAAAGGTTGTGCCATCGTAAAATCCCTTCCTGGCAAGCTCAATGAAATTATTTACATGATTCGGTGCAACATCCGGAAAGAATTTAAGTTCAATATTCCCGAGTTTTGTTTCAATAACCGCCTTTGTTTCAGACATTTTCTTTATCTCCTCTTTTGTAAATTTTTTATTCCTCGGCTCTTCTGCATTAGCAAGAGCAATGAACAGAAAAATTAGAATTAATGCAAAGCCTGTTTTGGAAAAATTCATACAGCCTCCTCTTATTTCTTTTTATTTAAACCGTGGTTATATTCACCTTTCAGCTCAATTTCTCCGCCAAGCTCAATAGATACAGGACTTTCTCCTGTCGTTTTTCTGATCTGTCCCGGCGTGATATTGCAGCCGGATAAAAAGAAGAACAGTCCCGCTATCAGAGAACAGATTATCTTTTGAGCCACTTGCAAAAGTCATAAAATGAAAGGAATTTAATAAGGTAAATTAGCTCTCCATCTGTTAAAATTTATTGTTACAAAAATCCAACAAAAAAG
>JAGVGM010000214.1 GCA_020057065.1 Thermodesulfovibrionia bacterium
ACTCCCCGCCGCAAGCGGACGGGGTATCATCAGGTAGGGATTGTTTAAAAAATCCCCCTAACCCCCTTTTCCAAAGGGGGGATTTACAAGGAACCGCCGTAGAGACAGCGGGGTATTTGAAAGAATAAAAACATTGATTGGGGATTAATCAAATAAAGAGTCATAATTATATAATTAGTTTTATTTATTGGACTATCGGAGCGGTGTATACTATTATTCAAAAGTCTGATTTTCAGTTGCTAAGTTTGACATTCTCTTAAAAAAACAGCAATCATTATTTTAATCCCAACCATTAACCAAAAAAGGAGGTTCTAAACCTGTGGAAAACGAAGAAAAAAGAAACAAAATGTGGGCTTTTATAATCACAGGCGCTTTCATACTCATCAGTCTGATGTATTATAAGGCGAATGTATTTTACATGTACCTCATAGCGTACATCTGGTTCGGCTTCGCTTATGGGATGATGCTGCAGTACGGGAGATTTTGTTTTGCCTCAGCCTCGAGAGACCTTTTTGCTGCAGGTGTTCCGAGAATGGCTGTAGGTGTTTTGGTAGCTTTAATGTTCTTCAGTATTATTCAGGCTACGCTTGCCTCAACAAACATGAGTACTTTCCATGCCGCCCCGTTCGGTATTCACACATTAATAGCAGGCTTGATCTTTGGCATGGGTATGGTCCTTGCCGGTGGTTGCGCATCCGGTTCACTTTACAAGATCGGTGAGGGCAATATGACATCAGCAGTTGCGGCATTTTTTGGACTCTGTATCGGACAAGCGGTATTTGTTGATGTCAACTGGTTCAATCCTCTTATTCCTCAGAGTTGGGTAGACAACGCGGCTGCAAAGGTTGCAAGAGGTTTTCCACCAGCTGACAAAATGACATCGTCCTTCGACACATATCTTGCAGGCTATGTATGGGACAAGCCGTCTATACAGTTATCACATGAAAAGGTTTTCTCTGAAGCCTTGCCGGGCATAACAAAGTATTTCGTAGCTGACTCCCTGATAAACGCCATTATCCCGGCAACCTTAGTGCTTGTAGTGATCTATTACTTCTATATGAGAAAAGGATTTATCAAGAAAAGAGCCAAGCAAAAAAGTGGTCCGATGGGTTTTGGTGATCATATTGCTGGTGTTTGGAGTATGATAACTGCATCCAAGAGGACGACAATCATGGGTGTAATAATCGGAATAGTAGCAGGGCTTCATATATTGGTGATGAAGGGAATGCAGCTTAAGTTTGGTGTTTCAAACTTTGGCCAGCTTCTTACAAGGATGGATAAAGCAGGCGATATAACGCTCAAAGCCGGCGAGGTCTCAGTCACAGGAACAGTTTTTGATCCGGGTTACTGGTACATCACCAGCCAGGAAGGGCAGCTCGGGGCCTGGATCCTTGAAAAATTCGGCTGGAATATGCGGGACAATATCTTCTTCGGTGTAAATAATGGTCTTCCCGAACCAGTGCGCAACCCTGCTCTGTGGATGTCTATCGGCATTATCTTCGGCGCTATGGTGATGGCGCGGTTGAGCAATGAATTTAAGTTTAAAATGCCTAAAGGAGAGCTTTGGGTCTGGGGCCTTGTTGGAGGTGTGTTAATGGGATGGGGATCAAGACCTTCACTCGGTTGTAATATCGGAGCTTTCTTTATAAGGATCGCAGGAGGAGACCCCAGCGGCTGGTTATACGGCGTAGGTATGATAGGCGGAGCTTTTATAGGTGTTAAGTTTTTCAACTGGTGGTCAGAGAGAAAGATGGCAAAAGAAATGGAAGCATTTTAAATCTAATTAAACCAATAATAAGGAGGAAGTTTGTTATGGCAATGAAATTTGAGAAAACCGGCGAGGGAACTTATATGCTTGATGTTTGTGGATATGTATGTCCACATCCACAGATATATTGCAAGAAGTCTCTTGAGAAAATGAATGAAGGTGACGTTGTTGAGGTAATACTCGATAACCCTTCATCCGTTGAGACTATAACACAGATGTGCGATCAGATAGGAAACGATATATTGAATAAGAAAACAGAAGGCGGTAAAATATATTTGAAGATCAAAAAAGGATAAATACTTATCCTTTATTCAAGGAGGGATTATGAATAAGCCTCTTGTGGTAATTATCGCAACTGTTGCGGTAATTATCGCTTTCTTAATAGTTTATAGCCAGACAGGCACACATAAACAGACAGCGGGTAAACCAACGGCAGGAGGATACGGACATGCACCAGCAGCAGGCGGCTATGGTTCAGCACCAGCAGCAGGCGGTTATGGTTCAGCTCCAGCAGCAGGCGGCTATGGTTCAGCTCCAGCAGCGGGCGGTTATGGCGCTCCTGCAGCAGGCGGTTATGGCGCTCCTGCAGCAGGCGGTTATGGTAAATAAAGTATCTCATCTATTAATCTGAAAAGAATAGGCAGGTGAAACATGAAAAAAATTCTGATAGCCGTAGACGACACAAAAGGTACAAAACACATGTTTACCATATGCAGCAACATGTGTTCTTGTATGCGCCCTGAGTCTGTTGTTTTATGCTATGTTGAAAAATTTGAAGGCAGGTCCCTGATGGATGAAATGCTCGGAGACGCAGAAATGTCAACGCTGAAAGACGTATTATCAGGGACGGCATATAAGGAAGTCCTGGATCAAAAAGCACAGAAAATTCTTGATTATTACAAGAAAGCTCTTGAAAGTTCCGGGGCAGGCACAATTAAAACAATAATTAAAGAAGGGCATCCTGCCGATGAAATACTGAAGGCGGCAGAAGAGGAAAAGGTAGACATGATAATGCTTGGATCAAGAGGAAACAGGGTTTCACATTTATTTATGGGGAGCGTCAGCAGAGAGGTTGTGAATCGCTCACATGTTCCTGTGTTCGTTGCCAAGATGAAATAACCTGCCGTGTTTTTATGAAGCTGTAAAGTTAGAAAGACCGCTTTATAAGGCGGTCTTTTTTATTGTCTAAATTTTAATTAGAATATAAGTATCAATGAACACAACCAACGTTAAAAAAGAAGTGATCATAATGGGCGGCGGCCTTGCGGGTCTTTCTGCAGGCGTCGGCCTTTCAAGGGCCGGACAGTCGGTATCTGTATTTGAGAGTGATTCGCAGGTCGGAGGATTGTCACGCACCGTCTCCCATGGAGATTTCAGGTTCGATCTCGGCGGGCACAGGTTCTTTACGAAAAATAAAGAGACCGAACAATTTGTTAAGGACATTCTGAAGGGTGAGTATGTAACTGTTAACCGAAAGAGCAAGATCTACATGAATAATAAGTTTTTCGATTATCCCCTTAAACCAGCTAACGCCCTGCTTGGTATGGGAATACCTACAACAGTAAAGGCTATCTCAGATTACAGCAGAGAAAGGATCAAAAACTCTTTCAGAGAGAAGGAGTGTATCTCTCTTGAAGACTGGGTTGTAGCACATTTCGGACGCACTATGTTCAATATCTACTTCAAGGAATACAGCGAAAAAGTTTGGGGCATCGAATGCCACAGGATAAGTGAAGAGTGGGTATCGAGAAGGATAGAAGGATTGTCACTTGGAGTTGCGGTGAAAAATGCGCTATTCAAATTCAGCGGCAGAAAGGTGCCTACACTTGTCGATAAATTCATTTATCCTCCTATGGGTATCGGTCGGATATCAGATGGGATGAAAGAAGAGATTGAGAGGAAAAATACCGTCCATATAAATACCCGGGTTTCAGAGATCAGCCACAGTAATTCTATGATCACCAACATGGTTGCCAAAAACTGCAATGCAGCATATGACATATCAGGAGATGAGTTCGTATCAAGCATACCTATTAATCACCTTGTCAGCATGATGAATCCTGCACCGCCTGACGATATCCTGGAAGCTGTATCAAAGCTCAGATACCGCGATCTTGTCATCGTAACCATTATGCTGAACAGGGAAAGAGTAACTGACCTTACATGGCTGTACCTTCCTGAGAAAGACATGCCGCTGGGCCGGATACATGAACCCACTAACTGGAGTTCCTGCATGGCTCCTAAGGGGAAAACCCATATCGTTGCCGAATACTTTTGCTTTAAGAATGATGATATCTGGAACTCAACAGATGAAGAGTTGACTTCAATGACTGTTAAACATCTGGAGAAGTTGGGATTAATCAGCAAAGAAGATGTCTTTGACAGTTGTATTGTGAAAGTCGCAAAGGCTTATCCTGTCTTTGAAGTCGGTTATAATGAATATTATTCAAGGATTTTAAACTACCTGAATAACTTCAAAAACCTCCACATTACAGGAAGGACCGGCATGTTCAAATACTACAATATAGACCACGCAATTGAGTCCGGCAGGGAAGTGGCGGATAAGATAATTCAGGATTTATAATTTAAAATTCAAAACTAATTATGAAGTGCGCCCTTATCATCCCTTCATGGGTACCTGAAGATATATTTTCTTCAAAGACCGCCGGTTCCCAGATCAATTACTGGCAGCCTCTCGGAACATTATATGTTGCGTCTTCTCTCATCAAAGCAGGGCATGAGGTGCATTTTCTTAATGGCGCCTTCATGAAGCATGCAGAAATCATTTATAGACTTAGAGAATATCAGCCTGAATTCATCGGCATATATTCAACTACATTCGGATGGAAGAAGGCGATGTTTACAGCAGCGGAAATCAGAAAAATAACCCCACCCATCCTCCCCTTAGATAAGGGGAGGAGTAAGGAGGGGTTATCCCGCCCCTGCATCGCCGTTGGAGGCCCGTATCCTATAGCCATGCAGGAAAAGTGCCTCGAGGATTCAGGAGACATTGATGCAGTTGTCACCGGTGAAGGCGAGATCACAGTAGTAGAGATGCTGGAGAGATTATCGCAAGGTAAAAACCTTGCAGGTGTTGAAGGGGTCATATTCAGGGAGAATGGAAAGATAATAAAAAATCCTCCCAGACCTCTTATAACGAATGTTGATGCTCTCCCCTTCCCTGCCCGTGAACTTTTGGGAGACACTGACAGTTACATCCCGCCTCCGGCAACGTATAAAAGAAAACCTGTTGCTGTCATCATGACCGCACGCGGTTGTAACAGGAGATGCATCTTCTGTTTTCAGATAGATAAGGAGAGAAAAAGCGGCATAAGATACCGCAGCGTTGAAAATGTTATGCAGGAGATCGAGCTTTGCCTGGAACAGGGCTATAGGGAGATAAAATTCATTGACGACACATTTGCTGCTGATTACGACAGGGCGATGCAGATCGCGCAGGAGATAAAAAACCGCAAACTTGATTTTACATGGTTTGCATCTGCGTGTGTAAATCAGGTTGATAAGCCCTTATTAAAAGCTTTCAAAGACGCCGGGTGCTGGGCCATACTATTTGGCGCAGAAAGCGGGGTGCAGAAAAATCTTAATACTATCAGAAAAGGTATAACGCTTGATCAGACACGTAAAGCGGTCAAGGCAGCAAAGGAGGCAGGGTTAACAGTATACACGCCATTTCTATTTGGCATTCCCGGACAAACATATGAAGACGGGCTAAAGACAATTGAGTTTGCCTGTGAACTAAATCCCGATATTGCCAACTTCCACGCAGTAACGCCATTTCCGGGGACAGAGCTTTACGACAATATTGAAAAATACGGGAGCATGTCTGATGACCTGACAGATTTCACATATCAGGGCGCAGCCTTTATCCCTTACACAATGACAAGAGAAGAAATTGCCAAGCTCAGGCAAATAGCTTTCAAGAGATTTTATTCAAGACCGCGTTTTATCGTAAAACGGATACTGGGCCTGCGCAGCGTTCACGATGTAAAAGCAGTGGCAAAAGGATTTAAGAGTCTCTTCTGGCTGTGGGTGAATAATGACGTCTTCCACCGCAGAGGGAATACAACACCCTGATCCCGGTATGTTTTCATATCCATCAGACTTCACAGGAAAAAGCAAACTGACCGTCGATAGCTATCCTATCATGCCAACTCATCAAGCTTTATCAATATCTTTTTCAGATTAATATCTTCAGGACAGTATGTAATACATCTTCCGCATCCGACGCAGAAGGGCTGGCCAAGATTTTTTACAGAATGAAAAAATTTGTCCATCACCCTTCGTTGTAATCTCTGATATCCTGAAGGGACAGGTCCGTTAAGACCTGCAGATATAAAAATATTTAAAATACAGGGGTCAAACTCCCTGGCCTTTTCCCCTATCTCATCGATTACCATATCAACGATATCATTTACAATAAGACAACAATGACACGTTGGACATATTGCGATACACATTCCGCAATTCGAGCATTTTCCTGATAATTCCTTCCATATTGAATCTCTCGTTGATGCTTCCATCTTTTCCAGACGTTCCAGCTTCCCATACAACGGTTCAAAGCTGTATTTTACTCCGATAATTCCTTCTGACATTTTCATTTTTTCATGTTTCCTTTTTAAAACATCATGTCCTGCAAAAGGTAAAAAATGAAGATGCTCCGTCAGTCTTCCACTGATATCCTCAACCATCAAATCATCACCCAGGTCCGTAATAAATATATCCGCCGCATTATGCGAAAATGGAGAACCATTAACCGAAGTACAAAAACAATTTTTATTTGGTGAATTGCAGCCAATTACTATTATGAACATGTTATTCCTTCTGGTCCTGTAAAACTCGTTATCCTGAATTGCCTTGTCCAGAAGAACCAGGCTATGGGCGTCACAGGGTCTCACTCCGAATAAAACCGCGCTCTCCTCAATGTTAAAATCCGCAGCATCAAAATCAAAATCTGCAAACTGTTTCCAGACCGGATCAAAACAGAAAAATTTGTCCGGAGGGATAAAATAATTATGATATTCCTGTTCAGGAAGATTATCATTCCGGAACTGACTATAATGTATCACGCCCTTTTCATTTTTGGGTATAAAGACAGTATATTTATCTGACAAACTATTTAAGAGCATATACAGGCTGCGCCTGTCAATTAACCTTATACCTTTGCTTCCCGGAGCACAAGGTTTCTTATCTGCATCTGTCTTATTCTTTTTCCCCTGACTGTCCATAAGATTTCTTTTTAGAAATATTTCGTACTGACAAGAAGGGTATTTATCAAAATTTATCAGTAAGACTTTTTTATTCCTTAATTAAGTAGAAGCTTACCACCTATGTCCTCAAAATTATATCAATTTCATCAGGATATTTGCAAAATTATTTTCACCAGAAAATCACTTGTGCTGAAATCACAGGGCCTGAAAAGTTAAAATAGTACCCATGAAAGATCCTGAGCTCCTTGCCCCCGCAGGCAATTTTAAAAAACTAAGAACAGCGCTCCATTACGGCGCTGATGCTGTTTATATGGGACTGTCTCAGTTCAGCCTGAGGGCAAAGGCAGACAATTTCACTTCAGAGGAGCTTGAGAAAGCGGCGCTGCTGATCCGGGCCTCAGGAAAAAAATTCTACATTACCGTAAACATCTTTCCTCACAATAAGGATATTTCACTGATAAAAGAACATCTGGTATCACTTGGAAAAATAAAGCCTGACGCTCTTATTGTCTCAGATCCCGGAGTATTTAACACAGTATCTGAGATGCTCCCCGATATGCCTGTTCATATAAGCACACAGGCAAACATTACAAACTATTGCTCTGCAAAATTCTGGGAGAGACTGGGCGCTAAAAGACTTATTCTTTCAAGAGAGCTTACGATTGATGAGATCAAACAGATCAGGGATCATGTATCAATTGAACTGGAGTGTTTTGTGCACGGCGCCATATGCATATCTTATTCAGGCAGATGTTATATAAGCAGTTTTCTTGCAAACAGGTCCGGCAACCTCGGAGAATGCACAAATTCTTGCAGGTGGAATTATACATTACTGGAAGAGACGCGGGAAGGACAGTATTTCCCGGTATATGAAAATGACAGGGGCACATATATTTTAAGTTCAAAAGACCTCTGCATGATAGAACATCTCGACAAACTTGCTGATGCAGGCGTGGACAGTTTCAAGATCGAAGGCAGGATGAAAGGCATCAATTATCTTGCGGGTGTTGTGAAAACCTACAGGGAGGCGGTTGACAGCATCAAAGACAGGCCCTACAGGGTACAGGGAAAATGGCTTCGGGAGCTTTCCATGTTTTCCAGCAGAGGCTATACAACCGGTATGTTCTTGGGAAAGCAGCCGGACAGCGGTTATAATCATGACGAGGATGAAATCTATAAAATGAGCCACGAGCTTGTCGGTGTTGTGGAATCTGTCAGAAACGGGAAAGCTGTTATTTCACTCAGAAGCAGTTTAAAAATCGGCGATCATATTGAATTCCTGTCTGATGGTCTGGAGCATAAGACCTTTGAAGTTAATGAAATGTACGATAACGAAGAGGACCCTATTGAATCGGCAAGAAATGAAGAATCTATTTTGTTGCCCTCTCAACCAGGGGTGAGAGAAAATGATTTAGTCAGACGTCCCCTGAAGCAAATTACCCCGCCCTGACCTTCCACACCGTCGCGTCCTTTTTATCCTCAAGGATAACACCTTTTTCCTCAAGTGTCTTTCTGATCATGTCGGCAGTAGCCCAGTCCTTCTGTTTTCTTGCCTCCTGTCGTTCAGCGATCTTTTTCAGCAGTTCTTCTTCTGAAAACTCTATCTTCTTCACCTTCATCAACGACCTGTACCATTCTTCCGGCGTCTTATTAAATATATTTATAACGCCGCCGACCTCGGCAAGGAGTTCTCCGGCCTTAGTGACAAGCTCCTTTGCCTTCTGTCCTGAAGGCTTGGAATCGAGGAATTTATTGACCTCTCTTATGAGTTCAAAGATAAATCCGAGTGCAGAAGCTGTGTTAAAATCATCATTCATCGCATTATGAAATTTGTCCTTGAAGGACAAAAGCAGTTTTTCAAGTTCAGCAGAGGCTCCAGGTTTCTCAGCAGCGCCCGCTGTTTCGAGAAAATCCTTGATCCTCGTAACTGTCGAATAATACCTGTCGATGGAAAGCTCCGCCTCGTTCAACTGTACATCGGAAAATTCTATCGGGCTTCTGTAATGGGCTGACAGCAGGAAATACCTGACAACCTCCGGCTCATATTTTTCAAGGATATCCTTGATGGTAAAAAAGTTACCGAGAGATTTGGACATCTTTTCTTTGTCAACAGTTATAAAGCCGTTGTGCATCCAGTATTTAACAAACTGCTTGCCGGTGTATGCCTCGCTCTGTGCAATCTCATTTTCATGATGCGGGAATATTAAATCCGCCCCGCCGCCGTGGATGTCAAAACTCTCGCCGAGATATTTCGACGACATCGCAGTGCACTCAATATGCCATCCAGGTCTGCCCTTCCCCCACGGACTTTCCCACCACGGCTCGCCTTCTTTTGAAGATTTCCAAAGGGCAAAATCAAGGGGGCTTTTTTTCCTCTCATTAACCTCTACTCTCGCACCTGCAATAAGGTCCTCGATATTCTTTTTTGAAAGCTTTCCGTAATCAGGAAATTTGTTTACCTCAAAATAAACGTCTCCATCAACCGGATATGCATAACCCTTCTGAACAAGACTCTGTATTGTCTCTATCATTTCCTTGATATGGTCCGTTGCATTCGGCTCAATATCTGCCCGGCTCACGCCTAACATATCCATATCCCTGTAGTATTCCTCAGTGTATTTCTTTGCAATCACATCATAGGCAACATTTTCCTTTGCGGCACGGGCGATAATCTTATCATCGATATCAGTGATGTTTCTCACATGAGTGACTTTAAGACCTTTATATCTCAGATATCTTTTCATAATATCAAATACTATTGCGCTCCGTGCATGTCCGACATGGCACACGTCATATGCGGTAATTCCGCACACATACATTCTTACCTGTCCCGCAACCAAAGGGACAAACTCCTCTTTCCTGCCGCTCATCGTGTTATAAACCCTTATCGTATCTCCTTTGCCTTCCAATGTACTGATTCTCCTTTCGAGTTCGGTAATATAATTTTTTATCTCTTCAAATTTTTCATCGAGAGGGTCGGGCATATGTACATGGTCCAGCATCTCTACCAATCCCTCGTTAAATATCTTTACGACCCTCTTCTTTATTACCCTTCCCGGTACCCCCACAACAATGGAATTGTCAGGCACTGAATTCAGCACTACCGAATTAGCCCCTATCTTCACATTGTCTCCTACAGTTATTGAACCGAGTATCTTTGCGCCAGCGCCTACAACAACGTTACTGCCAAGAGTAGGATGCCGCTTGCCCTTTTCCTTGCCGGTCCCTCCGAGAGTTACCCCCTGGTACAGCAGGACGTTCTCACCTATCTCCGCGGTCTCTCCTATCACCACTCCCATGCCATGATCAATAAAAAACCCCTTGCCTATCTTTGCAGCAGGGTGTATTTCAATACCGGTCAGGAATCTCACAAATTGTGATAAAAAACGGGGCAGCACCGGGACGTGCATTTTCAACAGCAAATGGTTGATTCTGTAAAAAATAATCGCATGAAACCCGGAGTAAGAAAGAATGACTTCCAGTTTGCTCCTTGCAGCAGGATCCATCCTGAAGACAGTCTGGAAATCATGTCTTATGTCATTTAATAAACCCATTATCTAATCCAATCACTTAACTTTGTATCTTGTATAATATACAATTTAACGTCCTTTCCTTCAACAAGTTTCATGAAATGCATTTTGAACGGATATTCAAGACCATAGGGGCGTTGCATGCAACGCCCCTACAGATGTTTCAATTCGCGCTCCAGCGTCAGGTTCGTTCAGATCTTTTCTTTGCTGTCTTCGAGGACCTCTTCTTTCTCTTCTTCCTGCTCGCTTCCCATTGCTCATGTTCATCGATCATCTCATACAGGTTGAGGTCCTCTACGGATGAGCTGACGATGTTATCGTAATCTTTTTTGTAGAGCTTTATGACCTCGATATCTTTATTGATGAGCTGCTGGATATCCCCAAGAAGTTCTTTTTCCTCTTTGCTGCAGAATGAGATCGCTTCCCCCAGTTTGATGCCGCGGCCGGTCCTTCCAACCCTGTGCACATACATCTCCGGCTTGTCCGGAAGATCATAGTTGATTACGTAATCGACATCCGGCACGTCAATCCCGCGGGCACTGATGTCCGTGGCGATCATGATGCGGCAGCTGCCCTCCTTGAACTTTTTCATCACCTCAGACCGGTCGTCCTGTTTCTTGTCCCTGTGGATAGTAACTGTATCTATATGCACCCTCTCCATGGCCTTTGCTACCCGTTCGGCACGGACCCGGGTCCTAACAAAAACGATGATCTTGCTTCCCTGATTATCTTTAATAAATCTCTCGAGAAAAAAGCGTTTATCATCCATTTCCACAAACATGACAAAGTGCGAGACATTCTTCGAGACAGGGTCCTCCGGCGCTATCTGGATGTGTATCGCAGAGCTCTTAACCTGTGAGAAGGCGAGTTTCTTTATCTCTTTGTTAATCGTGGCTGAGAAGAAGAGCGTCTGGTGCCTATTTGTGAGCTTCCTCTTCACATCCTTGATATCATCTATAAACCCGAGGTCAAGCATATGGTCGGCCTCATCAAGTACAAGGGTCCTGATTCGTGAGAGGTCAACGTGCCCCTGGCTGATAAAATCAAACATCCGTCCCGGGGTCGCAATAAGTACGTCGATTCCGCCCTGGAGCTTTTTAATCTGCGGGTCCTGCTCAACCCCGCCGTACAAAGCAAAAGTCTTGACCTTCGTGTGCCGCGCAAGCTTTTCAAAGACCTCCCCGATCTGTATTGCCAGTTCATGTGTGGGGACCATGACAATGCACTTGATCCCATAGGACCGCCTGCTGCTCTTCTCCCTATGGATCATGTCAATGAGGGGAATCGCAAAAGCAGCCGTCTTCCCGGTCCCGGTCTGTGCAATAGCCAGGACATCCTCGCCTTTCAGGATTGAGGGAATGGACTTGAACTGTATGTTCGTAGGCCTTTTGAAACCCATCAGGTCAAGGTTCTTTTTAATTGTGTCTGATATATGGTACTTCTCAAATTTCATGATTCACCTTACTTTCCTGCATACGTTTTTCCCAACCTGGGAATTACTGTTAATTATACTGGAATCGGGGGGCGAGTGCGCGGTGTCACCCATTTCATCTTGCATTATCTGATAAAATAAACTATAAAATGTAATAATTACTCCATATGCGAATCTAAAAAAACTTTTTGAAACAAAATGGGTATAATATCTGACCCTGGAAATAATTCCAATTAAATCTAAATATGAAGGAGTAAAAAATGGCAGAAGCAAAAGGATTGAGTAAACCGGTAAAGCTGAAAAATGAGCTGGCAGAGTTTCTGGGAGCAACAGAACTTCCCAGGACAGAGATTACCAAAAAACTGTGGGACTATATTAAAGCGAATAAACTTCAGACAAAGACTGAAAATGGAAAGCCTGAGAACGCAGGCAAGTTCATAGTGACAGATGCTAAATTGCTCACGATCTTCAAAAACACAAAATCCACAAGCAAATCAGGCACGGTCACTGACCTTACAAATCTGAATGAAGGCCAGACGATCAACATGATGCAGATGGCCGCTGTTGTTGCTGCAAACATAGAATAAGCTTTAATAGCGGAGAAGTGGGGAAGCAGGAAAGTGAAAAAAACAAAGAAAACGCCCACAGCGGGTAGTTAATTCTTTTTTACTTCCTAACTTCCCCGCTTTCCCACTTTCGTATTCGGAGAATACTTGTGACCAATAACGATGTCTTACGCCGTATCCGCTATGCCTTCGACTTTAACGATTCGAAAATGATTGCGTTATTCGGCCTGGCTGATCATCCGGTAACACGGGCGCAGATCAGCGACTGGTTAAAAAAAGATGATGATCCTGCGTTTCAGGAATGCAGTGACACTCAGCTGGCGATCTTCCTGAATGGTTTGATCAACGATAAACGGGGCAAAAAAGAAGGGCCGCAGCCCGATCCGGAGCAGCGTTTAACTAACAATATCATTTTCAAAAAATTAAGGATCGCATTAGACCTGAAAGCCGTAGACATATTGGAAATTTTGGGCCTGACTGGTGTACGCATTAGTGAACACGAATTAAGTGCGTTTTTCCGCAGGCCGGACCACAAACACTACCGTGAATGTAAAGATCAGATCCTGCGTAATTTTCTAAAAGGTATGCAGCTTAAATATCGCCCTGATATTCAATAGAAAGCATCTGTGCAAAGCAAATTAAAGTTACTATTTTCCATAAAGGAACATCGTAATGTCACATACCATTAGAACTGTATCTTGGAAATCACAATTGATTGCCCCATGAAATCATCACGTTACGGGAGAACCATAGCGTCTTATTATTTCGCATTTATCAACAAAACGGACTCTAACAATATATTGAAGATTACACTCATTAATAAACAGATTGAGTATATAAAAGCAGATACAATGCACATGTTGGCACTGAGATTCCCTTCATTTCTTGAAAAGGCTAAGAATTTGCTTGCCCAATTTGCGTAAAATGGGATATACTTTTGCTTAACAAGGTTTTTTGTATGCAGAAATTCCTGAAATTTTGGTAACGTTATTTTTTTCATATTCCATGTCCCCAAGTACAAAAAGTCGTAAAAAACGACATTCGCTATATCATGATATTACAGGGCAAAAGCGAAAGTTAAACATTTGAGTTTTATTATTTTATAAACAGTTATGATGTTAGGAGTTTGAATCTGTATATTAAAAAGCCGGGAAAAACGAATTTCGTCTACTAACATGTTGAACTAAACCGCTGGAGCGGTAGGTCATAAATCCAACCGGGATAATCACTTCACCAATCCCACATCTTTAACGTGTATTAATCTCTTCTGAAAATA
>JAGVGM010000201.1 GCA_020057065.1 Thermodesulfovibrionia bacterium
GGCCGATATCTTTCTTCAGGACTTCCTTATAGAGAAATACAATTGCATTAAGCGCTGAATTCTGAGTAGGAGCAGCGACATTTCTTTTTACTGCAAGATGTGTAAGGAATTCACCGATCTCACGCTCACCCATGGCAGAAGGGGGTCGTTTTTTGTGAAAAAGAATAAATTGTTTGATCCATGAAAGATATGATTTTTCAGTATTCAGGGCATAATGCTTTACACGGATAACATTACGCACCTGTTCCAGCAGAGTTGGTTTTTTGGTATTCATAAGTCATGTCCCCGATTGATAAAGTTTTTATTGACAACTTTACTTGGTTAGTATAGCATAAAAATATCATTTTCAATCTTAACTTTCAAAAAAGTCAGGGGCTCTGGCACATATGAAAACACGATTAACTTTAACACCTGGTCAGAAGGGGACAAAGAAATTGCTTCAACAATACGGGGACCAATTAGTATGCATCCGCTACCGCTACAATCCGGAACTTAAGAGGAAATATAAGACGGTAGAACTGATTGTCGAAGAATCTCCATGGATTTCCGATAACAGTAAATCGATAATGAAGAAAGAATCAAAATTTAACAAGCCAGTGAAAGTTCGAATAGGGTATAGTGAGACTGATTTAAGAGATCAAATTAAAAATAGTGGAGGGAGATGGAAACAGGAAGATAAAGCATGGCTGTTGCCTTACAGAAAAGCCGTGGAATTTGGACTTGAGAGCAGGATAGTCAAGTAATTGAATTGTCTTGATAGCGCAAAATAATAAGGGAATAAGGACAAAGAGATATATAAGATGAAGATATCATTTTCTCGTCATGCTAAAAGAAGGGCCAAGCTTTACAAAATCCCGGAGACTGTAATACTGGAGATATTGGGAAATATGGAATTGTCCCATGGCAAGCATGAAATTATAAAGAAGGTAGACGGACATAAGTTCTCCTTGAAAATTGTAGTTGACATTAAAAATGATATACTAACAATAGTCACAAATTATCCTTTAAGGAGAGGAAGAAAAAAATGAAAGTCTATTATGATAAAGAAGTTGATGCCTTATATATTAGGTTGGGGAACAAGAAGCCGGAAGGAGTTATAGAAATTTCAGAAGGTGTTAATATAGATACAACTTCTGATGACAAGATTGTGGGCATCGAAATTCTTGAGGCGTCTACAAAATTAGATATCAAAACAATAATGTCATATACTCTTGAATTGGACAAGAAATTACTGTCTCAAAAGATTGCGTAATGCTTTTTAATACATCTATATACTTGCATCTACTAATATATGCATTTGACGAATTGGGATCAATTAAAAAGCTGTTTTCCAGGGAAGTATATATATCTATATGCCTTCTCGAACGACTCGATAACAACAAGAGTATCTACTAATAGATGCAAGCATATAGTAAATACATGCTTTTGTAACAATTAGACGCATATACTTAAATGTTAGGGCCAAAATGAATAACGGCATTGATACACAAATATAACGTCATTTAAGGAGGCTGCAACTATGGAGTGGGTTGTCCTAATTATCTTTATTGGACTGATTGTTCTTGCCGTTCAGCACTGGCAAATAACCTTGGGTATTGCCCTAATTGGCGGAGTTATTTATATGATGCACAGGATAAACAAGAATGAAGAAGCTGAGGCGGCAGCTCGACGACGCGCTGAAGAGGAGGCGCAGAGAAAACAACAAGCATATGAGGACAAACAACGATATGTCCACAAAAATCTTCTTGATTATGTAACAACATCTGTAACAGTATTGGAAAGCTTACCAGAAGAAATAAAAATTGCAGAAAGTGCGCTCGGTCGGGCTGAAGACGAATTTTCCGATGGTGCCTTTGCGCCATTTTGGGATGCTGTCGAAAATGCTGTGACTCATCTCGCACGTTTCGATAATGGCATTAAAGAGATTCTTTCTAATTCTGACCGATACAAACAAAAAAAGACGGAGCTTGACACAACGCCACCAGCTTTTAAATTAAATATTAATACTCTTCCTGATGCTTCAAGTACGGCGGATAGGCTGCGAAGTATCGTCCGTCAAGCTCAAAAGAACTTTCACTTTGCGACTATTTATGAGCAGCGGAAGACTAATCAAATACTTGTTCAAGGATTCCAAAGCCTCGGGGAAGCACTAAGTGAAATGACTTACCGTATAGAATCCTCAATGGATGCCTTTTCACAGTCTTTTTCTGATTCTATTTCAGATCTTGCTACAAGCAACCGAGAAAGCGCACAAGAAATAATTGCAGGAGTTGAGTCCGTTAGAGACCAATTGAAATCTGACTCAGAAGCACAACGTGATCACGAGGAAAAGGAAAGGGAGATGCTCGATAATATTCAACGTCGGAGGAAGCCATTTATTTAACCCAGTTAGAAGGCAAAAGGTTACAGCATTAAACGGCAAAAAAAATCCGAAAGCATGAAATAATAAAGAATAGACCCTAACAAGTCATTGGAGTGAACAAGTGCCACAGGACACTTTTTTAGGTAGCATTATTTTGAGTAGTGCAAATCGGTATGGAGGCAAGTTGTTATCTTACAGTGGCACTTGTCACTCAATTTTACGTTAGGCACGAAAGATTAACATCATAAATGGACTTATCATGCAGCATACATAAGCATAGGATTTGGGGGGAATAATGTTTTATCATTGCTTTGCTCGCCAATTAGACAATCAATGGTATGTCCTTCTTAACAAAGATAAAGACAGAGTAATCAAAGAGGTAGTGGATCCATTTGTACACGGTCAAATAAAAAATATTACTCATGCCACTACGGGAAAGCAAATTCTATTCAATTTCAAAACGTTAGTTACAGTTTCAGTTTATAGAACTAAAAAGCGCATATCCAAGACTCTTAATGAAAAAGGTATTCCTACTTTTATTGCTTCTGATGAATGCCATAAATTTGACTGCACTGATGAAGTAGTTGAGGAGGTCAGATCATCTCATGTAAGCCCTCGAATAAGGTCTATTCTTGAAATGAATGTTTCAAGTTCAAAAAAACAGATGTTTGTTATTATGAACCTTAATGATAAACTTATGGATTCCACTTACGATGTAGTTATTGAGCCTGTTGCTAAAGAATTTGGTTTGGAGCCAGTTAGAATTGATAAACGTCAAGACTCAGGAAGAATTGACGATCAAATCTTAGCGCATATTGCGCAGAGCAAATTTGTACTATCCGATTTAACTGGCGAACGCCCAAATTGTTATTATGAAACAGGTTTTGCACATGCTTTAGGAAAAGAACTCATTCTTACCATAAAGAAGGGGTCAGTTATTCATTTCGATTTACGAGGTTACAGATTTATCGAGTGGGAAACTGATAAGGAGTTGAAAGGGGAACTAATTAAGCGCCTTAATGTGATATGTAAGAAATAGTCTACCTTGACGTAAATCTGATAGAGAAAGGAGGTTTAAAAATGCAAGTCACACAAAAGACGATGGACAACATCTCAAAAAAGCTAAAAGAAAGAAAAGAGAAGCTTCTTGCTTCAAACGATGTACTTGCTAAAGGCAAAGAATGCGCTAATTGCATTGGATGTGTTGGTGCTACTTAAAAACTTATCTAATATGCAAAGGGCGACTAAGTCGCCCTTTGCATAAAACTGGGGATATCATGCATATAGTTCTAAATCTTTTTGATGATTGTAATCTTAAGTGTAGATACTGTTACAAGAATGATATAAGTGGTTTTTCAAAACTGCAATTGAAACACATGGAGACTAATACAATAGTAGGTATTATAAAGAAATCTGTTTCCATGTGGAACGACCTCACCGTCAATATTACAGGTGGAGAGCCTCTTTTAAACAAAAAGATGGTTTATGAGACTATAGAATACATTTCTAACTATAAAGATAAAATAAAGAAAACAACCATTACTACAAATGGAACACTTCTTTCTGGTGAGTTTGCAAAAACGGTGAAAACATTATGTCCTGATATTGAAATTGACATTACTATAGATGGCCCACCCGAGTTACACAATCAGCAACGCCCTTTTAAAAGTGGAGACGGTTCATATACATTCGCTATGAGAGGAATTGAAAACGCATTGGCATATGGACTTAAAGTTACATTGAATTCAGTAATTTCAAGACATCAAATTAATTATGGGTCATTACCATATTACGAACATATGAACTCTATTGGTGTTCCGTGGATATTTGGAAAAGCAATAACCGATGATAAATCACTAAAAATATCAGAGAGCGAATTTAATAATTTTGCTATTCAGATACTTGATCATTGGGCATCAGATGAAAAATATACAACAGATAAACCAAACACACTTATTGATTCTTTAATCTTACGAGCATTAGAAAAAATTCCTGAAGCTCCATCCGAACGTTGTGCTAATTCATTATTGTCCTTTGCAGGAAATACTGGATTGGTATGGCCCTGTACAAAACTCATACCATATAAGGAATTCTGCTTAGGCTCTTTTCTTGAAGAGCAAAAAGATAGTATTTTGAGCAATCCGATAAGAAAGAATATCTATGACTTGTTTCAAGATGACAATACTTGCGCACATGAAGCTTTGATTGAGAGAGGTACAATTATGCCATTACCTGATACCGCAATTGAAAGGGGAAAGTTTTCTAATTTCATGAAAGAAGCAATAAAAAATGCCTAACACTTATAAGGCCTCCGGTTGTCAAGAGCAAAAAGACACCCGTCACGGATTTTGAAAAAATCCGTCAAGTGAAGCGATACAAAAAAC
>JAGVGM010000068.1 GCA_020057065.1 Thermodesulfovibrionia bacterium
AAATCCATCTGCGGCGTTGCCTGCATCCTTCCCTTCGACAAGCTCAGGGCAGGTCATTCGCTTCTTAGACATGTTTCCTGTCAAAAAAACTATTTTATGGGTATTATGTGTTTTGTGATAATAAACACATTTTCGGTATTGTTTCAACGATAATAGTTGAATTTCACAATAAATCACGGTACAATTACCCCCAATTTACCGGCTAAGTTTATTGCCGGGAAGGAAATTAGGTAATACTTATATTAATTGTTGTGTAAAATAATAAATACCGATTATCGTTAGTACGCCTGCAATTATGAAAGAGACAGCGAAAGCCATAAAACATAGTAATAATTTATGATAGAGATTATTATCAGTACTATTATTGGAGGTGCTATTGGCATTTTCGGTATTTATTTTGGTTATTGGCTTACCCGTTCCGATAGTCGTGAAATAATTAGAATCACCGAGTTTAATAAAGCCAGAGCTTCCTTCAGGTCTGCTTTTGCCCCAACTCTCGCAGTAATTGATATTTCTAAAAAAGTTAGAACCAGAAACCAGTTGCCCACAGACATCGACACTGCACTCTGGGGCGCTCTGTTGAAACAAGCTACTGAAATAGAACTCTTTAGGCCATACGTTGCTAAAAAGACCCAAGATACATACCAAGAGGCATGGGATAAGTATCTTGAAGAAGCAGGTAACTATGGCTTTGAAGCCACTACTTTTAGAACAGATATAGATAATCCTTGGAAAGTATTTGAAGACCTTATTCATAACATCCTCCAATTTGCTAAAGAAAAATGAATAATAAAATCACACAACCATTTAATCCAGCCGATGATTACTCACGGCTGATTACGGCGTTAACCCATGAATAGAAAATGATAAGAGATTACTACTACAATCAATTCCGAAACGATCTGTCTATATTTATGCCGGATGCGAGAGTTCCTTATTTTGGGCATAGTTGGGGTTCTGATTGCCGCAATTTAGATAAAATACCAATAGAATCACGGCCAGCCTTCCTTATTTGTCTGTACTTTACTGTGCTCGTAGACCAAGCCATGTATACACATTATCGCTCGGATTATGAGCGTTTTGCGCAACTGACTCAATATCCGAAATTCTGTCATGGCTTGGGGCAATTCCAAAAGAACCCTCGGGAACTTCTGCTTGTTCCAGTTCAAAAAGGAATGGTAGACAAAAGCGCGATAGAAAAAGAACTGTCTGCCGGGATGGAGCTATTTATCGACGAAGTGGTGGATTTTTTTAAAAATTACATGAAATACATAAATCCGGCAGAGTTCTTCGACAAATTAATTTACGACTCCGATGTTCAGATACCACTTCTTATAGTCATGATAAACCCGGAAATGAAAGACGATATAGTTGTTCAGGCGTATGAAGCATTGCGGGCAGCGGTCGAAAAGAAAATCGGAAAGAAGGGTTAACAATCGGGTCAACCTGACCGCGGGAAGCTCGGCGGCGCTGCGCGGGAAGGTTATTGGCGCGGTCAGGTTACCCGAAGCGTTGGCGAATGATGAAAGAGGCAAAATGATTATCGTTCTTGACACGAATATTTGGCTGAAGGAAATGGCACTCAATTCAACTTTAGGAGCGGCCGTCCGTTTTTTTATCAAGCAGCGCAGTGCTCAGTTAGCCCTACCCGAGGTGGTGCGCTTAGAGGTCGAACGGAACTTTCGGAAAAATCTTAAAGAATATGTCGGGAAAGTGCGCGAGAATCACCGGCAGCTTCTGGCCGTATTTGGAAAACTGAAGGAAGTAGTGCTACCAGATGACGCGGCAATCGAGAGCAAAATCGCCGAGATATTTTCTGGCGTAGGAGTTGAGTTACTTCAGGTCGACTTTTCGTTTGAGAGCGCAAGAAGCTCATTTCTCAAAACCGTCGAAGGACTACCCCCCTCCAGCGATCAAAACCAGCAGTTCAAGGACGGCGTCCTTTGGTCTGACTGCATAAGACTCCTTGAGCAGGACGACGTCTTCTTTGTTACGCCAGATTCTGCGTTTTTTCACCAGCGAAAGTACGAGGGAGGCCTCGCGAAGAACCTACTTGCCGAGACCATCGGCAAGGCCCACCAGCTTAAAGCCTTCCGTTCGCTTGGCGAGCTTTTAACCGACATTAAGACGGAGGTCGCCATTGATGAGACGTTGTTAATTCAGTCATTCATGAACCAGCACGGCCAACTCGTTGATGATATGCTTCGGAGAAACAGCTTTCGTCTGGAACAAGTACCGGAAATAAGGAAGACCCTCTATGCCACGGAGTTGCCAACGGTTCTTTACATCGAATTCGCCATCGATATCCCTTGCTCCGACTTGTTGGATCAGGATCGAACCAGGGCTATTTTGCATTTGAAGGGGACTGGAAGTTACGACGTTGAAGGCGGCAAGTACGACGACATCAGGATTACCGGGCAAGAACTCGATTTCTTGTTGGCAGATGGAACCACCAGACAATCTGTTAACATCATTATTGGGGCAGCAAGCTTTGTCATTGGACACCGGGATGTTGTACACACTGTCCGGTATCAACTTACGGAAGAAAATCGTTAACAACGGCATGAACCGGATCGTGTCCCTCGCGGGCCACTCCCGGTTATGCCGAGCGTTAAGTGTGCATCTTTAAAAAGCCTGCTTAAAATATTGAAAGCATGATATGAAAATTGGAAGAAACCTGCCTTGTCCATGTGGAAGCGGGCTTAAGTATAAAAAGTGTTGCCTCGACGAGAATGAGCATACATCGGAGGGTGTAGGAAAAGACTATTTTCAAATTAAAGGATCAAAAGCCGAAAGTGTAGTTCACGACCTTTCGATAAAAAGCTTTTTAACAGACTGGTGTTATTTAAATCCAAACCTCCCAAACAATAAAGAAATATGCGATTTATTAGTAGTGTTTGATGATATTGCCATAGTATGGCAGATAAAATCACTTAAATTGAGGGACGATGGAAGCTATAAAAAAGGGGACGTTGAAAAGAATTTCCGGCAGCTCATCGGTGCAAAAAGGAGGCTTTTTGAAATAGATACGGAAATAAATTTGGAAAATCCTAGAAGAGGTAAGGAGTTATTCAATCCGAAATCAATAAGCCAGGTATTCTTAGTATCAGTGCTGATGGGTCCTCCTGAAGATTTTTTCTCATTTGTTGAAACAATTAATGGCAATACCATCCACGTATTTGACCGCGAATTTACTGAAATTGTACTTAACGAATTGGATACAATTTCAGATTTTTGTGAATATCTAAAAAGTAAGGAGCGCCTAATTGCCGGTAAAGAAATGATGATCATGGGTGGAGAGAAGGAACTTCTTGCATATTATCTTCAAAACAATAGATCATTTTCTCAATTCAATGAGGCAACCAATATATTACTTCAAGAAGGCATATGGGAAGGCTATATTAGTAGATCAGAATATAAAAAGAAGAAAAAAGCGGACGAATTTAGTTACGGGTGGGATAGCATTATAGACCGAGCGCATGAAGGCTCAATAGAATATGAAAGAGTTGCAAGGGAACTTGCGCGACCAAATCGCTTCGAACGGCGGATGTTGAGTAAGACTTTTTTAGAGGCCCATATAAGGGCTCACGAAGATACTAAAGCTGATATGTTCCGCAGAATATTAACAACCGATGGCGTAAGTTACGTTTTCTTGTTTTTTTCCGAGGATCATCCCAGGGATCATAGAAAGCAAATGCTTTTTGCTATCTGTTTTTTTGCTAGAGGTAAGTTTGGAAAAAACACAAAGGTAATCGGGATTGCCACCGAAAAAAGAATCGAACCCACATGTTCATACGATTATTGTGTGATAAATAAGCCTGAATGGACTGATGATGATCAAAATAGAATGCTCAAACTTCAAGATGAGCTTGAATTGTTCAAAAATCCTAAAATAGCAAGGATTAGCGAGGACGAATATCCTAAAAATTAGACACTTAACAACCGCATTCACAAGGATGCGTGTTCCGCTGCTGCTACACACGCACCTGTGATGCGGAGCGTTAGCTTTAAAGAAAGGAGACAAAATGAATACAATTGAAATAAAGAAAATGAGTACAATAGAACGTCTTCAAGCCATGGAGTCCCTTTGGGATTC
>JAGVGM010000131.1 GCA_020057065.1 Thermodesulfovibrionia bacterium
CTTCGGCACCCCCTCTTAAGCTAAGAGGTGGAAGGGGAAGTTAATGTTTCACAGGCGTCTGCCTGTCATAATAGATGCTCTTTCCCGTTATACTCACTGGTATCCCCAGGACAACCTCGCCTTTGATCAGGCCGATGGCCCTTGCAGCAGCTCCGACACGCTGCTGCACCCTGTTATCAACATTATGCAGACTTGCTGTCTTTGCCGCTGATGACAGTGCAACGCCTATGTCTATCATCCGCATAACACAATGGGGACCTGAATACCCCATTTCCTTTTCCTTCAATTGCCTGTTTTTTGAAAACTCGCCGCATGTGGGATAACCACACGCTCCGCAATCATAACCTGCTGTAACGGGTTTACTGAGACCAACAAGAAGCAAAGCCTGAGAGTTCTCGATATTCGATGCATCCCGCAACCAGTACGCCTCGTTAGTGCTTTTCGGGGCATACTCTTTCATCGCCTCTGAGATTTTTTTCAAATCTTCGTCTTTTGTTATCACTACTATTTCGAGGAAATCCTTTCCTCCTGCCTTCGGCGCTGTCCTTGCCGATGCAGCCATTAATTTTACTACCATCTCCGTAACTTCTTTCATCGTAAACCTCCTTTCGTTTCTATGCCTTTATCACTAAAACTGCACAACCTGTATGCCCGAGGACCTTTTCCGTTGAACTTCCCATAAACATTTTCTTAAGTCCTGCTTTGCCATATGTTCCCATAATAATCAAATCAACCCCTCTGCCGCCCGCGGTCTCAACGATAACATCATAAGACCTGCCAACTGGAGTTAAGATTTCCGCATTTACCCCCTCTTTTTGTGCAAGCTCTGCTGCCTTGCTTACATTGGTCTGCGCTTCTTTTTGCTCGCTTTCATCCCTCATCGCAGAAAGAATAAGCAGCTCACTGCCGCAGCATTTTGCGATCCCGATCGCTTCAGAAACGGCTTTCTCGCTATGTTTAGACCCATCTGTGGCAATAAGGAGTTTCTTGAATTCAATTTTTGAAGCCCTTGGAACTACAAGAACTCTGCACGGGGCATAACCAATGACCTTCGCAGCCACTTGACCCATAAAAAGTTTTGTCACCCCTGTTTTCCCGCGCCTGCCGACCACGATCATATCAACATTTTTTGCTGTTGCAACATCAACGATCTCCCTGTACGGTTCTCCGTGAGCAATGATGATTTCACAATCGATCTTCTCGTTTAAGGCCCTGGCTTTAACAGTTTCGAGATGTTTCTTGATCTCCAGATCCATCATCTCCTCTATTTTCTGAGGAGAAAAACCTTCATAATCTGTCAATATTTCCACCACTGACATGGCATAAACTTTGCTCGAGCAATTTGCTGCAAATCTTATGGCCTCCCGTATGGCACCCTCGCAGAATTGTGAACCGTCTGTAGCCAACAGTATTTTCCTCAGTCCTGATAAAGGACAAGTTCCTGCACAAGTATTCATGTTGCTCTCCTTTCTTTATGTTCTTGATGCGTAAAGCATCTCAAACACGGTTATCCCTTTTTCAAGAATTTCCACATCATCCTTTACTGTTTTTCTTATTCCCGTCAGTATGTCTTCTATCCCTTTTACCTCAGGGTTTTTGTACTTTTCATCTTTCATATCAAGTTCGTGGACCATTTCGGCGATCTTTTTAAGCGGTTTGTCTTTTAACCCGAAGGACTTGATCAAGACTTCAAAGGTGCACATATCGCCAATATGCGTAAATGTTCCTCCGCTTACATCAAAGGGAACTGAGTCTCTATCCAACTTTCCTATATCATATTCATCAGCAAATCTAAAGACCGCTTTCTTATCTATAAAGTTTTTAATCAGCCATGCAGACGCCATCCTGTCCACAAACGGTCTTTTTCTTGTAACCCATATCCTGCCCTGATAATCTTCGATATTCCGTGAAATTATTTCGTGAGTTTGTCTTTCTCCGGGTTTGAATAAGCCCTGCATTTCTGTCTGCAATGTTCCAATTTTCTTTCTTAATTCTGTCCCTGCCTTTGACGCAAAGAAATCAATCCTCCTTATCTCTTCATATTCCCTTAAACTTTTATTAAGCTGATCAAAAAGCTTCTTATGGTCCTGTATTCCTGTCCCCTTTCTGACGCTGCTTGTTTTCCTTTCAAGCTCCTCCATGTTTTTTTCAATTAAACTGTAGTCCCTCCTTCTTTGATAATTAAAAAGCTCAATAATCTCCTTCTCGTTCATTGTCTCAATCTTATCCACACTGACAAAAGCGCCTTCTCCCTTCATTGAGGTTACTTCAGATACAAGCCACTGGCATAATTCAAGATTTTCTTCATTGTACGGAAGGACGTACACAGCGCCTTTAATCAGTATAGCCCCGGCCTTAGCAAGCCTTCTCCATATCTTCATCATTGCATTTACCGGTTTTGAGGGGACGCTGTAAAAGAATATAAGCCATCCGGAATGAGATGTATTTACATTGTGTATCATTTGTTAAAAATGTAACATATGTTACATTAATTGTCAAGAGGCCGCCGGAGTGATAATATTATCTTAAGTTTTTACCTTTTAAATTCGATATGTATATTATGAGTTGAATCATTGACAATAGTCTTCAAGTTAATAAAGAATATCGAAAAGAAGTTGCAAATGTTCCCCGACAACAAAAAAGTTGACAAAGCTTCACAAAGGCATCAAATAGTCCCCTTAAGCATCGGACTCGGAGCGCTTTACTGGATAATTGATTCTTTCGTAGACTCCTTTATATTTAATGAAGGTACATTTACAACACTGCTATTCCATCCGCCTTTACCGGAAATCTGGATGCGTTTGTTCACCATGGGTATTCTTGTTTTTTTGGGTGTATTTACTAACCACATAATTTTTAAACACACGCAAACAGGAGACGCTCTGAGTGAAAGTGAGAAACGCTATAGAACATTAGCTGAAGCGGCACAGGATATGATATTTATTGTTGATCGTAATGATTTCGTTCAATATGTAAACAACATCGCCGCAAAACAATTCGGATGCAAACCGGAGGAACTCATCGGAAGAAAAAGAGGGGAATTATTCCCTGAAGAGGTTTCCAGCCGGCAGCGGCAATCCCTGCAAAAAGTCTTTGAAACCGGTGAGGCGCTCTATACCGAAAACAGGATTGTTTTCCCAAATAAAGAATTATGGATAGGGGCTTCATTAGTTCCAGTCAAAGACGATACGGGGAAAGTAATCTCTGTTACGGGTGTTTCAAGGGATATCACTAAACGCATGCTGAGAGAAAAGGAGATCAAAGCTAATAATGCCCTATTAGAAGCCATAACCCGCACTCAATCACAATTCATTGTAGATACCGAGCCGACTGTCATCTTCAACAACATCCTCGAAAGCCTCCTTTCTTTGACTAAAAGCGAATACGGTTTTATAGGCGAGATTCTCTTTACTGCTGAAGGAAAACCATATCTTAAAACACATGCAATCACCAATATCGCCTGGAATGAGGAGAGCAGATCCTTCTATGAGAAAAATGCCCCTAATATGAAATTTTATAATCTGAAAACGCTCTTTGGCGAGGTAATGATAACCGGCAAGCCTGTTATTTCCAATAATCCATCTACTGATCCACGTAGAGGGGGTTTACCTGAGGGACATCCTTCTCTTGATTGTTTTTTAGGTATACCATTTTATTATGGTAGTAATATGGTTGGCATGGTTGGCATTGCAAATAGTCCAGACAGTTACAATGAGAAGACAATAGAATACCTGCAGCCGCTTCTTATTACTTGCGGGAATATAATTGAAGCATACCGTAATAACCAACGACGTAAACAGGCAGAGGGAGCGCTTAGAGAGAGCGAAGAAAGATATCGCATGCTTTTTCACCGTTCTCCGTTAGGTGTATTTCATTATGATAAAGAACTGCGCATCACCGAATGCAATGACCGTTTTACTGAGATAGCGCATCTGTCCCGGGAGAAAATCGAAGGTCTTGACCTAAGAATATTAAATGACAAAGAATTGGTGTTAATTTTGCTGATGGTACTGGAAGGCAGGGAAGGTACCTATGAGGGCGTATGTGCTCTCACTTCAGGCGGTGAGGAAACATGGGTCTCTCTGCATGCTGCTCCCCTTTTTGATCAGCAAGGCAACATCAAAAGTGGGATTGGAATAGTAGAGGACATTACAGAGCAAAAAAAATCTGAAGACGAGGTTAAGAAAATACTGCGTCAGCAGGAAGCCATCCTCAACAATATCCCTGACATTGCCTGGCTGAAAAATAAGGAAGGCAGGTTTATTGCCGTAAACGAGCCGTTCGGCAGGGCCTGCGGTGTAAAACCGTCAGACCTTGTCGGGAAAACCGATTTTGATATTTGGCCCTTGGAATTAGCAGAAAGATATATAGCGGATGACAGAGAAGTCATGACATCCGGCAAACGGAAAAACGTTGAAGAACCTTTGGCAGACAAAGAGGATAAAATAGCCTGGATCGAGACCATTAAGACCCCTATTTACAATGAAAAAGGAGAAGTAATAGGGACCTCCGGAATTGCACGCGACATTACCGAACGCAAAAAGATGGAAGAAAAGCTTTTTCAGATCACTCATGACTGGGAAGACACCTTTAATTCCATCACGGATATGGTCACTGTCCACGATAAGGATTTCAACATAATACACGCTAATAAAGCTGCTGAGAAAATACTTCATCTCCCTATTTTAAACATAACGCCCCAAAAATGTTATCGCTTTTACCATGGGACTGATCGTCCTCCGGAGGGCTGTCCAAGCTGCGATTGCCTTAACACAGGGACAGCGTCTACAACTGAATTATACGAGCCTCACTTAGAAAAATTTATTGAGATAACGGCTATCCCGAGATTTGACAGCAGTAATAACGTTGCCGGATTAATCCATATTGTCAGAGACATCACGGAGCGGAAAAAACTTGAAGATCAACTCCGCCAGTCACAGAAGATGGAGGCTATAGGACAATTGGCAGGAGGGATCGCTCATGATTTTAACAATATTCTTACAGCGATTATAGGGTATGCAAATATATTAAAACTAAAATTGAAAGATGACCCCGTAAAGATCAATATAGACCAAATACTCGTATCATCTGAAAAGGGCGCTCTTTTAACACAAAGCCTCCTGGCATTCAGCAGACAGCAGGTTTCCAGACCTGAGACTGTTTATATAAATGATATTATTAAAAATATGGAAAAACTATTATTAAGGGTAATCGGCGAGAATATGGAGTTAAAAACCGAACTTACTGGAGATTTAATTGTAATGGCAGATAGTATCCAGATAGATCAGGTACTGATAAACTTGTGCACAAACGCAAGGGACGCCATGCCACATGGAGGGCGTCTTATTATAGAGACAAAGAAAGCCGGGCCTTCGGCAGTAGCATTTCTGAAAGAGGAAAGAAGTCTTTTGAAGTTAACAGGTAACGATGCCGATTACAGCGGAGAATTTGCAGAACTCTCTGTTTCGGATACGGGTATCGGCATGGACGAGAAAATCAGGGAAAGGATCTTTGAGCCTTTCTTTACAACCAAAGACTTCGGGAAAGGCACAGGGCTTGGGCTTTCAATAGTATATGGAATAATCAAACAACACAATGGTTACATCGTTTGCGAAAGCGAACCCGGCAAGGGCACGACATTTAAAATCTACCTTCCGATAATTAAAGCAGACGTTGTAAAGATAGAACCTGAAGAAATCCCTGATACTATAAACACAG
This sequence comes from Thermodesulfovibrionia bacterium, assembly GCA_020057065.1. Lineage (GTDB taxonomy): Bacteria > Nitrospirota > Thermodesulfovibrionia > UBA6902 > UBA6902 > SURF-23. Next base: position 5,719 of record JAGVGM010000131.1, read on the forward strand.
CATATACAATCCTTTTGGCCGAGGATGAGTTTGTTGTGAGAAAACTCACAAAACAGGTGCTTGAGGAGTTCGGCTATCAAGTCATGGAGGCCGTTGACGGCGAAGATGCTGTAAATAAGTTTGTTGATAATAAAGATACTATTGATCTTCTCATTTTTGATATAATAATGCCGAAGATGAGCGGGCAAGAGGCTTATGATAAAATCATGAAGATAACCCCTGGTATAAAAATTATTCTGACAAGCGGTTACCCTGCTGATTTTATTAACAAAGATGCAATAATCAAAGAGGGGATAAATTTTATGGCAAAACCAATCTCGCCTGCGAGATTGCTGAAAAAGGTGAGAGAGGTGCTGATAACTTGAACAAAACCGGAACGAACATTATCGTTGTTGACGATGAGCCGCTTGTACTCAATTCCCTTTCCGGACTCTTGAGAGAGCTGGGCTATTCCGTCATTTCCTGCAAAAACGGAAAAGAAGCGATTGATAAATTCATTGTGAACAAGATAGACGTTGTGTTAACGGATATCAAAATGCCGGAAATTTCAGGCATCGAACTGCTTGAAAAGATACATGACATCAATAAAGAAATACCTGTAATTCTCATGACTGCATACACTCAAATAGATATGGCAGTTGCAGGGATTAGACACGGGGCTTTTGACTTTATTGTAAAACCCTACAATCCCGAATATCTTGTTTATTCAATAGAGAAAGCAGTTAAATATACCAAGCTTATTCAGATGGACAAAGACTATAAAAATCTGCTTGAAATTACAGTTGAAGAAAGAACCAAAGAGCTGGCAAACGCCCTGCTTTCGCTCAGAAATGTAAGCAGGGAGATGATACAGCGTTTAATATCAATGGCTGAGTTCAGGGACACCGACACAGGCGCCCACATATCAAGGATCGGATTTTATTCAAACAAGATTGCAGAGGCAATGGATATGTCGATGGACTTCATTGAAAATATAACATTTGCAAGCCAGATGCATGATATCGGTAAGATAGGAATACCTGACAGCATATTATTAAAACCCGGGGCCCTTACTAAAGATGAATTTGAGACTATGAAGAGCCATTGTATTATTGGTGAAAAAGTTCTCGCCGGTTCATCTTATCCCAATATACAAATGGCTGAGTCCATCGCCTTAAATCATCACGAGAGATGGGATGGGACCGGTTATCCGCGTAAATTAAAAAGTACTGCGATACCTATCGAAGGAAGGATCGTCATGCTTACCGACCAGTATGACGCATTAAGAAGCAACAGACCTTATAAGGCTTCTTTAAGCCACGAAAATGTCTTCAAAATAATAACAAACGGAGACGGCAGGACCATGCCCGAACACTTTGACCCCGATGTGTTGAATGCATTTATTGAAATCGCTCCTTTATTGGACGAGATATTTCAAAACTTTTCCGATTGAAAAAACTGATTTTCTTAAACTCTGCTGCATACATCATTTGAATAACCGCCCTTATTTTACTTATAGTAACTACAATGAAAACAAACAACGACTACGATATCCTTGTCATCGGCGCCGGACACGCTGGATGTGAAGCCGCTCTTGCATCTGCAAGGATAGGATTCAATACTGCTATTTTCACCATTAATCTCGACACAATCGGGCAAATGTCTTGCAATCCCGCTATTGGTGGACTCGCAAAAAGCCATCTTGTGAAAGAAATAGATGCACTTGGCGGCGAGATGGCAAAGATCACGGATAAAGCCGGTATACAATTCAAAACCCTGAACAAAAGCAAAGGTCCTGCTGTATGGGCTACAAGAGTCCAGGCCGATCGCGCGCTTTACAGAAAATACATGAGAGAAGCTCTTGAGGCTCAGACAAAACTTGACATCAGACAGGAGAACGTTGAGGAAATTCTGATTGATAAGAATCGTGTTGCCGGCATCAGAACGAGCAAGCGCATCTATAAGTCAAAGGTTGTAATCATAGCAACAGGGACTTTCCTGAATGGGTTGATCCATATCGGATTTGAGCATTTTCCTGCGGGAAGAATCGATGAACCTCCTTCGATAAATCTTTCAAAAAGCCTTCATGATTCCGGCTTTAAGATCGGCAGGCTGAAGACCGGCACCCCTCCCAGGCTTGGCAAAAAGGGCATTGATTTCTCTGTAATGGAAATCCAGGAAGGGGATGTCCCGCCGCAGCCTATGTCCTTATTCACAAAAGAGATCACAAATCCGCAGTTGCCGTGTTATATGACGTATACAAATGAACGCACCCACAAAATAATATTCGACAATCTTAAATATTCACCACTATACAGCGGGATAATAAAAGGGGTCGGCCCCCGCTACTGCCCCTCAATTGAAGATAAAGTCGTCCGGTTCAGGGAAAAACCGAGACATCAGATATTCCTCGAACCTGAGGGAATTGATGCGGATGAATATTATGCGAACGGCATTTCAACGAGCCTGCCGCGCGACGCTCAGACACAAATGGTGAAAAGCATAAAAGGTCTTGAACAAGCTGAGATAATAAAATTCGGTTATGCAATCGAATATGACTTTATCTATCCGACTCAATTAAAACCTACTCTTGAGACGAAACTTATTGAAGGGCTTTTCCTTGCCGGACAAATAAACGGTACTTCAGGGTACGAGGAGGCTGCTGCACAGGGACTTATGGCCGGGATTAACGCAGCGCTGAAACTTCAAAGTAAAGAATCTCTTATGCTTGGCAGGGATGAGGCTTACATCGGCGTGCTGATCGATGACCTTGTAACCAGGGGAACTCAGGAACCTTACAGAATGTTCACTTCAAGGGCTGAATACAGGCTTTTACTAAGACAGGACAATGCTGATTTACGGCTTATGGAAAAGGGACATCGTCTTGGCCTTATTGATGAAGAACAATATAAAGCCTTTGTTGGCAAAAAAGAGGCCATAGATACGGAATTGAAAAGGATCAGATCAACACGCATCAAGCCTGATGTTATAAATCCTGTATTAAATACCCTCGGCGGCACACCTGTTAAAGAAGATATCAGCTTATATCAACTGCTGAAAAGGCCGGAGGTAAATTATATAAATATTACAGAGGTTCTTCCTTCAAATATAGAATTGTCACAGGATGTTATGAATCAGGTCGGAATTCAGGTTAAATACAAAGGATATATTGACAGGCAGTCAGAGCAGGCGGAGCAGTTCAGGAAGGTTGAAGAAAAGACTATACCGGATGGATTTATTTACAAAGGTATCAACGGGCTTTCAAAAGAGATCATAGAAAAGCTTGAAGAGGTTAGACCGGGCAATTTGGGACAGGCAGGCAGGATCCCGGGTGTTACCCCGGCGGCAATGTCACTTCTGATAATAACAGTAAATAAATATAATCGAGAGGGAAAGAAGAGAAAATAAAGAGGCGACTCCGCTTGAAGCCGCCCCCTTATCAGAATAAATTACTTCTTGTGGCATTTTGCACAATTAGCTTCATCCTGTGCAAATGCTTTTGTGCCGTCATGACATGTGCCGCAGAGCTTTCCGGGCACGTGGTCCGCCTTTGTCATCTTTAAAGTGCCCTTCTTCATCTGGAACAACTTTGGATGACAATCGTTGCACTTATTGCCTTTATCAGCATGTGTTTTGCCATCAAATACAACCTTACCCTGGTCTCCGCCTGCAAATTCAACTGTTTTTCCACCAGGTACCGCCATTACATTACCAACAAAAGCAACAGCGATTAAAATAGCCAATATTATTGTAATTGTCTTCACTTGATTCACCTCCTTTCTTCATATATGTTCTCAGATTCTTCTTCAAAAGTTAGCTATTATATAACAAAACATTATGAAATAGTTATGAATATAACTTTTGTTTATGGAAAAATTATTTTTTTCAATCTCACTGCAAACTACGTGCAATTAAATGGCGGAGGGGGTAGGATTCGAACCCACGGGACTTTCGTCCTGCGGTTTTCAAGACCGCCGCCATCGACCACTCGGCCACCCCTCCAATAAAACAATTGACAATTAACAATAAAGAATTAAGAATTATGGATAATTTTAAATTTCTTCCTTAATTATTCATTACTAATGCAAACGTAATGAATAAAGTTACAAAATCCCCCTTCATCCCCCTTTTACAAAGGGGGACTGCTAATCCCCCTCTTTGGCAAAGAGGGGTTAGGGGAGATTTTATAAACTGTAACAATTCCTTTTGCGTTTGCATTAATTACTAATTCTTAATTATTCTCTCAGTTCCCATAAAATGCCTTAAGGCGTCGGGTATTATAACAGAACCGTCTTCCTGTTGAAAGTTCTCAAGGATAGCTGCGAATGTGCGACCGACAGCCAGTCCGGAGCCATTAAGGGTATGGACAAATTCTGTGCCTTTCTTACCTTTTCTTTTAAACCTTATATCAGCTCTCCGTGCCTGAAAATCTTCAAAATTAGAACATGAGGAAATCTCCCTGTATTTACCCTGCGCAGGAAACCATACTTCAAGATCATACGTTTTTGCTGCAGAAAATCCAATATCCCCCGTGCAGAGAGATAGAACACGATACGGCAGATTAAGTCTCTTTAAAATTTCCTCTGCATTTCCAGTGAGCGCTTCAAGCTCATTATATGAATCTTCCGGTTTTGTAAATTTAACAAGCTCTACTTTATTGAACTGATGCTGCCGTATCAGTCCCCTTGTATCTTTGCCATATGAGCCTGCCTCCCGTCTGAAGCAAGGCGTATAAGCAGTGTAATAGATCGGCAATTTATCTTCATCCAGTATTTCTTCTCTGTGCATGTTCGTAACCGGCACCTCGGCGGTAGGTATTAAAAGTAACCCCTTTGAATCATCTGTTAGCTTAAAAAGGTCTTCCTCGAATTTCGGGAGCTGTCCTGTACCTGTCATCGCTTCCCTGTTAACAAGCAAGGGTGGAAATATCTCCGTATAGCCGTTATCCTTTGTATGAAGATTGAGCATGAAATTTATCAGGGCCCTTTCAAGTCTCGCACCAGCCCCTTTTAAAATAACAAACCGTGCGCCGGCAATCTTTCCCGCTCTCTCAAAATCGAGTATCCCTAAGTTCTCGCCTATATCCCAGTGGTTTTTCGGTTCGAAAGTAAATTGCGGCTTATCACCCCACGCCCTTATCTCTTTATTGTCCGTATCGTCTTTTCCAATGGGGACTGATTCATGAGGGATATTGGGAATAAGTAAAAGTTCCTGCTTCGCCCTGTCTTCCAATAGCCTCAGGTTTTCTTCTTTGGCAGTGATATTATCAGATACGGACTTCGCTTCTGTAAGAATATCAGTTGCGTCCGTGCCTTCTTTTTTCAGTTTGCCGATCTCCTGAGACAACCTGTTTCTGAGCTGTCTCTGTTCTTCGACAATGCGCAGTAAATCCCGCCCCTCCTGTTCAATTTCGAGGAACTTATCAAGTATATCAATCTTTTGCCCTCTTTTTTGAAGGGCGTCTATTATCTTGTCAGTATTTTCTCTTACAAATCTGATATCGAGCATGGATTCTTAAACCTATAAAAAGCATTTGGCCACAGAAGCTGGTCGACTTTTACCGATAGTGTTTTATTAGTTCTATTGGTTTGATTAGTTTTATTAGTTAACTAATTCAACCAATCCAACAGTCTTGCAACCAATGAAACTTGTTTGTTTTTTGTACATATAAGAGTAAGGCAAATGGAATGAAAAATCAACACGTTTTCAGCCGTTTTTATTATTAAAGCGAAATACGCCTGTAAATAGGACAGGCAAAAATTGACTTTATCTCTGTTTTTATGTTAAAAAATATGTCTATTTCCGAAATTGGAGGCATTTTTATGTTTGCTATATTAGAAACAGGTGGAAAACAATACAGGGTTTCTGAAGGAGATGTAATAAAGATAGAAAAAGTTAACGAGACCGAAACCGTTACCTTTGATAAGGTACTTATGGTTTCAGATGGCGATAAAATTTCCGTAGGCACCCCTTACCTTTCTTCTGCAAAAGTTGTTGCTGATATTGTGGGTACCGGCAAAGGCGATAAAGTCCTTGTATTTAAAATGAAACCCCGGAAGAACTACAGGAAGATAAGAGGACACAGACAGCTTTATACTGAAGTGAAGATCAAAGGGATACAGGCTCAATAACTATTGGTTGGAGGACATATAAATGGCTCATAAAAAAGGTGTAGGAAGTTCAAGAAACGGCCGTGATAGTCATTCGCAACGACTCGGCGTAAAAATGTATGGCGGCCAGGTTGTAAAAGCAGGCAATATCCTTGTGAGGCAGAGAGGGACTAAATTTCATCCTGGATTTAATGTCGGCAAGGGAAGCGATGATACACTGTTTGCTAAAGTCAGCGGCATACTAAAATTTGAACGCAAAGGAAAAGACAGACAGCAGATAAGCGTATATCCGGTAGCGGAAACAGCCTGACTGCAAAAAAGTATGTTTATAATTACTGAAGGCGGATTCATGTCCGCCTTTTTTATTTAGAGTGCCTTGACTAATTCCCCTCTTTGAAAAAGAGGGGTAAGGGGAGATTTTTACATTATTGTCTTTTATACTTTAAAAAATCCCCCCTCACCCCCCTTTGCTAAAGGGGGGAATAAAGGTTAACCCATGCAATTTATCGATCAAGCAAAAATTTATGTGAAGGCCGGAGACGGCGGCAGGGGCTGTGTAGGCTTTCGCAGGGAAAAATATATTCCCAAAGGAGGGCCGAATGGGGGAGACGGCGGAAGAGGCGGACATGTTATCTTTAAAGCAACAAGGGCTATCAACACTCTTCTGGATATCAGATACCAGCAGCAGCATCTTGCAGAACGGGGACAGCATGGAATGGGCAAGAAGATGCATGGTAAGGACGGGGAAGACCTTATAATACCCGTACCTCTCGGTACCCTTATCAAAGACCTTGAGACTGATGAAATACTAAATGATTTGACCACTGAGGGGCAGGAATTTATAGCGCTAAAAGGAGGCAGAGGCGGCCTCGGCAATACCCATTTTAAAAGTGCCACGCGACAGGCGCCGCGATATGCCCAACCCGGCGAACCCGGCGAAGAAAAGAACCTGATACTGGAGCTGAAGCTTCTTGCTGATGTAGGGTTGATAGGGCTCCCCAATGCAGGCAAATCCACATTGATATCTTCACTCTCCGCTGCAAGACCCAAGGTCGCAGACTATCCTTTTACAACCCTCGTGCCGGTGCTCGGGGTTGTCAAGCATAAAGATTTCAAAAGCTTTGTAATGGCCGATATACCCGGTTTAATAGAAGGAGCTCATAAAGGCGCTGGTTTGGGATTCCAATTTCTACGCCATGTGGAAAGAACATCGATTCTCATTCATCTCGTAGATATATCTGAAATGGCGGAAGGTGACCCGGTAGACAATTTTGAAAAGATCAATAAGGAACTTGAACTGTACAGCCCTGATCTTATCAAAAAACCTCAGGCAGTGGCAGCGACAAAACTCGACATCAAAGGCGACGGGAAAAGACTTGACAGACTCTCGCAATATTGTAAAGATAAAGACTATGATTTTTTCCCGATTTGCGCGGTTACAGGCAAAGGAATAAAAAAGCTTTTGACATATCTTGGGAAAACGGTGGAAGAGCATAAAAAATAGCTTTCAACAATTATTCCCAGGAATGTCATCCTGAACTTGTTTCAGCATCTAAAGGAATCAATATCACCACCCTTAATCTTATATCTTCGCATCCCGTGTGTCTGCTTCCAAACAGATTTTACAAACCACTAACAAGCCTTAACACAAAATAATCTGAAAAATTGCAGTCATTTCATTTAAAATGTTTCTTAATGTTTTCGAAGATAGAAATAGATATTTGTTCCATTGTCTTGAGGGGATTTAAAAGTAACTTTTTATTGCTCAAATGATCTGATATGGAAAAAGAAACCGTAGCCAAATTAAGACTTCTTGTCAAAGACTTCGCCTCTGCTGAAAAAAAGGGGCTAAGTTTTGATGACCCGGAGGGCGACACGGAGCGCCTTTATATAGAGCCTCTTTTTGAAGCTCTTGGATGGAATATGCGATCGAGAGAGGTTCGCACACAGAGAGAAGCCGGCAAGTCGGGCAAGAGAACCGATTATTCTTTCTGGATAGAGCGTCATTCACGATTTATCGCTGAAGCAAAGGCAAGCAGTGTTTCTCTTGACGGTTATTATACTGACGGCAACAAAAAGGTTCCCTTCTCAGAAAAGACCCTTGAGTATGCATGGAATACTAATGTTACATGCGGAGTGCTGCTGAATTTCAAAGAAATCAGGGTATATAACGCAACTGTAAAAGTTGATGATCCTGAGAAGGCATATCTATTCCCGCCAATCAGACACTTTGAGATTATTGACAGAATAAATGATCTATGGCTTCTTTCAAAGGAAGCCGTTGAAAAAGGTATCCTTGAAGAAACAATAAGAAAGCAGATCATAGAACAAAGCCTTCCCGTCAGAACAACGATAGACAAAGATATTCTGGATAGCCTTGTGCGATGGAGACGAATATTGGCATTGGACATCGGTGAAAAATATAAGCACAGTTATAGAGAAATGCAGCATTTGCAGGAGATAGTCCAAAGGATCATAGACAGAGTTGTCTTTATAAGGGTGCTTGAAGATTTGAATCTTGAAAAGATGGACGGACTCTGGCAGATAGCTACAGGCACAGAAAAACCGAGATATAAGAAGTTGGTTCGGCTATTCGAATACATGGACAAATATTATAACAGTATGCTTTTCAGTAAAAGTCTTGCCGATTCTTTTGACGTCAGTGACTCCGTCATAGAAACAGTAATTAAGGATTCGTATAAGTACAAGTTTGATAGAATTCCTTTAGACCTCTTCGGCATCTTCTATGAGAACTACATCGGCTTTATTCTCAATGAAGAAAAAGAGTTTGTTAAAAGCAAAGGGGAAACGCAGGCTAAAGGCATTTATTACACGTCCCCCTATATAGTTGATCTTATCTGCAGTTTAACGCTTAAGGAAAAACTTCAAACCTTAAAGCCTGTTAAAGGTAAATTGCCCGTTGTCAAAATACTCGACCCCGCCTGCGGTTCAGGGTCATTTACAATGAGGGCGTTTGATGAGCTTGTAAGCTGGTATAACTCATATTTTGAAAAAGACGATATCCGGTTGGACTTTGAAGAAAAGAAAAGGCTGCTCATCGAAAATATTTTCGGCGTTGATCTCGACAGACAGGCAATAGAAGTCGCCTCTACGTACCATTTAATAGGATTACTCAAAGGAGTATCGACAAGACCTCTTTTCCTTCCCTCAATGACAAAGGAGAAAAGAAATAACTATTACGAGGCGGACGAAATTCATGAAGAACTGCCTTTGTATCAGCGCATCTATCAAGAGAAAAGAGAATCTATTTTTAAATCACTCCACAAACTTGTTGAAGAAGGGGCTTTTCATCTGCCGACAATGATGGGAGAACATTCCACCATCAGACATGGGAACTCTCTGATAAGCGCTTCGGCGAGAGATTTAAAAAGATATTTCGGTACAAACTATCAGCAATTAATATATCCCTTTGACTGGTATCAGGAGTATCCCGATGTATTCGGGCAAGATATAAAAGATAAGGGCTTTGACATAATTATCGGTAATCCGCCATACAGGAATATGGATGAGCCCAAAGAGGGTGAAGATACCGAGTTGTTTTCAAGGATAAAATCATTTTATCAAGAGTATGCATCATCGAAGCATGGTTATTTAAGCTGGAAAGATTGCTACAGAAGGATGTCCGATATTTATTATTTCTTTTTCTTCAGGAGCATATCCCTTCTTACAAGAAACGGTATCCTCGGTTATATTACGTCAAGAAGCTATCTTGAAGCGCACTATGCAGATAATCTCAGGGCATTTATTTTGAGGACTTGCAAAGTAAAATACATCATAGACTTCGGGGATGTAAGGGTATTCGACAAGGCTTCAATTACCACCGCTATTACTGTGCTTGAACGTGAACCGGAAAAGAAAAAAAGAGATGATAACAAAATTATAGTTGTAAAGGTAAAGCAACCATTCTCAGGCATCAATTTCCAGGATAGCATCAGATTGCTTGTCACATATATTTCGCAGCATATAGACAGGAAAGACCATTCTGATAATCATATCGATGTGTTTGATGTTTTGCAGAAAACACTAACTGAGACTCCATGGAATTTTTTAAAAACTACTATAGATGATATTTACAAAAAAATAGACTCCAATCATCCCAAGTTAAAAGATATATGCCATGTTGGTCAGGGAATGCAAACCGCTGCAAATGAGGTTTTTTGTGAATTCACCTGGGATGATATTTTAAGTAAAGGACTTGAACAACCTTATGTTTACAAGAGGGCTGTAAATTCTGATATAGAAGCTTATCAATTTAACCATAGCGGTAATTATGCAATCTATATCGAAGACATCTCTGCAAACAATAATGACGACCTGAGCAATATCCCAAGGAATATAAAGAAATGGCTCCTGCAAAACAGGATATTTCTCGAAGACAGGGCAGCGTATAAAAGAGGGGATTGCCTCTGGTTTAAATACTCCTTCCCGCTCCATAAAGGATATTATCATTTTCCTAAAATCATCTGTCCTTATAGGGCTGAAAAAAACAGATTCTACATAGATGAAGATGCAGAGCTTAAAGTTTACACGGACACAACCGTCATCTTCCCTAAAGACAGTGACAGAATTCCCCTCTTAAAAGGCCAAATGCCGGTAGAAGAAGCCCTTGACCTTCATTACATTCTTGGACTTTTAAATTCAAGCTTATTAACTTTCAGATATAAGGGGATAGGCAAGTTGACAAGCAAAGGCATCTATGAATACTTCTGGAATCAGATAGGCAGACTTCCTATAAAAGTGCCCGACTTTGAAAATAACCAAGAAGTGGAGCTTTACAATTTGGTACGCAATAACGCAAAAGAAATTCAAAACTTTTATAAAATAATTCAAAAGATGCCGGAGACCTTTAAAAAAAGAAAAGACATAATGGCGAAAATTGAGATACTCAAGAAGCAGATAGATGAAGGCGTTGAAACTTTATATGGGGTTACCTTGTAAGAGTTAAGAATAAAAATATAGAATGCGGTTGTGATTGAAAAGAACGAGACTGACAATAATTGTCAATAGTTACTAAGAAATCTGATGTATCTAATGTGATGATTCAGAGGCAGGAATTCGTGAAGTTGATTAAAATGCCTTTAATTTCAGTATGTTGTTTATGTGACGGTTATGTGATGGAGGGGATAAAGTATAGCCTAACGCTTTTCACTACTTATTAGAAAAACACCCTCACTCTGTTTACAGCTTTTTCCGGAAGTGTTATAATTTAATATAACACTTTATCTGTGAGGGATATTTATGGGAAAAAAACAAACATTTCAAGACTTTTTAAGAGAAAAACGTCTTCAAAAAAATCTTGGACTAAGAGAGTTCGCTAAGCTGGTAGGCTTACAGCCTTCTAACTATTGCAGTATTGAAAGCAGCTCCTTACCGGCGCCGTCTGAAGATAAACTCCAGCTTATAGCCAGGATATTAGAACTAACTACGGACGAGAGGAGAATGTTATTCGACCTTGCGGCAAAAACAAAAGATGATATCCCTGTCGATATTAAGGAGTTGATAAAAAAAGATGCAGTCATTCCAAACTTGCTCAGAACTGTAGAAGATGCAGATGTTAAACCGGAACAGATTAAAGCAATAGTAGAGGATATAAAGAGTGGGAGATACAGAAAAGCATCAAGGAAAACGTAACACACCTGAAGTTCATGATTACCCTCTATGGCAATTAGAGCAGATTGCAGAAGACGTTTTAAAAGATGCAACATTCTGTATTCAAAAATATCGTATTGATATCGAAAAACTCATAGGCCAAAAATACGAAATCATTATTGACATACATTACAATCTCCAACCTAAGTATGACATCATGGCGTACATGCTTACACATGGCAATCGTCTTTTCATAGACGATAACTTGATTGATAATCCACGAAATGCCAAGCGATACCGTTTTACTCTTGCAGAAGAACTGGCTCACTTTGTTATCCATAAAGACGTTTATAAAGACTGCAAAACCATTGATGAGAGAGTTGAAAGAGAGTCACTTTTAACAAGTCGGGAACAGTGGTATATGGAAACCAATGCCAAGGCTTTAGCCTCTGCTATTTTAATGCCAAAAAGCTTAATTGAAAGTCGGGTTAATGAATTATTAACAGTAATAGGGAACAGTACTACTCATACCGCTTCTGTTATAAACATCCTGTCACATGACTTTGATGTAAATCCAAGAGCCGTTAGAAGAAGGCTTATAAATCTTGGTTATCATAAAAGAAGCAATTTGAAATTAAAAGAAGAATAAAGACTCTGCAAAGATGTTTTTTGAAACTCTATGTTACTGTAATGTATAATCTTTCCCATGAAACGTCTCGTCATAAAAATAGGAAGCACCATCCTTGCTTCAGCAGAGCGGGGGCTGAATACGGAACGGCTGCATGCATTGACAAAAGACATTGCCGGGGTCGTTGACCTTGGTTACAATGTTGTCATCGTATCCTCAGGCGCAGTTGCAGCGGGGCTTAAAAAACTTGGGCTCAAAGAAAAACCCAGGGACATAAAGCTGAAACAGGCTGCCGCAGCGATCGGCCAGTCAAGCCTGATGTGGGCATACGAGCAGAACTTTGCCGGTTTTCATAAAAAGGTTGCTCAGGTACTGCTTACAAAAGACGATATAACAAACCGCCAGAGATATATCAATGCAAAAAATACCCTGTTCACCCTCCTGAGCTACGATGTAATCCCGGTAATCAATGAAAACGATACCGTAGCCGTTGACGAGATAAAATTCGGAGACAACGATATGCTGGCTGCGCTTGTGGCAAGCCTTGTTGAGGCAGATATGCTTATTATCCTCTCTGATGTTGAAGGGCTTTATACAAAAAATCCTGCTTCTAAAGATGCCGAACTCATCGGATGCATTGATGAAATTACGCCTGATATCGAAAAGGTAGCAGGAAGTGAAGGCAGCGCTGTCAGTACCGGCGGCATGTATTCGAAAATATTGGCGGCAAAACAGGCAAACAGTCACGGCATCCCTGTTGTAATAATGAGCGGTAAAAAAAGGGGACTTCTTGCACGTTTTATTCATGGTGAAAAAACAGGGACGTATTTCAAACCAAAAACACAGAGGCTTTCGTCAAAAAAAGGATGGATCGCCTACGGGGTTAAATCAAAGGGCGCCATTTATCTTGATGACGGCGCCGTAAATGCCTTGGCAACACTTGGTAAAAGCCTCCTCCCCTCCGGTATTTTGAAAATAGAAGGCGACTTTGAAGTCGGAGATTATGTAAGGTGTTTAGCAAAAGACGGCAAAAAGATCGCAAAGGGCTTAACCAATTATTCTTCAAAAGAGCTGCAGCAGATCAAAGGGAAAAAGACCTCCGAGATAGAGAACATATTGGGATATAAATATTCGGATGAAGTGATCCACCGTAACAATCTGGTAGTAGTGTAGAGAGAATTCCCCCTCTTTGGCAAAGAGGGGTTAGGGGAGATTTTATAAAGAAATTCTCTGTTTTCAAAATCCCCCCTCGCCCCCCTTTTTCAAAGGGGGGGGTCTTTTGCGTTATAATCTCATTATGGATGTTAAAAAGAAATTGGAGCAGGTCCCATCTTCCCCTGGCATTTATATCATGAAGGGAAACAAAGAGCAATCTCTTTATGTAGGAAAGGCGAAAAATCTCAAAAGCCGATTGAGGTCGTATTTTCAGGATTCTGCTTTTCTCGATGCACGGAAATCAAAGATGGTGCAAGAGATAAAGGACTTTGAATACATTGTCACAAAGAACGAACTTGAGGCGCTGATACTTGAAGCAAATTTTATCAAAAGGCTGAAACCTCCCTACAACATAATCCTCAGGGACGACAAAAACTATCCTTATCTCAAACTGACCATTACGGAACAGTGGCCCCGGCTTGAAGTGGTCCGCAAAATAGAGAAGGACGGCTCACTCTACTATGGCCCGTATATCCCTTCAGGGGGTATGTGGGAAATGCTTAAGTTCATACGGCACAATTTCCCCATCCGGCTCTGCAAATACAATCTTGAAAAACCTTTCAGGCCCTGTGTTCAATACCAGATGGGAAGATGTCTGGCGCCGTGTGCAGGCGATAAACGAACATCAGCAGACCATAGCAGATATCTGGGCATAGTTAACGAGGTCAAATCCTTTATTCAGGGAGAAAAAAAAGAACTCCTTTGCAGTTTGCAAAACCGCATGCAGCAGCTTTCGGACAAACTGGAATTTGAAGAAGCTGCCAGGATCAGGGACAGGTTAACAGCGCTTGAAAAGGCGTGGGAGTCGCAGCGGGTTATAGCCCCCGAACTCGGGGATGCAGATGTCATAGGGCTCTACAGAGAAAAACACGAAGCATCCATATTCATGTTATTCATACGAAACGGTATGGTTATCGGCCAAAAGGATTTCTTTCTGAAAAAGGTCAGCGATATTGAAAACGAAGAACTTGTTGCAAGCTTTATAGAGCAGTTTTATTCAAAAGAGATGCTGCTCCCGCCTCGAATAATCCTTCCTTTAAAACTACAACTGACAACACAGCAAAAGTGGCTGAGTAAAAAAAGAGGGGCTAAAGTTGAGCTGGATCATGCAAAAAATGGACTTGAAGTTAAAGTATTGAAGATGGCTGATGATAATGCCATCTACTCGTTTAACAGGCATAAGGAAACAAAGATTGATGAGACGCTTCTGAAAATAAAAGAACTGCTCAGTTTAAAAAAGGTCCCGACAAAAATCGGGGCCATTGATGTGTCGAATATTTCCGGCTCGGAGGCGGTTGGCGCATTAATCGTCTATGAAAACGGTAAGTTCGTAAAAGATGGCTACCGGTTATTTAAAATAAAAACAGTTGAAGGAATTGATGATTTTGCCATGATTGGAGAAGTGGCAGGCAGATATCTTAAGAACATGGCAGAAAATGAACAAATGTTGCCGATGTTAATTCTCATTGACGGGGGAAGAGGACAACTTGAATCCGCTTTGAAAGCCATGAAACCTTTTGACATTCCGGTTGAAATCGCTGCGATTGCGAAAGCAAAAGAACGCGGGACCAAGAAAAAACTGTCAGGAATTCGCACAGACATGGACAGGATTTATCTTCCTTCCAAAAGGGAGCCTGTATATCTGGAGCCTTTAATGGCATCAACCCATCTGCTCCAGAAGATACGTGATGAAGCTCATCGATTTGCTGTAAGTTATCATAAGAAACTTCGTAAGAAAAGGACCTTCGAATCTCCGCTGGAAAAGATCAGGGGTATAGGGAAAACAAGGAGGCTCCAGCTCTTAAGGCATTTCGGCAGTATTGACGGGATAAGAAAGGCGACAGTAGAAGAGATAGTATCATTAAAGGGTATGAACAGGAAGGTTGCTGAGGTTTTAAAAGAATCGATAGCAAATAAATAATCCTCGATTGAAGACTTAGTGTATAATTGAAAATAATTTTAAAAAGGCATTGCCTCAAATTATGCCGATAGATAAATGCCTATAATTTACGACAACATAGAAAATCATCTCACCAACGGCTTAAAAGAAATAGAAGCATGGCAATAAGAAAATCTGAACTCTACAGTTCCCTCTGGGCAAGCTGCGATGAGCTCCGGGGCGGTATGGATGCCAGCCAGTACAAGGACTATGTGCTGGTGATGCTGTTCATCAAATACGTCAGCGATAAATTCGCGGGTGTGCCTTATGCGCCCATTACAATTCCCGAAGGCGCAACCTTCAATGATATGGTGGCGCTCAAAGGGAAGCCCACCATCGGCGATGACATAAACAAGAAGATCATCGCCCCCCTTGCGGACGCGAATAAGTTGTCCGACATGCCGGACTTTAATGATGTAAGCAAACTCGGCAGCGGTAAGGAGATGGTTGACCGCCTTACCAACCTGATCGCCATCTTTGAGAACAAGGCGCTGGACTTCAGCAAGAACCGGGCAGAGGGCGATGATATCCTCGGCGATGCTTATGAATATCTGATGCGCCACTTCGCTACGGAAAGCGGCAAAAGCAAGGGGCAGTTCTATACCCCTTCGGAAGTCAGCCGCATTATTGCAAAGATTATCGGGATTAATCCTGCCAACACCAGCGGGCAAACAACTGCTCACGACCCCACCAGCGGTTCCGGTTCCTTGCTCCTGAAGGTTGCTGATGAAGCAGGAAAGAGCATTACTCTTTACGGGCAGGAGAAAGACTCCGCCACTGCCGGGTTGGCCCGCATGAATATGATTCTGCATAATAATCCAACCGCAGAAATCAAACAGGGCAACACCCTGGCCAATCCACTTTTCACGAATGAACAAGGCGCGCTTAAGACCTATGACTATGTGGTTGCCAATCCCCCGTTTAGTGATAAACGCTGGGGTAATGGCGTAGACGCTGTTGGTGACATTCACGGCAGGTTTAAAGATTATGGCATTCCCCCGGCGAAAAACGGGGATTACGCCTATCTGCTTCATATTATCCGTACTCTGAAAAGCAAGGGGAAGGGGGCCTGCATTCTTCCTCACGGGGTTTTGTTCAGGGGCAACGCGGAGGCTGAGATCCGCAAGAATATTATTCGCAAGGGATACATTAAGGGAATTATCGGCCTGCCTGCCAACCTCTTTTACGGCACAGGCATTCCGGCCTGCATTATTGTGCTTGATAAAGAGAATGCCCATAATCGCAAAGGCATTTTCATGATAGATGCCGGTAAGGGTTTTATGAAAGACGGCAATAAGAACCGGCTCCGCAGTATGGACATTCACAAGATTGTCGATGTCTTCAATAAGCAGATCGAGATTGCTAAGTACTCAAAGATGGTTCCATTTGCCGAGATTGAGAAGAATGAATACAACCTGAACATCCCCCGTTATATCGACAGTCAGGAAGCCGAAGACATTCAAAATATTGAAGCTCATCTTTTAGGTGACATTCCAGGCGCGGATATTGACGCACTGGGAAGCTATTGGAAAGTATGTCCGACGCTCAAAGATTCACTTGTCAGCAAGAGTAAACGGAAAAGTTACATGAAACTGAAGGTTGAAAAGGATGCCATCAAGAAAACTATTTTTGAGCACCTTGAGTTTGAAGCCTTTATCCGTGAGATGAATGCCCTGTTTACCAAATGGAAAAAGAAGAGCACTGCTTTCCTGAAAGAACTGGAAGCGGGCCTGCACCCCAAAGAAGTGATCTTTGAGCTTTCTGAAAATCTGCTGGCGCACTACACCGGCAAAAACCTGATTGACAATTACGATGTTTATCAGCACCTGATGGATTACTGGGCTGAGGTAATGCAGGATGACTGTTACATAGTCGCCGCTGAGGGCTGGAAGGCCGAGACCTACCGCATACTGGTTGAAAACAAGCAGAAGAAAATGGTGGACAAAGGCTGGACCTGCGACCTTGTCCCAAAAAAGCTGATGATAAACCGCTTTTTCCGTAAAGAAAAACAGGCCATTGAAGCACTGGAAGCCAAAGGCGAGACCCTTGCCGGACAGCTTATTGAACTGGAAGAAGAACACAGCGGTGAAGAGGGCTTTTTTGCTGAACTGGACAAGGTAAACAAGGGCAATGTGCAGAACCGGCTGAAAGAGATCAAAGGTGATGCCGACGCGAAGGAAGAGATAAAGGTTTTAAAGACCTACCTTGACCTTCTTGAACAGCAGGCTGAAACCAACAGGAAAATCAAAGAAGCCGGGGCTGAACTGGATAAAAAACTCTATGCCAAATATCCCACGCTTACTGAAGACGAGATTAAAACCCTGGTGGTGGATGACAAGTGGATGGCGACCATCGACAAGGACATCCACACTGAAATGGATCGGATCAGCCAGCGGTTGACCCAGCGGATAAAAGAACTGGCAGAGCGGTATGAGACGCCTTTGCCAAAGCAAACCGCTGAAGTCAGTGAGTTGGAAAAGAGGGTCAACGGCCACTTGGAAAAGATGGGGTACATTGTCTGAACTATGATTTGTGTGATTTTTGTGATTAAGATGATTACTAAAAACAAAAAAATAAAACTCAGAGAAACTCTATGATTAAAGAACAATATAAACATTCAGAGCTGACTTCTAAAATCATTGGCTGTGCGATGACCGTGCATAAGACTCTTGGCAACGGGTTTCAGGAAGTGATTTATCAGAGGGCATTGGAAATTGAAATGAGTTTGGCAGGTCTGGTATTCAACAGAGAGTTTGAAATGCCCATCTTCTATCGTGAGCAGCAGATCGGCACACGAAGAGTTGATTTTCTGATTGAAGACGTTATATCCGTTGAATTGAAGGCCCTAACTGCGTTAGAACCGGTCCATTTTGCCCAAGCCATCAATTACCTTGAAGCCTACAATCTCGAAATCGGCTTGCTCATCAATTTCGGAGAAACCAGCCTAACCTTCAAACGGCTTGCGAACAAGAAGTTCAAGCCTCAATCACAACAGGAGTCATGCTAATCACGGTAATCACATGAATCAAAAAAATCATAGTTCAGACAAGGGGTACAAACAGACTGAGGTGGGGGTGATTCCTGAGGATTGGGAGGTGAAAAAGTTGGGGGAGATTTCCAATGTCAAAACTGGCCCTTTCGGTTCAGCATTGCATGAGAGAGATTATGTAGAAGATGGGACACCGATAATAACAGTTGAGCATTTGGGAGAGCAAGGCGTTGTTCACGAGAATTTACCAATGGTATCAGATTCTGATAAAAAAAGATTGGCTGCTTATTCGTTGCAACCCGATGATATAGTTTTTAGTCGAGTAGGCTCTGTTGATAGAAACTCATTGATTAGCAAAAAAGAAAACGGATGGTTGTTTTCCGGTCGTTTACTACGAATCCGCATTAATGAAAAGAATGTTTATCCGGCGTTTCTAAGTTATTATTTCCATTCTGACCCAACCAAACAAAGAATAAGAACTGTTGCAGTTGGGCAAACGATGGCATCATTGAACACGCAGATTCTGAATAATGTTCAAGTCACCTTTCCCCCCACCAAAGCCGAACAAACCGCAATTGCAATCGTCCTGAGCGATGCCGATGCACTGATCCAATCCCTGGAAAAACTCATTGCTAAAAAACGCAACATCAAGCAGGGAGCCATGCAAAAATGTCTGAACTGTGATTCGTATGATTTGTATGATGAAGATGATTTAAAGATTCAGAAAAAAAATCAGGGCAATCAAAAGAATCATAAAAATCACAGTTCAGACAAGTGGGTGGTGAAGAAGTTGGGGGAGGTAGCAGTACTAAAAGCGAGAATTGGTTGGCAGGGTCTTACAACTGCCGAATATAAAGAAACAGGCGATTATTTCTTAATAACTGGCACTGATTTCAAAAATGGATTCATTGATTGGGGAAACTGCGTTTATGTAGATGATCAGCGATATAAACAAGACAAAAATATTCAGGTAAAAGAAAATGATGTTCTTGTTACAAAAGACGGTACCATTGGCAAAGTTGCATTTATAAAAAATATCCCGAAACCAGCGACATTGAATAGCGGTGTCTTTGTAATACGACCTACCGAGCAATCTTTTCACCCTGAATTCTTTTACTATTTATTACTGTCAGAACATTTTAAAATATTCTTGTCCCAGCTTAGTGCGGGTTCTACAATA
The DNA here is from genome assembly GCA_020057065.1 of Thermodesulfovibrionia bacterium. GTDB lineage: Bacteria > Nitrospirota > Thermodesulfovibrionia > UBA6902 > UBA6902 > SURF-23. The sequence continues at coordinate 25,369 of JAGVGM010000131.1, forward strand.
AATCATCTATATCAAAAGGATTTTGTTCATTTTGAATTTCAAACTCCAAAAACTATTGAAGAACAAACCCGCATCGCCACCATCCTCTCCGACATGGACGCCGAAATCGCTGCACTGGAAACAAAACTCACCAAATACAAACAGATAAAACAGGGGATGATGCAGGAATTGCTGACGGGAAGAACGAGGTTGATATGATATGCTTGAATGAAGAACTGAAATAAGGAGTTGTCTTATTTTAGTTTTTGGCAATAATCTAAAATAACAGACGAGGATATTATAATTTCATGATTAAGCAATTTTCCGCAGTCGGACAAATAGAACGCATCACCCAAAACCGGGTGGTGAAGCTATTCCGCGACACGCTGGACTACACATACCTCGGGAATTGGGAAGACCTTCCTGACAATAGCAATATCGAGGAAAAGTTCTTAGCTACCTACCTCACAAAAAAAAGGTACAGCACAACCCAGATTACTAAGGCACTGTACGAGCTGCGGGTCACAGCCAACAACTACAATGAGAGCCTCTATACCAACAATAAAAATGTCTACAAACTGCTCCGCTATGGTGTTCAGGTAAAAGCGGAAGCAGGCGACAACTTTGAAACCGTCCATCTCATAGACTGGAAGAATCCGGAGAAAAACGACTTTGCCATTGCAGAAGAAGTCACCGTTCTTGGCAACCATGAAAAACGGCCTGATATTGTTCTCTATGTAAACGGTATTGCCATCGGGGTATTGGAACTCAAACGCAGCATAGTCTCTATCGGTGATGGTATCAGGCAAAGCATTGTCAATCAAAGGCCGGAGTTCATCGGTTCCTTTTTCTCAACGGTGCAGTTTGTACTTGCTGGAAACGACACCGAAGGTTTGCGCTACGGTACCGTTGGCACGCCGGAAAAGTTCTTCCTCAATTGGAAGGAAGATGTAGAGGATGTTAGCCGATTGCAATTGGATAAATACCTGCTCAGGCTTTGCAATAAAAAGCGGCTGATAGAAATTATGTATGACTTTGTGCTCTTTGACGGCGGCAAGAAAAAACTTCCGCGTACACATCAGTACTTTAGCATTAAGGCCGCACAGGAACACATCCGCAGACGTGAGGGCGGTATCATCTGGCACACACAGGGGAGCGGCAAGAGCATCGTCATGGTGCTGCTCGCCAAGTGGATTTTAGAGAACAATCCTAATGCCCGTGTTGTCATCATTACCGACCGTGATGAACTGGATAAGCAGATCGAGCGGGTTTTTAACGAGACAGGTGAGCCTATCAAGCGCACTACCAGCGGCCGTGATTTAATGGCACAACTGGCAGAGGCCAAACCGAGGCTGCTTTGCTCTCTGGTGCATAAGTTCGGCAAGAAGGGTGTCGATAACTTTGAGGAGTTCATTAAAGAACTGGAAAGCCAGCCTACCAAAGCAGTTGGAGAACTATTTTTATTTGTTGATGAATGTCATCGTACCCAAAGCGGCAAGCTGCACCGCACGATGAAGGCGATGCTGCCCAGCGCCATTTTTATTGGCTTTACAGGCACCCCTCTTCTTAAACAGGACAAGCAGACCAGCCTGGAAGTATTTGGCAAATATATCCACACCTACAAGTTCAATGAGGCAGTTGAAGATGAAGTGGTGCTGGACCTGATCTATGAAGCGCGTGACATTGACCAGAAGATTTCTTCCCCGGAGCGCATAGATGCCTGGTTTGAATCCAAGACCAAAGGCTTAAACGACTTTCAAAAATCAGAGCTGAAAAAGAAATGGGGCACGATGCAGAAAGTGCTCAGTTCCAAATCCCGCATGGAGAAAGTTGTAAGCGACATCATCTTCGATTTCAATGTAAAGCCACGGCTAAGTTCTGAAAGAGGAAATGCCATTTTGATCGCCTCCAGCATTTATGAGGCGTGCCGCTATTTTGAACTGTTTCAAAAGACTGAACTGAAGGGCAAATGCGCCGTTGTTACATCCTATAACCCCGTCACTCGCGACATTACCACTGAAGATACCGGTGCCAATACTGAAACGGAAAAGCAATTTATCTATAAAACATACACTGATTTATTGGGCGACAAAAAAACCGAAACCTACGAAGATGAGGCAAAGGAAAAATTTATCAAAGAACCGGCAAACATGCGCTTGCTTGTTGTTGTGGCTAAACTTCTGGTGGGTTTTGATGCGCCACCTTGTACATATCTTTATATCGATAAATCCATGCAGGATCATGGCCTGTTTCAGGCTATCTGCCGGGTAAACCGGCTGGATACCGAAGATAAACAGTTCGGTTACATCGTGGACTACAAAGACCTCTTCCGGAAAGTTGAAGATGCGGTAGCGGTGTATACCTCTGAACTGGATTATGACGAGTTTGAAAAATCAGACTGCGATATTCTGCTGCAAGACCGTCTGAAAAAGGGACGTGAACGCCTTGATAACGCCTTAGAAGAAAATGCTCTGCTCTGTGAACCGGTGGCCCTTCCAAAAGATACCCTGGCGTATATCCGCTACTTCTGCGGCAACCCGGAAATCCCCGAAGAGCTGAAAAGCCGGGAAGTGCAGAGGACTGCCTTATACAAATCTACGGTGGCATTGATAAGGGCCTATGCCAATATTGCAGATGAGATGGAAGCGGCAGACTATAGCGAAAAAGAGGTTGCGGATATTAAAAAGCAAATCGGCTTTTATTTAAACCTGCGTGAAGAAATCCGAAAAGCAAGTGGCGAGACTCTTGACTTGAAAACCTATGAAGCCGATATGCGACATCTGATTGATAACTACATTCAGGCGGATGAACCAAAAAAGATTTCACCTTTCGGAGACCTGACTCTTTTAGAAATTATTGTTAATACAGGTATTGCTGACGCCATAAACAGTTTGCCTAAAGGCATACGGGGCAGCAAGGAAGCTGTTGCCGAAACCATCGAGAATAATGTTAGAAGTAAAATCATTAAGGATCATTTGATAGACCCGGCATTTTTTGAAGAAATGTCGAAGCTGCTTAATTCAATCATCAAAGAGCGCAAGGCCAATGCCATCAGCTATGAAGCGTACCTGAGAAAGATTGCCGAGTTGGCGAAGAAGGTGAATGAAGGGAAAAGCGAAAGCACCCCGGATGCTTTAAATACACCTGCGAAGAGGGCACTGTACAATAATTTAAGCAACAACGAAGACCTGGCATTGGCTGTCCATGAAAAAGTTGTCACTTACAGGCCGGATAACTGGAAAGGCAACAAAACTAAAGAACTGGTTATTAAAAGTAATTTGTATGAAGTTCTGAAGGATGAGAAAGAGGTAGAAAAAATATTTCCTATCATAAAAGAACAGCGCGAGTATTGATATGGAAAAATTGAAACTGGGCACTATGACTGTCGATGTGGTGCAAAAGGAAATCAAAAATATTCACCTGAGCGTTTATCCCCCTACTGGAAGGGTAAGGATTTCTGCACCGGTTAGAATGGACATTGATACCATCCGTGTATTTGCTATTTCAAAACTATGCTGGATAAAAAAACAACAAACCAAAATGAAAAATCAGGAACGGGAAACACCAAGGGAATTTCTGAATAGGGAAAGTCATTACTTCAACGGTAAACGCTATTTACTGAAAGTGATTAAACAGGATGCGGTGCCGAGAGTTGAACTAAAACACAGCAAAATTGAGTTGTATGTAAGACCACAAACAAACAGAGAAAAAATGAAATCCATTTTAGATGAATGGTACAGGAGCCAATTAAAAGTATCATTACCCGCTCTCATTCAGAAATGGGGAAAAAAGATGAATGTTAAGGTCAATGAGTTTGGGATCAGGAAAATGAAAACCAAATGGGGCACCTGCAACCGTGAAAACAAGCGGATTTGGTTGAATTTAGAATTGGCCAAGAAGCCAGCAGAATGTCTTGAATATATCGTGGTACATGAGATGGTGCACCTGCTTGAAAGAAACCACAAAGACAGATTCATTTCACTTATGAACGAGTTAATGCCAAAGTGGAGATTCCATAAAGAAGAATTGAATAGAAGCCCTTTACGTCATGAAAATTGGAGTTATTAACCATAATCTGAAACCGCCTCCAGCGGCTTCACGGATGAGGAACTGGGATTCATCATCAACTACGACATCAAATACCGCATGGGGCGGGGGAACGAGGAGGAATAAACATGACATTTGAAATCTCCAGACACGCACGTGAGGAAATGGAACGCAGGGCAATTCCTTTGAATATCGTTGAAACTGTCCTGCAAAATCCTCAACAGATTGTTGATGAATATGGAAATAAGAAGGCGTTTCAGTCCATAATGGATATAGGAACAGGAAAGGATTATCTTGTCAGGGTCATCGTGAACGATACTCTTGATCCGGCAAGGGTGATCACTGTTTATAAAACGAGCAAAGTCAAGAAATATTGGAGGCAGCCATGAAAATTACCTACGACCCTGAAGTTGATGTTATGCGCATAGTTTTCAGCAGTGCGCCGATTGAGGAAAGCGATGAGGAAAAACCCGGCATAATTCTCGATTTCGATAAAAGCGGGAATGTTGTTGGTATGGAAATACTGGACGCCTCAAAGCGGATGGAAAACCCGAGAGCAGTCGAATACGCAGTGTCAAACTGATTACCACAATGCTACAAACACAAGGGATCGGCACTCTGATGCAGGCCCCAAGTTCGAGGATCCCACCCCGAAGGGCTGCCACTGTTGCCAGCGACCTCTACAAACCTTGCGCTTGCCTGTATTGGTATAATCGCACATTTCGCAGCTGTCGTCGATACCCCGTATTAGAAAAAAACAACGGAGACGAAATAGTGAGACTAACACCCTATCGTATAGACTGCGTGATAGCGAGGCACTACGGCTTCAGGGACGAGGAGCTGGACAATCCCGATAACAAATCAAAACGTTATGCCAAGTATGTACCATATTGGGCCTGATTGTTATTTAGGCAATAGGGTTTAAAAAAGGAGGTGAGTCTAATTTTTTAGAGTAAAATCAGCATGTTGTCATTTAGATGCAAAATCAGTGGTGTTCATGGTTAATGGTGTGCTGGGAACTGTTAAATTAAATCTATTTTAAATGTATTTTGTGCATTAAATTAAAATTACATACTAAAAACAATATGTTAGTTTCGATCTAATTAAATCTGTTTTAAATGCAAACTAATTCTAAACAAACTATGGGACTGTAGCCTAAAGTTCTTGAAGCACATTATGAAAGAAAAAATTATCAGAGAGTTTTTTAGCAAGCAAAACAATCAGCACTTTTGAATTACAAAAATCAGCCGACTCGTAAAAAGAACATGATAAACAAAAAGAACATAGAAAGATACATAAAAGGGCTTTTGGGAAGTGATCTTATCGGGATAAAGATAAAAAAACTCGGTGAGGGGGTTCAGGGAGCGGGTTTCCTGATTGATATGAAAACAAAACAGGGCCCCAAATCGTATGTTATAAAAGGTCTCTTTCCCGAAGGGCTGGAGCATGATTATCCTTCAGACAGGGCAGGCGTATTCCTCCTGGACTTTGATGAGTTTAAAAACCTGCCAAAGCATGTGAAGGCTGTTGATGTACTGGCTGAAATGGAAAACGGCTCCATAAAATCCATCGGCGGCGGCAAGGAATATTATCTGCTGATGGAACGGGCTGAGGGCAGGCATTATTTCAACGATCTGACTGCCTTCTCTGAAAAAGAAAGGCTTGATGATACAGATATTACAAAAATTAAAACTATGACGTCATACCTTGCTGAAATACACTCTTTAAAGAAAGCGTCAAAACAACTCTACTGGAGAAAGGTTAGAGATACCATCGGACACGGTGAATGTTTGATGGGAGTATTTGATACTTACCCTGACGGAACTATCAGTTATGAAGAAATAGCGGATATTGAAAAAAAGTGCGTGGACTGGCGGGCTAAATTAAAACCAGGATTCAAAAGGCTTTGCCAGATACACGGAGATTTCCATCCGGGGAATATATGGTTTAAAGAAAATAGCGGTCAGCGGTCAGCAGTCTGCGGTAACCCCCCCATCCCCCCCTTAGATAAGGGGGGGCAAGGGGGGGTTATTGACTTTATTCTCCTCGACCGAAGCCGCGGGCCATGGGGTGATGCCGCAGATGACATTACAGCATTGACAATAAACTATATCTTTTTTTCAATTAATAATTATGGTAACGTTCAGGGAATTTATCTTGAGGCGTTGAAATTATTTCATGATGATTATTTTAAAAAAACCGGGGACCAGGAACTGCTTGAAGTAGTTGCGCCATTTTATGCATTCAGGGGGGCCGTTGTCGCCAATCCGGTTTTTTATCCTGACGTGTCACCGGAGAACAGGAGAAAGATCTTCAATTTTATACATGGAGTTCTGGATGATGAATTTTTTAAGATTGAGAGAATAAACGAATATATAGAGTAGGGTATAGTAATCCCCCTCTTTAGCAAAGAGGGGTTAGGGGAGATTTTCTGAATAATTTGTTATCAAAATCCCCCCTGCCCCCCTTTTACAACGGGGGGGGGTAATATGACAGTTTCATTAGAACAGAGTCAGCTATGGAAATTGCACAACTCAGAAAGATCGGTAAACGCCTGAAGAAAGAAATCCTTCTTCATTTAGAAGAGTTGCGCAATGCAGCTCCAATAGGAAAAGGTGCAAGCGGCGATATTACCCATCCGATTGATAAAAAAGCTGAAGACATCGTTATTGAAGAAGCTGAGAAACTCAAAATACCGCTTACTATTGTATCTGAAGAATGCGGCGTCATAGATATCAGAGGCGGCGGGATTAAACTTTTATTAGATCCTATTGATGGAAGCAGAAATGCATTAAGCGGTATCCCGCTGTTTTCTACGTCAATAGCAATTGTTGACGGCGATACTATAGGGAACACTTCACTGGGTTACGTAATTAACCTGATAAGCGGAGACGAATTCTGGGCAATAAAAGGCGGGGGAAGTTTCCTGAATGGAATACCTGTAAAAACCCAGCAGGATAGTACCTTCAAGGTCCTTGCCTATGAGGCCCAGACACCGAAAGTTGATATACCGGTAATTATGCCGCTGATCTCCATGTTTTCCAGGGCCAGATGCTTTGGTTCAACTGCACTCGATCTGGCATTTCTTGCACAGGGCGCTATAAGTGTATTTGCTGTGCCCTCTAACTCACGAAGTTTTGATTTTGCAGCAGGGTATCTGATGGTTAAAGAAGCAGGTGGTTTTATTACGGACCTTACTGGTGGGAAAATAGAAGATATCAAAATAAGTGTTAAAAGTACAACGTCTCTGCTTGCAGCAGGGAACGAAGAGCTTCATAAAAAAATGTTAGAAGTTTTATGCAATCAAAAAAGAAACTGAAAAAGAATCCCTGCCCTGATTGCAACTTCTGCCAGTGGTGCAGTGATGAACGATGCAGGGTCTGCAGGCATCCCTGTAAAAGACATAAGAAAAAAAAGAAGAAACCGCATAAACCCCTTTTTCTGAAATATTAGTCTGTGTAAATAAAGTTACAAAATCCCCCTGCATCCCCCTTTTTCAAAGGGGGACTAAATTTTCCTCTCTATTAAGAGGGGATTAAGGGGTGTGTCCCCCTCTTTGGCAAAGAGGGGTTAGGGGAGATTTTATAAATCGTAAAAAACGAAACATTAATTATTGGCAGGAACAAAATCATGCAGTGTCAGGATATTATAAACCGGATAACCTGAAGCCTCTATATTCTGTCTGCCGTTTTGTTCACAACGGTCTAAAAGTATAATCACTGCGTCTATGATCAGGTTGTTTTCTTTTGCAGTATTTATTGCCTTTATTGTGGAGCTGCCTGTAGTCACTACGTCATCCACAATAATAACGTGGTCCCCTGTCTTTACATCTCCTTCTATCGGTAATTTGAGGCCGTGCTGTTTCGGTTCTTTTCTTATCACAAAAGCATGTATAGGTTCTTTTGCAATATAAGAATGCATGGCAACTGCATAAGCGATAGGATCGGCCCCAAGAGTAAGGCCGCCGATCGCATGCGGATGCAAACCAAGCCCTTTGATCTTCTCAAAAACGATTTTACCAACAAGATACATGCCGTCAGAAGATTGAGTTGTTTTTTTCAGGTTAAAGTAAAAATTGCTGACCCCGCCTGATGAAAGTTTAAATTTTGGCTCACTGCTATACTGAAAAGAGCGTTTCCGTATTATTTGAATGAGTTTCTCTTTTAGATTGTCCATGGCTATGAACTATACCAGATAGTAAAATAGTTTTTCAATTAAAACTCATTATGCCGTGCCCCTACAGTCTCTCAATCACTTTATTAATCACCTCAACTGAAAACCCCCTGCGCTGAAGCATGCCCCAGAGTCTCCGCCTGATAATTTCTTTGGGATATTTATCAAGGCTCTTTAATTTCTTTTCTGCAAATCCCGTAGCAGATTCGGCCTCAATATCGTTTGTATAGATTGATAATTCTTTATGTATGAGTTCTTTATCGATCCCTCTTTTGGAGAGGAAGGCCTCAATGCCTTTTTTCCCGAGAGATTTTCTTTCTACTGAATATCTGAAAAGCTCTTTGGTCAGAGCTTCGTCGCTGATCAAGCCTGCCTTCTCAAGGAAGTGAATAGTAGCTTCAATCTCTATGACGGAGAAGCCTTTTCTTTTCAGTCTGTCAACTATCTCTTTTCTGCTTCTGGAGCGGTAACTTAGCAGTTTTAATGCGCAGGTTTTGGCGTCATTGCGAAAACCTTTCAATATCAGGCCCCTTTTTATTTTTTTCTTTAGTAGCGGAACTCTGTTCCCATGAATCCTTTGTGGATAATATTCCTTTAACCCTTAGTGCAAAGTCATCCGGATTTGTGGCCCAGCTTATTGCATTTTCATACGTTATAATCCCGCGTTTGTACAGGCTCAGGAAGGATTGATCAAAGGTCTGCATGCCGTACTGGCTGAACCCTTCCGCTATGTAATCAGAAATAAGCTTTGTTTTATCAGAGTCCTCTATACAGCCCTTTATAGTTGCCGTTGCCACAAGCACTTCAATGGCGGGCACTCTTCCTTTTTCATCTGCCCTCGGAACAAGCCTCATGGATATGATCGCCCTTAGAATAGAGGCAAGCTGTATCCTGACCTGCTTATGCTGATACGGAGGGAAAACTGTAATGATCCTGTTTATAGTTTCTACTGCATCAGAAGTGTGCAGCGTGCTGAAAACAAGATGGCCTGTTTCAGCTGCAATCAAGGCCGTCTGGATGGTTTCAAAATCACGCATTTCACCTACAAGAATAACGTCAGGGTCCTGTCTTAAGGCAGCCCTCAGGGCCTTGCTGAACGATTCTGTGTCATGACCGATCTCTCTCTGGCTGATTATACTTTTTTTATCCCTGTGTAAAAATTCTATCGGGTCTTCGATCGTTATAATATTTTTTGTTTTATTTAAATTTATATAATCGACCATGGATGCGAGGGTAGTGGACTTCCCGCTCCCTGTTGTGCCCGTAACAAGGATAAGCCCTCTCGGCTCCAGGGCTATCTTCTTTAAAACAACCGGCAGCATCAATTCTTCAATATCCAGAATTTCCATGGAAACAACCCTGAATACAATGCTTATCGACCCTCTCTGCACAAAACAGTTACACCTGAACCTGGCAAGCCCGGGGACGCTATACCCAATATCTATATCATGTGCCTTATCAAATTGCTCCCACTGATAGTCGTTCATTATTGATCTGGCTAAATTCAAAGTATCTTCCGGGGACAGTCTTTTTTCATCCTGCAAAGGGATAATCTTCCCATCGACCCTGACAATAGGCTGATTGCCTGCCTTTATATGCAGGTCGGAAGCCTTCATCTGAGCAGCCTTCTTTAAAAGTATATTAATATCAATTGACATAGTTTATCTCCGATTTAAAACCTTAATGCATAATGAATTTTTCTTCTCATTTACTCATCTCTAATTACACTTCACACATTACGATTAACTTTATCGGATTTTTTTACTTATTTCTTAAAATTATACGCTTCCAGTATTTTTGATTCAATCTCGCCGGCTATTTGAGGGTTCGCCTGTAGATATTGTCTGGAATTCTCTCTCCCCTGTCCTATGCGGCTTCCGTTGTAAGAGTACCATGCGCCTGATTTCTCAATGATGTTCTTTTCAACGCCGAGATCAATTATCTCGCCGTTTCTCGAAATCCCTTCATTGAAATAAATATCAAACTCAGCCTGTTTGAAAGGCGGGGCCACCTTGTTTTTTACCACCTTCACTCTCACCCTGCTTCCTATCGATTCCTGTGCATCTTTGAGGTTTTCAATTTTTCTTATATCAAGCCTGACAGATGCGTAAAACTTGAGTGCATTCCCGCCGCTTGTTGTTTCAGGGTTCCCGAACATAACACCTATCTTCATTCTGATCTGGTTAATAAAAATAACGGTTGCCTGTCCTTTTGCAATCGCCGCGGTGAGCTTTCTTAAGGCCTGGCTCATGAGCCGCGCCTGAAGTCCCGGCAGGCTATCCCCCATGTCCCCTTCGATCTCTGCCCGTGGTACCAGCGCTGCTACAGAATCTATGACAATAACATCAAGCGCACCGCTGCGAACCAGCGTTTCGGTCACTTCAAGCGCCTGCTCTCCTGTATCAGGCTGGCTTACAAGAAGATCATTGATATTGACCCCGAGTTTTCCAGCATATGACAGATCCAGAGCATGCTCGGCATCGATATAGGCTGCGTTGCCTCCTGCTTTTTGTGCCTGCGCTACAGCATTGAGCGCAAGAGTTGTCTTTCCTGACGATTCAGGGCCGTAGATCTCAACAACCCTTCCTCTCGGATATCCTCCGATCCCAAGGGCCGCATCAAGACCTATGGACCCTGAAGGGATAACTTGTATTTCCGTTATACCTTCAGAGCCGAGACGCATTATTGCGCCTTTGCCGAACTGTTTTTCTATCTGTGATATGGCTACTTCAAGAGCCTTTGAACGATCTTTATCAGACATGTAATTCCTCCTTGGTTTTTAGATAATTATGCATTCTACTGTAATAAGATTATTCTCAGGATTCAAGGGGTCAAGGGTACGAGTAAAGACAAGCTGACTCACTTGAACCCTAAACCCTCGGCCCCTTGAACCCTTTCTCATTTTCCCAATGCAATCTCCGCAATCTTTGTATACCGCGCCCCTGCCGGGCTTAAATCGCTTTTAATGAAAGAGACGGATTTCACATCGATAACGCCAAACTTATTGTCCTTATGCAATTCAATTTCTTCCAATAAAGTTTCTTTCCCAATTAAAGACCTGAATCTGCCAAGGGTGAGGTGAGGGAGAAATTTCCTGTTTTCTTTTTCAAATCCCATAGAAGCCATCGCGTCCTCAATTTCCTGTTGAAGTGCTGCAAAAGTCCCGTTTCCGTTAATTCCAACCCATAGAACACGTGGAGATCTCTTGTTTGGGAAAACGCCTGCTCCCGCGATCTCAAGATTAAACGCTGTATACTTCCTGCACGTCCCCTCAATTATATTTACTATACGATCAACATCTTTTTCTTTAATATCGCCGAGAAATTTCAGTGTAAGATGAATGCCCTCGGGTTTTACCCATCTCACATCCGCTCCGCACTTTTTAAGTCCATTCTGCAATTCAGAAAGAGCGGTTCTTACCGACTCCGGCAATTCTATAGCAATAAAACTTCTCAAGATTATTTTATATACAGTTTATGTTCCAAAATAGGATACCACAGAAATGTAAAAATGTGCAGGGCTTTTGAAAATCCACATCATTTTTTCGCATCTTTGCTCCCTCAGAAATAAAAGTTACTTCCCTCTTCCCTCAATCTTTCCTTCCGTTTATCATAATCGGGTAAAATGGAGCCGAGATATTTCCAGAAAGCATTTGAATGGTTTCTGTATTTAAGATGGCAAAGCTCATGAACAATAACATAATCAACGATACTCATGGGCGCCATAATTATGCGCCAGTTGAAGCGTAATACACCTTTTGTATCACAACTACCCCATCTTTTCTGTTGATCGCGTATTAAAACCTTTGGATCGGGTAATCCCATTTTTTTAACATATATGTTTGCCCTCTCTATAATCCGTTTTTTTGCCTGTACCGAATACCAATTAATTAATACATTCCTGATCTCTCCGGGGCATTGATCATTGGGCGTATCGCAATACCCCCCAACAATCAGGCGACTTTTGTGCAATCTTACAGCAGGCTTATTATGGTTATGGCTTCTCAGGATTTTAAGGCGTAGATGACGGCCAAGATAGGGGAAAGACTCTCCGCTGACAAACTCTTTTTCCGCATGATGAGAAATTTTCAGAGAACCGGTCTTTTTAATTATCCATTCTGATTTAGACTTTACAACATGAATAAGTTTTGAATAGGGGGCATGAATAGGCGATCTTACTAAAACATCGCCTGCCGGTCCGATAGAGAGGGCGATTGTCTTTTTCCGTCTCGGACTCCTGATTATCGCAAAATTGATAGTCTTTCGGCCAAAAGTTACTTGACCTTTATTAGTCATCTTCTGATCCTCACACGTGCGAGATCCATTAATTTAATCGTTAAAGGTTCTACCTCTTCCAATTTATATCCTGCAGCTCTCAAATGTCTCTTGATCTGTCTTCGCATTTCACGCTGAACGTCATCTTTATGCATCCAGTCCACTACAGCAAGCTTTTCAAGGGATTCAAAAATCAGCCCTGCCAGTTCCTTATTGGGTCCTTTTCTGCCCCCGTAAGAAGGTCGTTCCTCTGATATTTTGCCCTCGCCATGATCTCCGTCTTTTTTCGACAATATGTTATAGAAGGCAAACTCGGTCTCAGACATGCCCATCTCTTCAGCGACTTTGTGCACATTTTTCATCTCATCCGTTATTGTCTGAAGAAGTTTAAGCTGCTTTGCAGCATCTATCCTCTCCTGCTTTCTCTCCTCGATTATTTTTTCAAGCCGTTCTTTAAGGGACTGATAAAAAACAGGATCTTCTTCAAGTTTCACAGATATCTCGTGTCTGATGGCATGCTCCATCTCACTCGCTTTAGCCTCTGTAGAAGTCAGTTTTGCCACTTCTTTATCAAATCTCTCAGAGAAAATGGAGATAGGTTCAAGGATTTGTTCTATTCCTGATACATGAATATACTCTTCAATTAGTTTGCGCACCTTCGCGCCGCAGTCTGCAAGGTCAAGTCTTGAATCACGGTACCGGGCTCGCGCAGCATTGCGTATCTTCCCGAGCCACTTCAGGTCTTTTACATATGGAAGGGCTGATGGTTCAGGCAGGAGCATATCCATACTCTGCGAAAATCTCCTGAAGGCGATATCAAATTCCGCTCTCACATCCTCAGGCTCCAAAACTTTTATACATGCCTCCAGATTATCTTTATTAACCCTGTCAAAAAAGCGCATGGCAGCCCTGTGACGGCTTTCAAGACGCGGCAGCTCTTCGGATTTCGGACGCATTACACCTTCAATATCCTTTGGATGAAAGATACTCAGGGCCTCCTGTAAAAATCGTGATATTCCCCAGTAATCGACTACGAGTCCGTAATCTTTCCCTTGAGAAATACGATTTACCCTTGCTATGGCCTGAAGCAATGTATGTTCTTTGAAATTGCTGTCAAGATACATGACTTGTTCGACCGGGGCATCAAAGCCCGTGATCAGCATATCGCAGACTATCAGGATGGAAAGGGGATCGTTTTTGTCTTTAAATCTGTCAATCAGCGCCTGTTGTTTTTCTTTGATCAGTTTGTATTTTGCAAGCCTTTCAGGGTCATTATGACTTGCCGACATAATAAGGGCGGATTCCGGGGCGTCAAGGCGGTCGAGTGTTTCCTTGTAGGTTACTGCTGTGTCCCTGTTTACCGCTACAATCTGCGCCTTAAAACCATTCGGCTGAATAAACTTTTCATAGTGTTCGATGATATCAAGGCATATCCTCTCTATCCTTTTGGGAGCGCCGGCAACTGCCTCAAGGGTAGCGTATTTAGTCTTAATGCGTTCTCTTTCATCAGAGGGATAATCCTTAAAAACCCTTTCAAAAATAGCATCAAGGGACTCTCCCTCTATTCTGATATCAGGCAGTCTGCCTTCATAATAGATCGGAACAGTCGCCCTGTCCTTTACAGACTGTTCAATATTATAGGTATGAATGTATGGACCAAATGTATGGATCGTGCTTCTATCTTTTTTATCAATCGGGGTTCCTGTAAATCCCAAAAAGCAGGCATTAGGCATGGCCCTGCGCATATTCGCTGCAAGGCTCTTATATTGAGTGCGATGAGCTTCATCAACCATCACAAACAGGTTCTTTTCTTCTGTGAGGACCGGATGAATATCTTCGGTCGTGGCATCCTGAAATTTCTGTATTGTGGTCATAATTGTCTTTCCAACGCCTGCCTTGAGCAGATCACGAAGGCCTGCTACACTTTTTGCTCTCTCAGGATTTGGAAAGCCGCATCTTTCAAAAGTCCCGCTGATCTGGGTATCGAGATCGATTCTGTCAGTGACTATGACAATAGTAGGGTTCTCAAATTCCATTATGCGCCTGAGCTTGACAGCCAGCCATAGCATAGTGAGGGACTTCCCTGATCCCTGTGTATGCCAGATTACCCCGCCTCTTTTTGTGGGAACCTTTGCACTTAGAATTCTTTCTATAGCCTTATTCACAGCAATAAACTGCTGATATCTGGCAACCTTCTTTATGGTTCTTCCTTTATCAACCTCAAAGGCTATAAAGTTTCTCACCATATCAAAGAGGTTTGCAGGGTGAAGAACTCCATAAATAAGAACATCCTGCGGCGACGGGATTCTGCCTAATATTTTTTGCAGACTATCGAGCGTTAAAGGAAAAGGGACTTTCCATTCAGCATAATACATGTGCGACGTGCCGACAGCGCCGAACATGGAAGCCTGCCCGCATGTGGCAACAAGGATTTGAGCTGTCTCAAACAGGCGCGGCGCTCCCTGTCCCTTGAACCTATCTTCTGCTTCCTGGTAACGGATAAGTTGAGTGATCGCTTCTTCGATAGGATTTTGTATTGTAGGACTTTTGCATTCAATGACTACGAGCGGAATGCCATTGACAAAAACTACGATATCAGGACATATAGCTTTTTTACTTCCCTGAACCCAGAATTGCCTGGTGACAATGAATTCATTATTTTCAGGATGCTCAAAATCAATGAAGTGAACGCTCTGTCCTTTCTTACCCTGCCCCAAATCCTGTTCAAAAGAGATGGTGTGTACCAATGCGGTATGAATCTTTTCATTAGCATCCACGAGGCTCACAGCCTGAACATTGGCTATCTCACGAACCGCCTTTTTAAGATTCTCATCCGATATCCAAGGATTCAGTTTCCTGATCGCTTTCTCAAGACGGCTGATTAAGATAACTTCTTTCTGGCTTGAACGTTCTTTATCAAGGTCTTCAGAAGAGACAAAGGTATAGCCGATTGATTCAAGAAGCTCCGCCGCAGGGTCTTCAGAGAGATGCAGTTCGTTCCAGTCCTGCATGATTAAACCTTCACCCTCACTTCACCTATCAACAAAACCTGCATGAGGGCAGCCTTAAATTTACTAAATTCTGCAATCAAGTTAGAATTAATTCTTAAAATATTTTCCAGCTTGTTTATTGTTAACGAAATTTCTTTTTGCTCTTTATATTTTGGTAAAGGGATTTTAATTTTTCTTAACTGCTCAGCGGGTAGGTGAGCAATAGTATTTACTCCTGTAAGATAAGTGAAGTATTTTTTCTCGGCAGCAAACAACATGAAATGCAATAAAAATTCCGGAACCGTATTATGTTCTAATGGACGTAATCTGTGTATCGCCTTTTGGTAGTAACATTCTGGAAGTTCGTTATTCCAGATTGCAGTTCTTCCGATTTCGCCTCCTTCACAAATTAACAGGTCTCCTTTTCTCAATCTATACTTTTCCATTTCTTTTTCAGTGAAATCCATGTATTGAATAGTTTTTAAATCTATTCTGTTCCACTGAACATTGTAATTGCCTAAATATGGCCTTGGATTAAATCCACCTTTAGATTTTGGTGACAACATTTTGCCCAATTGAATCTCGTAAATATCCCCCAACCTCACCACCTCCCACTCCTCCGGTATCTCTCCGATAGGAGTCTTCTTGAACTTCTTATGCCGTCCGGGGATGCCACTGGTAAGCAATTCCTGCATCAGTCCTTTTTTTACAACCTTTGTCTGCTCAATAATCGCCTTTGTCTTTTCAATGGCATTATCTACAGATGAAAGGATAGCAGCGATCTTGCGTTGTTCGGAAAGAGGGGGAAGAAGGATTGTAATGAATTGTAAAGACCTCCCAGCGTGCAATATTGTTGAACCTGTTGTATAGGCTTTAACTATTGACTGAACCGTGGGCGATTGTAGGGCATAGAATAAAAAGTCTTTTTTGACTTTCTGGTTTTTGGGTTTAACCAATCTAATTCCTGAAGATATTGCTCCGCTATAGCCTTTCGCTACCAGTCCCGGTGAACCATCTAAAGCAAAAAGAATATCATCAGGACCGATATACAATAATCCTTTCGCTTTTGTAAAAACCGGATTGTTTGTCTTTCCAGATAAATCACCTATCCTAAGAAAACAGACCCCTTTTTCAGGTTCACAGTAAGCTTCATAGCCGGGCTCAGTGCCTCTTTGTGCACTAACCAAATTCATCAGTAAATCTTCTGTCCATCCCTCCGGGATCACTTTGCTCACTGAATCTTTCTTCTCCTTCTGGAAACTTCTTTATCCACCCTTTCGGCTTCTCCTTCCATCTCCTCTTTCCCAAGCTCCTGCATTATTTGCCTTTCAAGTTCTTCAGGTTTAGGCAGTTTGTCTACAAGATCAGATGGTAACTTTCTGGTAAGCGTGTATTCAGCGACGCCCATTGGTTTTTCTATGCCCTTCAGGGAATATTCCACTTCCATCCTGTTGCGGTCTCCGCACAAGATGATTCCGATAGAAAGATTTTCATCAGGCTCACGGACAAAGTCATTAAGCAGGTTTAGATAGAAATTCATCTTGCCTGCATATTCAGGCTTGAACTTGCCCGCTTTCAATTCTATAGCGACAAGACATTTCAGTTTGCGGTGATAAAAGAGGAGATCGATAAAATACTCTTCGTTGCCGAGTTTCACTGGATACTGATTGCCGATGAATGCAAAGCCATGTCCGAATTCCAATAAGACACTGCGTATCTGATTTACCAAACGCCGTTCAAGCTCCCGCTCAACAACGGGTTTTGTTATACCGAGGAAGTCGAGGGCGTAAACGTCTTTCATGGCCTGATCCGCCTGTTCAGCAAGGGCAGCAGGGAGCGTATCAGGGAAATTGTGCTGTTTCGTGGCAAGCTTGTGCCTCTTGTGCGCCTGAGTCTGTATTTGATGCAGAAGAACATTCCGGCTCCAGCCCATTTCGACGGTCATTTTGAGATAGTATTCCCGTGCGGATAGCTCTTTAACCTTAGCGATGATTATCAGATTTTGTCCCCAGGGAATTTCTCCAACAACTTGTTGGAGATTTGGATGTTCATTATACTCAAGATAAAACTGCCGCATATACCATAAGTTTTGCGTAGAGAAACCCGATGTACCCGGTAATTCTTCACGCAGGTCATAAGACAGTTTTTCAACTATGGATTTGCCCCATCCATCACGCTTCTGTCGTAAAGCAATCTCGCGTCCTATATTCCAGTAAAGGCCAATAAGTTCCTTGTTTACTGCTCTATAGGCTTGAATTCTGCTTTCACTGATATGCTGCTTTATTGTTTTTAGAAAGGCGGCATAATCGGAAGGGAGTTTCTGGATTTTTTTACTGTTGCTCATCCTAAATCCCTCATATAAGCAGCTTGAAGGTTTAGCCAGAAATCCAAGGATGTCCCGAAGGCTTCTGAAAAAATGAGGGCCGTTTCAGAAGTAATCGCCTTCTTGCCTGCTATAATTTCGTTTATAGACTGAAGTGGTTTCCCCGTGATCTTTGCAAAATCCGTCTGTGTCCAGCCACGGGCATTTAACTCTTCTTCTAATATTTCACCGGGCGGTATCTGTTTGAAGGGTCTATCGTTTTCCTTAATCATTTCTTCTCCCTGCTCAAACTCTTCAGCAACCTTATATAATCCTTCTGACTTTCCCAAACCATGCAGGATATGAAATTTATAAAGGGCTGGTTTTCCCCTTTATTTGCGCCCCGGGTTGCGGAAATATAATCGCTGCGCACTACCGGAGGAATGATGGTTATCGGGTAGCCTTCCTGAAGCAGCGCAAGGTTCATTAACAGTCTGGCTGTCCTGCCATTTCCATCCATAAAAGGATGAATGGTAACAAGTCGAATATGCAAAAGCGATGCAAATTCAACCGGATGAAATTTCTTTTTCAGGGCGGGTATCTCAGCCGTAAATTTCCGCATTAAAGTCTTAAGCTCGAAATGCGACGGAAACTCAAAATCAGTCCCGGTAACAATAACAGCCTGTTTTCTGTATTTCCCGGCATTTTTTGAATCAACGCGGTAATAGAAAAGTTTATGTAACTGCAATATGTCTTTTTCGGTTATGGTCTTGTTTTTAGCGAGTTCATATAAAAGGTCATAAGCTTCACTATGCCCTATAGCTTCATAATGATCCTTTAGCGGCTTCCCCCCTATTGTTATCCCGTCTTCAATAACGACCTTTGTCTCGGATTCAGTAAGCGAGTTCCCCTCTATTGCATTGCTGGAATATGTTAATCCGATCCGGTAATATTCCTTCAACTGCTTAAGCGCATGACGGCTTAACGGCCGGTATTTGTTGATCTCCTTCTGTAACTCGTCAACCTCTGAAAGTCTGTTCTGATATTTCATAAGCTCTTCCTCCGTTTTAGAAAGGGCAGGTTACAAACCTGCCCCTACATTTCATAAAAATGTAATCACTCAAACCCCAGTTCCTTCAAATACGCATTCATCTCCGATGCGGCATTGTCACGTTCCTTTTCAAGCTGCCTAAGTTTTGTCAGCGCCTCTTTTATATCAATCTTTTCTTCGGGCAGTGAAGTATCTACATACCTGCTAATGTTGAGGTTGTAGTCATTATTTTTTATTTCTTCAAGCGTAACTACTCTGGCGTACCGTTCAATATCCTTGAATTCTTTGAATGTATTTACTATCTTTTGGATATCCTGGTCTCTCAAATGATTCTGGTTTTTCCCCGCTTCATATTCATCGGCAGCTTGTATAAATAATACTTTCCCTTTACGCTCGATAGATTTGTTTCTGTTGAATATCAATATCGCTGCCGGTATCCCTGTCCCATAGAAGAGATTTGGCGGAAGTCCTATCACGGCCTCAAAAAGGTCATGCTCAAGAATGCCCTGGCGGATTCTGCCCTCAGCAGCTCCCCGGAACAGAACGCCGTGAGGCATGACAACGCCGACCATGCCATTCATGTTTATCGTTGCTATCATATGCTGCACAAACGCCAGATCGCCCTTTGTCTTTGGGGGTAAACCGAAACGGAACCGGCCGTAACCGTCGTTTTCAGCAACATCTCTGCCCCACTCGTCAAGGCTGAACGGTGGATTAGCTATCTCTCTGTCAAAGAGCATAAGTTCGCCGTCCTTAACAAGCTGTGGATTGCGAATGACATCTCCTTTTCTAATATCAGCATCCGGCAAGCCGTGCAGGAGCATATTCATTTTACAGATTGCCCATGTGCCGAGATTCTTTTCCTGCCCGAAGAGTGAAAGGTTCTTGGGATTTCCTCCATTCCGTTCAACATGATGGGCACACTCTATAAGCATGCCTCCGGAGCCATTAGTAGGATCACATAGTCTCATCCCTTCTTTAGGGTCAAGTAGTTCTACAAGCAGTTGAACCACTTTTCGCGGGGTATAAAACTCTCCACCTTTTTTCCCTGCGTCGTCAGCAAACTTTTCGATGAGATATTCATATGCCCTGCCGAGTAAATCAGGCTCGGAAAGGTCCGCATTTTTCAGGCCGATCTGTGAAAAATGCTGTATCAGCCTGGTGAGTACGGTTTCACGGTTCTTTGCATCCCCAAGTCTGTATGGATCATTAAAATCAATTCCGGCAAGAACACCCTCCAGAGTTTGATTCTGCTCCTCAAGGGCTTCGCAAGCCTTATTAAGTGCATCACCCATCTGACTCGAAACCTTCCTTATCTCAGACCAGCGAGCCCGTAAAGGTACAAAGAACTGGTGTTCATCCGGATCTTCCCATGCGATCTGTTGCGCCTCTTCAGGTGGAGTGCCTGCGTCAAGCTCTCTCTTTTCCACCTTCTCCGCCTCTTCTTCAAAAACATCGGAGAGACGCTTTAGGAAAAGCATCCCGAATATATAGTTCTTATAATCAGACGAATCTATGGAACCACGGAGTATATCCGCTGCGCTCCAGAGATATGCATTTAGTTGTTCCCTCGTTAATTTATTCACATTTCCCCTCCGTAGGTTGTTCATCTGGCTTAATAAAAAAATTATGGACTATGTTATAGGCTATTTCGCGCCTTAGATTAGCAGATTCAATAGTAGTTGAGTAGCAATTATTCGCTGCTGTTATTAACCCTGCAAGTTTTTTCTGTGTTTCTAACGGGGCGACCGGCACCTCTATGTTTTCAACATCCGAAACTGTCAAAGCAATCTGCATGGTAGAAGAACGGACATTGGAGAGCAGGGTTTTCTGCCCCGTGGGACTTTGGAAAAAGGCTGAAAGCAGGACAGGATCAAGGCTGCCATTAAGGCGAATAGCAATTAGGTTTGATGTTATCAAACTGTGATCAATTCCCTCTGGCACAACTGCAGACTTTAAAAGAGTCCCTCGGCATGTAACTAACACATCACCGGAATGGATAACATATTTATCAACATTTTTATAATCAACCGGTATTGCGTCAAGGGCATTGAGTTGAACCTGACCATCCACGATGTCCTTAATATTAATAATGGGAATGTTTCTTTCGTATTGCTTAGCCTTGGAGCTTCTTGAAGGAGACAACCCCTGGAATATCTTTTCGGTTAAATGAAATAATCTCATTTTAGCAATATTTGAAGTTACCATAAGTTAAAGCATATAAGATCCAAAAACAAAAGTCAACAAATTACTGCAATATTTCAATATCATATTTAATAATTACAATATATCAATCGTTCACGTAAGCCTTCAATAAACTCTGCAGTGTCGACTTTATCGCTATAACTACGCTCTCCTTCTTTACCGCCAAAATCACTTTTAGTAGCAAACGGCGGATCGATGCAAATAAGCTTCACCTTCCCTTTCACCTTCCCCTTTATCAATGGATCCTGATTCAAGTAACAGGTTTTCAGAAATTGCAGATTATCTCCCTGAAGAATCAGATTCTTCCAGTCGCCATTTTTGCCATTGGCAAAGCTCCGGATAATCTGCAGAGGAGCTGCGCCGCCGGTAATGGCAGCCTGCGCAAGGATTACGGATTCTGGTCTTTTGCCTGCGTATTCAATGGTAGGGATTTTGTATTTATCCAGTTCCTTATAATCAAACTTCCCTGCCTGCCTCAGTTTCTCAAAAAAGCCGGGGGATAATTTAAGCAATAAATCTTCAGGAACCTCCGTCTGATCATTTATGCATTCAGAAAGAATCCTGAAATCCTCGTCTGTCAGATTAATCTTTCCCACGTGGTTATCTCCTTTAAAATTCTACTATGCCGTCCTGAGCCAATTGAGTCCTCTGTGAGCCCTTTAATGTCCCCATTATGTCCCCTTAGTGAAGGGTTTGACGGGTTTATGACGGGTTTATCAAGAAGCCGATTCATGGCCCGTTTGGCCCCTTTATGGCCCCTTTGAATCCTCAATCCCCGAGCTGTAAAAGAAATCCTCATGGCCTCTTTGGCCCCTTTGTGGCCCCTTTACCCAAACGATAATGGACACCCTTACCGGTTATTCCAACTTTCTCAACGACTCCTTTCGTCATCATATCATCCAGATCGCGAGAGGCAGTTCGTTTTGACGCCTCAAACTCAATCTGATAAATCGAGTTTGTAATTTCTCGATGCGTTTTCAAGTAATCGACAGCTTTTGTCTGCCGCTCACTCAGGCCGAGCCCGGACAAATACTTTTCTGTAAATATATCCTTCCATAATACCGTTATGAAATGTCCCATCTTCTGCATAAATTCCGGTTCCGGCAGGTTATTTTTTCTGCATTGTTTTATCATTTCAATAGTGCCTGAGCCTGCCCTTTCAATATACCTCGCTAAATAAAACGGTTCACAGAATGAACTACCTCGCAGCAGAGCTGACGAGGTATCACACGGATAAATTTGTTTGATATTTATCACGCAGTAGAACTGCGGGGAATTTACCCATAGAGATTAAAAGAGGTGAGCGGGGCGCCGGCAATATTTAATTCCTTTATCAAATCATCCCGCTTTTGTTTCTGGAGTTTTATAAGGCTCTCTTGAACGACCTTTCTAAAGGCAAGATTAAAAGTTCTGAATCCTTCACTTAAAGCTTTTTTTTGAAAGTCTGGATTAGCTATTATTTCATCTTCTGTTCTTTTGCCTGTACCTGAAATGATTATCTTATCGCTTTCGGTTTTTATAAGTTTATCACAGGATTGCCTTAGACAGCTTTTTAGAAAATCGAGGTTATAATTTGTTTCAAGTTGTTGTAGTAATTCTTTTTTGAAAGTATCTTCATCAAGTGAAATAGAATACTCGCCTTTTTTTACAGAAAATTGGAACGACTCTTTATTTTTTATAGTGCTTAATATTTTTTGTTGAAATTCAGAAAAAACAGATAGCTCTGAAGTTAAGTGATCATTTGTCCATTTATAATCGATTTTCTTTTGAAAATTAAAGCGGGTTTCTGTATAGGTAGCAAAGTAGTTTAGAATGCTTTTAGCAAATTTTTCCATTCCTTATCCCAATAAATGCTGTCTAATTACTTTTTATGCCCTACATCAGAATACTTTGGATTGAGAGAAAAAAGCTTTCATAATTGTATCATAAACAGCATCTTTTTGAGGAGAAAATGTTAGACAACATCAGGTAAGTTAGTTAGAATTGGAACCAGTAACAAAATGCAAAATATGATCTCAAGAGCATATAACAAGTATTTATTTGCCGGGTAACAGATCGCCAATCAATTTGCAATATATCTCCACAACTGCAAACAAACATTCGCATAAATCCCTGCCAATACATCATCCAGCATAATGCCTGCTCCTCCGGGGACATTCCTCTCTATTGCTCTTATCGGAGGTGGTTTGAATATATCGAATATCCTGAACAATATAAATGCCGCAATCAAATATCCGATGCTTTTAGGAATAAATATTACTGATATCATATAGCCGCAAAGTTCATCTATTATGATATGCCTGCTGTCTTTTCCAAGTTGTTTTTCAGCACTATGCGAAGTAAAAAGACCGAGCAGGAATATAACTGCGGAAGATATCAAAAGACTGATGTCGTCACTCTTCAGTAATAATACAAACAAGAAACCCGCTGCCGTGCCAAAAGTCCCCGGCGCATAGGGCAGGTAACCTATGAAGCCAAGTGTTGCGATGTATTTGAATAATATTTGCAATAGTAATAATAAGAGATCAGGAATTATAAAAAATTGAGTACTAACCCCTAATCCCTAAACCCTAACCCCTTTTTCGTATATTCATTCCTGGATAATCTTATACGAATGTGTTATTTTTGCAGCCTTCCCAAGAGTTGCGCCTACCGAGCAATATTTCTCAAGTGAAAGTTCTATGGCCCTCTTGACAGCATCTTCAGAAATATCTTTTCCCGTTACAACATATTCTATATGCATGTCTGTATACATGTGAGGGTAATCTTTGGACATCTCGCCACTCACATTTATCTCAAATTTGGTCACATTCTGTTTCTTCTTCCTTAATATTGAGATCACATCCATCCCCGAACAGCCGCCAAAAGCCATCGGGAGTAATTCCGATGGTTTTGAACCCGTGCCTTTGCCGCCGGCTGAAAGAGGCGCATCCATAACTACTGCATGACCTGTATCAGCTACACCTACAAACTGCATGTCCTGAACAAGAGTAATTTTAGCGCTCGGCATAATAAACCTCCTGTAAAAATGAATCTATCCACAGAACGTCTCCCCTCCCCTGTCAAGGGGGAGGGAAATATACGGAAATATTTTTTATCATCTTCTTAAATGTACGTAATTGTCTTTTTTTTGTCAATTAATACGATAATTATTGCGAAACCTGAATTTATCATTCATAATTGTTTTATACACTTTTTAACAAAGGAGGAAAGTTATGAAAGCATTAATTGTCTATTACTCGATGTACGGACATATTCACCGTATGGCGGAAGCTGTTGCTGAAGGAGTTAAAAGCTTGCCGGGTGCAACAGTCGAAATGCGGCGAGTTCCTGAAACACTCCCGCTCGAAGTTCTACAGAAAATGGGCGCGGTCGAGGCTCAGAAAAAATTTGAGCATGTTTCGGTCTGCACTGTTGAAGCACTTGGGAAAGCCGATGCTATTATATTCGGCACCCCGACACGTTTCGGCAACATGTGCGGGCAGATGAAACAGTTCCTCGATGCAACAGGCGGGCTCTGGATGAAGGGAGCGCTTGTCGGCAAGGTTGGCAGTGTTTTCACCAGTTCCGCAACACAGCACGGGGGACAGGAATCCACGATCCTCAGCTTTCATATTACTTTGCTTCACCATGGAATGATAATTGTCGGGTTACCGTACGCTTTTCAGGGTCAAATGCGGATTGATGAGATCACCGGTGGTTCGCCATATGGCGCTTCCACTATTGCAGGCGGACAGGGGGAGCGCATGCCCAGTCTCAATGAGCTTGAGGCTGCACGTTATCAGGGCAAGCACGTTGCGACAATTGCATCAAA